>NZ_SSMZ01000015.1 GCF_004799395.1 Phenylobacterium sp.
CATGTAGCCGAGCTGCGAACAGGTCGAATAGGCGATCACTCGCTTGATGTCATTCTGCACCAGCCCGACCGTGGCGGCGAAGAGCGCGGTTATGGCGCCGATGGCGACGACGATGTGCTTGGCAACCGGAGCGTATTCGAACATCGGCGAGAGCAGGCAGACCATGTAGACGCCCGCGGTCACCATGGTGGCTGCGTGAATCAGGGCGGAGACCGGGGTCGGGCCCTCCATGGCGTCCGGCAGCCAGGTATGCAGGAAGAACTGCGCTGACTTGCCCATGGCGCCCACGAACAGCAGCGCGCAGGCCAGGTCCATCAGCCGCCAGCCCTGACCGGCGAACATCCAGGTGTCGCCTGCGTGCGCGGCGACCTGCGGGAAGATCTGGGCGAACTGGATCGTCCCCAGCGACCAGAAGACGGTCATGATGCCGAGCGCGAAGCCGAAATCGCCCACTCGGTTGACCACGAAGGCCTTAATGGCCGCCGCGTTGGCGGTGGGCTTGTGATACCAGAAGCCGATCAGCAGGTAGCTTGCCAGGCCCACGCCTTCCCAACCGAAGAACAGTTGCATGAAGTCGGCCGCGCTGATCAGCGACAGCATGGCGAAGGTGAACAGCGACAGGTAGGCGAAGAACCGGGGCTTGCTATCGTCCTCGGCCATGTAGCCCCAGCTGTAGAGATGCACGAGGCTGGAGACCGTGGTCACCACCACCAGCATCACCGCCGACAGGCCATCGAGCCGGAACGACCAGTTGGAGACGAACTTCCCGACCTGGATGAACGGCGCGTAGGTGAGCGTGAAGGGCTCAAGCCCGCCCCAGGTCCACTGGCTGAACACCACCCACGAGAGGACGGCCGACAGCATCAGGAACCCGGTGGTGACGGTCTGGGAGGCCACGTTGCCGATGCGGCGGCCGAACAGGCCGGCGACGATCGCGCCCAGCAGCGGCCCGTAGAGGATGATCGTGACGAGGAGCTTGGCGTCCATGCTCAGCCCTTCATCATCGAAGCGTCGTCCACGGCGATGTCGCCGCGGTTGCGGAAGAAGGTGACCAGGATCGCCAGGCCCACGGCGGCTTCGGCGGCTGCGACGGTGAGGACGAACATGGCGAAGATCTGCCCGGTGACGTTGCCCAGGTAGGCGGAGAAGGCCACCAGGTTGATGTTCACGGCGAGCAGGATCAGCTCCACCGACATCAGGATGACGATGATGTTCTTGCGGTTCACGAAGATGCCGAAGACCCCGATGGTGAAGAGGATCGCGGCGACCGCGAGATAATGAGAGAGCCCAATGCTCATGCGTCGATCCCTTCGCCGGGCTTGGGCGAAACCATGCGCATGCCGTTGGCAGGCGTGCGCAGCACCTGGTCCATGATGATCTGGCGCTTCACGCCGGGCTTGTGGCGCAGGGTCAGCACGATGGCGCCGATCATGGCGACCAGAAGCACCATGCCCGCGGCCTGGAAGAAGTAGACGTACTGGGTGTAGAGCACCCGGCCGATGGCCTCGGCGTTCGGAATGCCGGGGCCCGCCGTTCCGGAGGCCATCGGGTTCTCGTTCAGCCGGGCCGCGCCCTTGGTGGCGACGGTCGTGGAGACGATGATCATCTCGATGGCGAGGCCGCCGGCGATCAGCCCGCCCAGCGGCATGTAGCGGGCGAAGCCTTGCCGCAGCTCGGCGAAGTCCACGTCCAGCATCATCACCACGAACAGGAACAGCACCGCGACGGCGCCGACGTAGACCACCACCAGCAGCATCGCCAGGAACTCTGCGCCCAGCAGGACGAAGAGCCCCGCCGCGGAGAAGAAGGCCGCGATCAGGAACAGCACCGAGTGCACAGGATTCTTCGACGAGACGACGGCGAGCGCACTCGCCAGCGTCACCGCCGCCATCAGATAGAATGCGATCGCCTGCAGGGCCATCGGCTGTTCCAGCTCCCCTATCTCAGTGTGGGATTCGCTTGTCGCAAAAGGCCCGGGCGGGTCTTAGCGATAGGGCGCATCCAGTTCCAGATTCTTCGCGATCTCGCGTTCCCAGCGGTCGCCGTTATCCAGCAGGCGCTGCTTGTCGTAGTAGAGTTCTTCCCGCGTCTCGACGGCGAACTCGATGTTCGGCCCCTCGACGATGGCGTCCACCGGGCAGGCCTCCTGGCACAGGCCGCAATAGATGCATTTGACCATGTCGATGTCGTAGCGGGTGGTGCGCCGGCTGCCGTCTTCGCGAGGCTCGGCTTCGATGGTGATGGCCTGGGCCGGGCAGATCGCTTCGCAGAGCTTGCAGGCGATGCAGCGTTCCTCGCCGTTGGGATAGCGGCGCAGCGCATGTTCGCCGCGGAACCGCGGGCTCTGCGGGTTGCGCTCGTGCGGGTAGAGAACGGTGGCCTTCGGTCGCGCCATGTACTTGAGGCCAAGGCCCACGGCGCCGGCGAAGTCCATCAAGGCCGCGCCCTTCAACGCCTGTCCGATACGCTGGAACATCTCAGGACCTCTTACATGTGTAGGCGTCGATCCGCTGGGCGTCGCCCTGGTCCTTGAGGACCAGCGTGCCGCCCGCGGCCGCGCAGTCGGCCTGGGCGCGTTTCAGGGCATCGTAGTCGGCTGCGCCGCCATTGGGCTCGGACGTCTCGCAGGCCGCCAGACCCAGCAGCAGCACCGCGGCGATAGGGGCCAGAACCCGGCTCATCCGATCCCTCCATAGACCCGCCAGCCGGCCACCAGGGCGACGGCCACGAGGCTGGTCGGCAGGAAGACCTTCCAGCCCAGGCGCATCAGTTGGTCGTAGCGGTAGCGAGGCACGACCGAGCGGACCATGGCGTTCATGAAGAAGACGAACAGGGTCTTGAAGGCAAAGATCAGCAGGCCGTGCAGGCTTGCCAACCAGGACCATCCCGAGTGCGTGAGGCCATCCAGATAGTGCGTCGGCCACGGCGCCTGCCAGCCGCCCAGGAACAGCACAGCCATCAGCCCGCTCATCAGGATGATGTTTGAGGTCTCGGCCAGATAGAACAGCATGTAGGGCGTCGAGCCGTATTCGATGGCGTAGCCGGCCACGAGCTCGCTCTCGGCTTCCGGCAGGTCGAAGGGCGGTCGGTTGGTTTCGGCCAGGCCTGAGATGAAGAAGATCACGCCCATGGGGATCATCACCAGGGCCAGCGGCAGGTTCTTGAGGCCTGCGCCGCCGAGGATGTTCCAGTTCCAGAAGCCGCCGCCCTGCTTCACCACGATATCCGTGAGGTTCATCGTGCCGGAGAGCAGGATCACCGTGATGATCACGAAGCCGATGGAGACTTCGTAGGAGACCATCTGTGCGGCCGACCTCAGGGCGCCCAGAAAGGGGTACTTCGAGTTGGACGCCCAGCCGCCCATGATGATCCCGTAGACGCCCATCGAAGAGACGGCGAACAGGTAGAGGATCCCGACGTTGATGTTGGCGACCACCCAACCCGGGGCCAGCGGCATGGCCGCCCAGGAGCCCAGCGCCAGGGTCACGCTGATCAGCGGCGCCAGCAGGAAGACGAACTTGTCGGCGCCCGCCGGGACGATCAATTCCTTGATCAGGAACTTGCCGAGGTCGGCGAAGGATTGCAGCAGCCCGAAGGGGCCCACCACGTTGGGGCCTTTGCGCAGTTGCACCGCGGCGAAGATTTTGCGGTCGCCATAGATCACGAAGGCCACGACCAGCAGCAGCGGCACGGTGATCAGCAGAATCTGACCGACCGTCCAGAGCGTCCAGCCAATGGGGGTATTCCAGAAGTCCATCTATTCCGCCGCGATTCTGGCGGCGCCCGAAGCCTGGGCGGCGCACTCGGCCATGGTCACGCTGGCGCGGGCGATGGCGTTGCTTTGATAGAAGGCCGTCACGGCGCTGGCGAAGGCCGCATCGGAGAGGTCGCCCTTCCCGCCCAGCGCGCCGAGGTCGAGGCCGGCGGCGCCCGCGGGCCCATCGACGTGGTCGATCCGGCCGAAGCTGGGATGGTCGGCGAACAGCTTGGCGCGGAGCGCATCCAGGCTGTCATAGGGCAACTTGGCGCCCAGACGTTCGGAGAGCGCGCGCAGGATCGCCCAGTCCTCCTTGGCCTCGCCCTTGGGGAATACGGCGCGGACGCCCTGCTGCACCCGGCCCTCGGTGTTGACGTAGAGGCCGTTCTTCTCGGTATAGGCCGCGCCCGGCAGGATCACGTCGGCGGTGTGCGCCCCGCGGTCCCCGTGCGTGCCCAGATAGACCGTGAAAGCCCTCGAAACGGAGGTGTCGATCTCGTCGGCGCCCAGCAGGAACAGCAGGTCCGCGCCGCCCTTGGCCGCCAGCTCTGCCGCGTTCTTGCCACCTGGGCCGGGCGTAAAGCCCAGGTCCAGGCCGCCGACGCGCGAAGCCGCGCTATGCAGCACGTTCCAGGTCATGCCGAACGCCTTGGCGGTCGCAGCCGCGGCCTTCAGCACCGCTGCGCTGTCGGCGCGGTTGAGCGCCCCTGCCCCTACGATGATCGCCGGCGCCTTGGCTGACTTCAGCGCCGTGACGAAATCGCCCTTGGCCTTGCCGAGACCGCTCAGGCTCTTCGGACCGGCGCCCAGGTATTCATAAGGATAGGTGAGGTCGAGGGCTTCACCGATCACGCCGATCTTCAGCGCCCCGGCGAGCCAGCGCTTGCGCAGCCGCGCGTTCAGCACCGGCGCCTCCAGGCGCGGATTGGTCCCGACCAGCAAGACGACATCGGCGTCTTCGATCCCGGCCAGCGTCGAGTTGAACAGCCAGCTGGCCCGCGGTCCGTCACCCAGCGCCATGCCGTCCTCGCGGCAATCGGTGGACTGCACGCCCAAGCCGCGGAACAGGTCGAGCACGGCCTTCATGGACTCCGCGTCCTGCAGTTCGCCGGCGATGACGCCGATGCGCTCCGGTGCGGTGGCCTTCAGCTTGGCGGCCACCGTTTCCAGGGCCTCGCTCCAGGTCGCGGGCCGCAGCTTGCCGGCCTCGCGAATGAAGGGCCGATCCAGACGCTGCCGCGCCAGGCCGTCGACGGCGTAGCGAGTCTTGTCGGAGATCCACTCCTCGTTGATGTCCTCGTTGACGCGCGGCAGGACGCGCAGCACGGCCGAGCCGCGCGCATCCACCCGGATCGCCGAGCCCAGGGCGTCCATCACGTCGACGCTCTCGGTCTTCTTCAGCTCCCAGGGCCGCGCATTGAACGCATAGGGCTTGGAGGTCAGAGCGCCCACCGGGCAGAGATCGATAATGTTGGCGCTCAGTTCTGACGCCACGGCCTTATCGAGATAGGTCGTGATTTCAACGTCTTCGCCGCGGGAGATGAGACCGATGTCCGGCACACCGGCCACCTCGGTGATGAACCGGACGCAGCGCGTGCACTGGATGCAGCGGGTCATGACCGTCTTGATCAGCGGCCCCATGAACTTCTCTTCGACGGCGCGCTTGTTGTCGGCATAGCGGCTGTCGTCGCGGCCATAGCCCATGGCCTGGTCCTGCAGGTCGCACTCACCGCCCTGGTCGCAGATCGGGCAGTCCAGCGGGTGATTGATCAGCAGGAATTCCATGACGCCATGGCGGGCCTTCTTCACCATCGGCGTGTCGGTGAAGATCTCCATGTTCTCGGCGGCCGGGAGCGCGCAGGACGCCTGCGGCTTCGGCGGACCGGGCTTCACCTCGACCAGGCACATGCGGCAGTTGCCGGCGATGCTCAGGCGCTCGTGATAGCAGAAGCGGGGGATCTCCTTCCCCGCCAGTTCGGCCACCTGCAGGACATTCATCCCGGGCTCGAACTCGACCTCGACGCCGTCGACCTTGCAAATCGGCATGATCTACTCCGCCGCCTGCAGGGAATGGCCCTGCACATGAGGCTTGCCGGCCCGATAGAGATTGATGCGGTCCTCCACCTCATGGCGGAAGTGGCGGAAAAGGCCCTGGATCGGCCAGGCCGCGGCGTCGCCGAGCCCGCAGATCGTGTGGCCCTCAACCTGGCTGGCCACGTCGAGCAGCAGGTCGATCTCGGACATTTCGGCTTCGCCGGTGACCATCCGCTCCATCACCCGCCACATCCAGCCGGTGCCTTCGCGGCAGGGCGTGCACTGGCCGCAACTCTCGTGCTTGTAGAAGTAGGACGCCCGGGCGATCGCCTTCACCAGGTCCGCGTCCTTGTCGAAGACGATCATGGTGCCGGTGCCGAGGCCGGAGCCCCTCGCCTGCAGGTCCTCATAGGTCATGATGGCTTCGTCGCACTGATCGGCGGGGATCATGCGCACCGAGATGCCGCCGGGGATCACCGCCTTGAGGTTCGACCAGCCGCCGCGCACGCCGCCGAAGTGGTCTTCGATCAGCTGCTTGACCGAGATGCCGACCGCGTCCTCGACCACGCAGGGCTTGTTCAGGTGGCCGGAGCCCGCGAACAGCTTGGTTCCCGTCGACTTCTCGGTGCCGAAGCCGGCGAACCAGGCGGCGCCGCGGCGCAGGATGGTGCCGACGACGGCGATGGTCTCGACGTTGTTGACCGTCGTCGGGCAGCCATAGATCCCGGCCCCCGCCGGGAACGGCGGCTTCAGCCGCGGCTGGCCCTTCTTGCCCTCGAAGCTTTCCATCAGGGCCGTCTCGTCGCCGCAGATGTAGGCGCCGCCGCCGTGCGTCACGCGCACGTCGCAGTCCCAGCCGTGGACATTGCCCTTGCCGATGAGCTTGGCGTCATAGGCCTGCTTGATCGCCGCCAGCAGGCGCTCGCGTTCATGCACATATTCGCCGCGGACGTAGATGTAGGCGGTGCGCGCCCGCATGGCTTTGCAGGCGATCAGGCAACCCTCGATCAACAGGTGCGGATCGTTGCGCAGGATCTCGCGGTCCTTGCAGGCGCCGGGCTCGCTCTCGTCGGCGTTGACCAGCAGATAGTGGGGCCGCTCGCTCTCCTGCTTGGGCATGAAGGTCCACTTCAACCCCGTGGCGAAGCCCGCGCCGCCACGTCCGCGCAGGCCCGAGGCCTTCATCTGATCGCAGATCCACTCAGGCGTCTGGGCGACGATGTCCTTGGTGCCGTTCCAGCAGCCGCGCGCCTTCGCTCCCTCCAGGCCCCAGTCATGGACGCCGTAGATGTTGAGGAAGATGCGGTCCTTGTCGGCCAGGATGCCAACCACGCCTATGCTCCCTTACCCGGCCGGCGCAGGCTGGCGATGAACCAGGTCTGCGCGCCGAAACCGATGACCAGGGCGGCGACCGCCGCGAGGCGCGCCCACTCCTGCCCGAATTTGAAATAGAAGACAAAGCCGGCCACGGCGGCCAGGAACGCCACGCCGCAGAGGGCGGCCACTAGGGCGCCGCGCCGCTTAACCTGGTCCAGGTTCGCGCTCATGCGCTCGCCTTTGCGGCCTTGGGCGCCATGGGCGGCAGGTTCGGAATGGTGATCTTCTTGGCCAGCGAGCCGTCATAGAGCTTGGGATCGGTGAGCGTTATCGGCTCGCCTTCCGGAGCGGAGCCCTGGCGCTTGATCGCCGAACCCGGTTTGGGTTTCTTGCCGGCCGCGAAGTCGTCGAGAATCTTCTCGAAGCTCTCCGGGGTCAGGTCCTCGTAGTAGTAGTCGTTGATCGCCGCCATCGGCGCATTGGAGCAGGCGCCCAGGCACTCGACTTCCTGCCAGTAGAACTTGCCGTCGGCGGTGCGATGGTTCGAAGGCCCGAACTTGCGCTGGCAGACGGCGATCAGCTCTTCCGAGCCTCGGGTCTGGCAGGGCGTCGTGCCGCAGACCTGCACCAGCGCGTGCGTGCCCACCGGCTCCAGCATGAACATGGTGTAGAAGGTGGCGATCTCCAGCACGCGGATTACCGGCATGCCGAGCAGTTCCGCCGTGGCGCGGATGGCGGGCTCGGAAACCCAGCCATCCTGCTTCTGCACCAGCCACAGGATGCCGATCACCGCCGATTGCTGGCGGCCGGCCGGGAAGTTGGCCATCAGTTCGCGCGCGCGTTTCAGCGTCGACGGCGCGAAGGCAAAGCTGGCGGGCTGGTTGGCGGCGAGCCTACGGACGCTCAACGATCGATCTCCCCGAACACGATATCGAGCGAACCCAGGATGGCGGAGACGTCGGCCAGCATGTGGCCCCGGCTCATCCAGTCCATCGCCTGCAGGAAGGCGTAGCTCGGCGCGCGGATCTTGCAGCGGTACGGGCGGTTGGTGCCGTCCGAAACCAGATAGACGCCGAACTCGCCCTTGGGCGCTTCGACGGCGGCGTAGACCTCGCCAGGCGGGGTCCGATAGCCCTCGGTGAACAGCTTGAAGTGATGGATCAGCGCCTCCATCGACCGCTTCATCTCGCCGCGCTTGGGAGCTGCGATCTTGTTGTCTTGGCTGATCGCCGGACCCGGCGTCTTCATCAGCCGCTCGCAGCACTGGGTCATGATCTTCACCGACTGGCGCATCTCTTCCATGCGGCAGAGGTAGCGGTCGTAGCAGTCGCCGTGCACGCCCAGCGGGATGTCGAATTCCATCTCGTTGTAGCAGGCGTATGGCTGGCTGCGGCGCAGGTCCCAGGCGATACCCGAGCCGCGCACCATGACGCCGGAGAAGCCCCAGGCCTGCGCCTCGTCCTTGGTCACCTTGCCGATGTCGACGTTGCGCTGCTTGAAGATGCGGTTGCCGGTGATCAGCTTTTCGATGTCGTCGAAAACCCGCGGCACCTTCTTGCACCAGTCGGCGATGTCCTCGACCAGCTCCGGGGGCAGGTCCTGGCGCACCCCGCCGACGCGATAGTAGTTGGCGTGCATCCGCGCGCCCGAGGCCCGCTCGTAGAACCCCATCAGCTTCTCGCGCTCCTCGAAACCCCACAGAGGCGGGGTGAGCGCGCCAACGTCCATGGCTTGGGTGGTGACGTTGAGGAGGTGGTTCAGGATACGGCCGATCTCGTCGTAGAGCACCCGGATCAGCTGGCCGCGGACCGGGACCTCGACGCCCATCAAGCGCTCTAGCGCGATGACGTAGGCGTGCTCCTGGTTCATCGGCGCCACATAGTCGAGGCGGTCGAAGTACGGGATCGTCTGCTGATAGGGCCGGGCCTCCATCAGCTTCTCAGTGCCGCGGTGCAGTAGGCCGATGTGAGGGTCGACGCGTTCGACCACTTCGCCGTCCAACTCCAGCACCATGCGTAGCACGCCGTGAGCGGCCGGATGCTGCGGGCCGAAATTGATGTTGAACTTGCGGACCTTGGTCTCGCCCACGATCTCGGGGGCGAAGAAATCGCTGTCCTTTGCGGGAGCGTTGGCGCCGGTCATTTGCCGGGCTCCTTGGCCGCCGGCAGGGCCTTCTCGTCGCCGGGGATCAGGGGAGCGTAGCCGGGCTCCGCACCCTCCCAGGGGCTCAGGAAGTCCCAGTTGCGCCATTCCACGGACTTCACCGGCTCGTAGACCACGCGCTTCAACTCGTCGTCGTAACGAACCTCGACGTAGCCGGTCATCGGGAAATCCTTGCGCAGCGGATGCCCGTGGAAGCCATAGTCGGTGAGGATGCGGCGCAGGTCCGGGTGGCCCTCGAAGAACACCCCGTACATGTCGAAGGTCTCACGTTCGTACCAGTCGGCGCTGGGGAATACGCTGGTCACCGACGGGACAGCGGTGTCCTCGTCGGTCTGCAGCTTCACCCGGCAGCGCAGGTTCTTGGTCATCGACAACAGGTGGTAGACCACGTCAAAGCGCTTCTCCCGCTCCGGATAGTCGGCGCCGCAGAGGTCGATCAGGATCGAGAACTTCAGGTTGTCGGCGTCGCGCAGATGGGTCAGCGCCTGGACGATCCGGTCAGCCGTCGTCGTGAAGGTCAGCTCGCCGTACATCACCTCATAGCCGGTGAAAACGCCCTTACCGGCGGACTTGACCGTCGAGACGCCAAGCTTCTCCAGGATCGGGAGCGGTTGTGGCCAGCTCATCGCATGATGGTCCCGGTGCGGCGGATCTTCTTCTGCAGCTGCAGCACACCGTAGACGAGCGCTTCGGCCGTGGGCGGGCATCCGGGCACATAGACGTCCACCGGCACGATCCGGTCGCAGCCGCGCACCGTCGAATAGCTGAAGTAGTAATAGCCGCCGCCGTTGGCGCAGGAGCCCATGGAGATCACGTAGCGCGGCTCGGGCATCTGGTCGTAGACCTTGCGCAGAGCGGGAGCCATCTTGTTCACCAGGGTGCCGGCGACGATCATCACGTCGCTCTGGCGCGGGGATCCGCGCGGCGCGAAGCCGTAGCGCTCCAGGTCATAGCGCGGCATCGACGCCTGCATCATCTCGACCGCGCAACAGGCCAGGCCGAAGGTCATCCACATCAGTGAGCCGGTGCGGGCCCAGGTGATCAGATCGTCGACGCCGGCGGTGATGAAGCCCTTGTCGGCGAGTTGCTGGCTCACGCCATCGAAGAAGGGGTCGTGGGCCTTGGGGTCGTAGCCTTCAACCGTGGTCCGGCCGCCGGACCCCGCGGGAACGATCACTCCCATTCCAGGGCTCCCTTTTTCCACTCGTAGATGAAGCCCACGGTGAGCACGCCCAGGAAGCTCATCATCGACCAGAAGGCGAACTGGCCGAGCTCCGGCGGCAGCTTCATCAGCGATACCGCCCATGGGAACAGGAAGGCCACTTCCAGGTCGAAAATGATGAACAGGATGGAGACCAGATAGAACCGCACGTCGAACTTCATCCGCGCGTCGTCGAAGGCGTTGAAGCCACACTCATAGGATGACAGCTTCTCAGGGTCCGGCGCCTTGGGCGCCAGCGTGCTGGCGAAGACGATGAAGATGATCCCCAGCGCCGCCGCGATGCCGAGAAATATGACGATGGGCAGGTACTGGAGCAGGAACGCGTTCATGGGATTCGTATGAGGGTCCGCCGGGGGAGTCGCGCGCCGTTCTAGACCACACCTTCTGCGGTTTCAAACGGGGCCTTGTTGCAGCGCGGAAAGCTCACGAAGCGCGGGCCTTCAGCTCACGGAAAACCGGCCGGAAAAGCACCGCCCTGTCCGATGCGGCGTCATCTGCCGTTGACACGATTCCACCTCGGACCTATCAGACGCCCCTCGCGTTTTTGCGCGAACGAGTGCGGATGTAGCTCAGTTGGTTAGAGCGCCGGCCTGTCACGCCGGAGGTCGCGGGTTCAAGTCCCGTCATTCGCGCCATCTTCCTCAGATGTCAGCGTAGGACCCGAGCGCCGCGACAAGTGGCGCCAGCCGCTCAGCGTGGCGCCGCCACCGCTGGACTGACGTCGCATAGATCGGCTGGCGCACCTGGCTGGCGCTGGCGGTCTGGATGGCGGCCTTCCGCTCATGGAAGCGCAGCACGGCGGGGTCCCACGCCAGCCCAACCTCGGTGAGCAATCGGCGGCTCTCAGTCTCCGGATCGGCGACCAGGGCTTCGTAGCCTATGTCGACGATCCTGCCGGGCAGGCGCGCCGCCCAGGTCTCCATCAGGCTTCGATAGCGCACATATTCCGCAGCGATATCGGCCAGGTCGTAGAGGGTCTCGTTGCCTTGGGCGAAGAGCTGACGGTAACAGGCGAAGCCGTTGTCGATCGGGTCGCGCACCACGTGCACGATCACAGCCCGCGGGAACAGCACGCCGATCAGGCCGGCGTGCAGATAGTTCTCCAGGGTCTTGTCCACGACGCGCGACGCACCATCCCAGCCGCGCGCCCGCAGGCCATCGAGATAGCGCGTCGCGGCGTCACGCAGTCCGGCGGCGGTCTTCGGATAGCCGCGCTCCAGCAGTTGCGGCAGGAGGCCGGTCTCGCCGAGGCCCTGCACCTGCGGGTGGCTCGCCAGGATCTGCTCGACCAGTGTTGATCCGGACCGGGGCATGCCAAGCACGAAGATCGGCGCGGCCGAATTACCCCCCTGCCCCGCATGCTCCGCCACGAACCGCGCGGTCACGGTCACGGTCACATAGGCGGCCGCCTGGGCGTTCGCCTGGGCGGCTGCGGCCACATCGAGCGCCGCTCGCTGAAGGCGGTTGCCATGCGCGTAGGCCTCGAAGGCCTCGGCGTCGCGGCCCCGCCGGTCCAAGCTCTCGCCAAGCGCGAACCAGAGGCCGACGCGATGGGCCGCCGGGTTCGTCTCGTCCGAAGCCGCCGCCTGCATCGCCGCCAGGTCGTCGTCGCCGATCGCGCCGGCGTCGATCAGGGCGATGCGGGTCAACGCCGGCCAGCGGTGGCTCGGGTCGGCGGCCAAAGCTCGGTTCTGCGCCACCGCCTCGGCGGAATGCCCGAGCGCGGCCAGGGCCATGGCCAGGCCGACGCGGGTCTCGCCGGCGGCGGGATTGAGTTCGAGCGCGCGGCTATAGGCTTCCGCCGCCGCACTCCAGTCGCCAAGGCTTTGGCTCACCGCGCCCAGATTGTGCTGCGCCGCGGCCATCCGCGGTTCTTGCGCGACCACCGCGGCGAGCCGGTCGCGCGCCCGTTGCAACCGCCCCTGGTGGATGTCGATCACCGCAAGCGAATAGGCCGGCCGCACGTCGGCAGGCGCCTCCCGTTCCAGCCGGCGATAGATCTGCGCGGCGGCGTCGAGCCGGTCGGCGCGAACGTGCGCCGCCGCTTCGTCCAGCGCCCGTGAAAAGGCGGCCGGGTCCGCAGGCCCGGGCGACGCCATGCGCCGCCCTCGCCGCAAACCCGGCCGTGGGGAGGATGTCATGGTCGGACGCGCCGGCAGCTCATGCGGTCATGCTACCGACCGCGCCGCCGCCCCGCCAGTCGGCGAGACGCGCGCTCCGGAAAAGGAGCGCGCGCCCGCAAGCCGTCAGAACTTGTACTGGAGCTGCACACCATAGGTGCGCGGCGGGATCAGGCCGATATTGCTGATGATCGCCTCTGACACACCCGCCACCGGATTGCCGGTTTGCAGGAGTGAGCCCGTCGCTCGGTCGTAGCCCTTCTCGTCGAAGGCGTTGGCGACGAAACCGATGATCTTGTAATGCGAGTTGGCGCCTGCCCAGGTAAGGCGGAAGTCAGCCTCACTGTAGGCCGGCGCCTCGGCGTACGGCCGGTTGAACAGGCTGCCGTAGGTCGCGTCCTTCCAGATATAGCTGGCCGAAAGGGTCAGCTTCCCGGGATCGAAAGCCCAGCTGTAGAGCGCGTTCACCGACACCTTGTTCGGCGGCGCCTCCGGTAACTTCTGACCGGCCAGGTTCTGCGTCGCCGGCGAGACCGTCGCGCCGGTGGTTGGGTTGACCACAGCCGCCGAGCAGCCCGCGGTGTTGGCCCCCGGCTGGGTCCCAAGCGGGTCGACAGTGTCCTCGATGCAAAGGCCTGCCTTGTTAATTTCGGCGTCCAGGTAGGAGTACTGCGCATTGATGGTCAGGTTGTCGATCGGCCGCCAGATCGCCTCAAGCTCCACGCCCGAGATGTGGACGTCCTGCAGGTTGAACAGCTGGCCCGAGAGCAGGCCCTGCGCATTCTGCACGGTCACGGGGATCTGATCGTTCTGGTAGTCGTAGTAGAAAACCGCCCCGTTGACCTGGAACTGCGGCGTGAAGGTCTTCTTCACGCCCAACTCGAAGGCGTCGACGATTTCCTTTTTGGTCTCCGGATTGGCCGCGATCGTAAAGGTCGTGAAGCCGCCGGCCTTATAACCCCGGCTGTACTTGGCATAGACCAGGGTGTCGTGGTCCGGTTGCCAGTCGAGGTTGACGTCGCCGGTCACCGCATTCCAGCTGGCGTCGAGCGTGCGCTGGGCCGCCCCGGTCGTGGGGTTGATCGTCGTCGGTCCTGCGCCCGGGAAGCTGGTGTTCAGGTCGGCCGCGACCGCGGCCGATGTTATGTCGAGCCCGGGCGTGGCCGCGCCGAAGCCCGTCGACTGGAACCCGGGGATGGTGTCGAACTCCTCGAAACGCCACGTCTGGCGGCCGCTCTTGTGGTCATCGGTGTAACGCAGCGTTCCGGTCAGCTTCCACTGGTCGGTGAACTTGTACGAGCCCTGCACATAGCCAGCGTAGGAATCGTACTTCAGGAAGGTGTCGGACACCGAGATCGCACTCAGCGGGTTCACCGGCGCCGCCGACAGGACTCCGCCCGCGCCGATGTAAACGGGATGCGCCAACTGGGTCTGGTTCGGCATCACCCCGGCCGAAACCGGCTGCTCGTAATTCTCGTGATACCAGTAGACGCCGGCCAGCCACTGGAAGGGCCCGTCGCCCGTCGACGTCAGGTTGAACTCGTTCGAATAGAACTCATCCTTTTCGACGAAGTTGGTCAGCGACGGGGACGGATTGATGGCTAGCGGCGCCTCGCAGGTGGACAGCGAGTTGCCGTTGACGAAACTGCAAAGCCCCGCCGCCGCCGGCGACGCCGCCCCGGCCAGCGAAAACGTCTTCAGGCCCGCATCGGCGCCGCTGACAAAATTCAGCACGTAGTCGAATTTCTGGTAGCCGCCGAGGTAGGTCAGGTCCACGCCGGGCGCGTGGTAGGTCCAGTTGGTGGCGAAGGCGATGTCGGCCTTCTGCTTGTTCGTGGAATTGCCGGACTGGATGAAGTCCCGCGGATTCGCGGTCGACGGATTGTTGCCCGGGAAGTTGGCGGCGGTCACCGAGCCCGTCGGGGTAACGCTGACGACGGCCGGTCCGCCCGCGCAACCGGCGTTGGCCGCAGCCACGCCCGGCAGGCCGCACAGGCCATAGAAGCTCGATGGCGAGAAGCCGCCGTTGGCCTGGAACGAGATCGGGATCGCGCCCACCACGGCGGTGTCGTGATAGTTGGTGTAGTATTGGCCGCTCGACAGCATCGCCCAGGCGTCGAGGTGATCGCCGATATTGCCGTCGAGTTGCGCTTCCCAATATTGGCTCTGGCCGCTGTTGCCCTGGGCGACAGTGCCGCCGACCTTGCTGCCGTTGGCGAGGTTGTTGAAGAAGCCGCCCTGCTGATCGGTGTAGTTGCCGCCCAGCCGGAAACGCAGGTTATCGGTGATCGGGCCGGAGACGACGCCCTCGACGAAACCGGTGTCGTAGTTGCCGTATCCCGCCCGCACCTCGGCGTAGAAATCCTTGGTCGGCTTCTTGGAGATGTAGTTGATCGTCCCGCCGTCGGAGTTGGCGCCGTGCAGGCCATTCTGCGGGCCGCGGTCGACCTCGATGGTGTCGATGAACAGATCCGAATGTTGCAGGATCGTGTTGGCGTTCGCCCCGTCGTAGATGCCGTTGTAATAAATGGCCACGGCGGAGGCGACGGCGAGGTTGTCGGTGTTGCGGCCGATGCCGCGCAGATAGGGCCGGTTGTCGATCGAGCTATAGGCCAGGCCCGGCGTGAAGTTGGTCAGGTCCTGGATGCTCTCGATGCCCACCAACGACCGCTGGTCGGCGGTGAAGGCGGTGACGGCCACCGGCACATCCTGCAGTCGCTCGTTGCGCTTCTCGGCCGTGACGATCAGCTCGGAAATCGAGCTGGCGGCGTCTGGCGCGCCTGCCGCGGGCGCGGCCGCCGCAGCTGCGGCATGGGCCTGAAATGAGGCCATGCTGAGGGCGACGGCCATGGCCGTGCACCCATAGAGATACCTACGGTTATGCATTCCCCTAATCCTCCCTTTGCGTTCCGGCTCGGCTCTGAGGCCAAGTCCTGATGGAACAGTAGGCAATGGCGCCTAGAGGGGGGAGCGTACAGACAAGCTCCCGCTTGGCAAGAACAGTGTTTCGGGGTGGAAACTTTTGCACGAAGGGTGCGTCCGGCCGACCACGGTTATCTCCAACGGCGCCCGCGCCACGAAAATAAGCGTTGCCGCAGACGCGCCGAAGGCGTCCGCTTCGCTTCGGCAAATCGGGAGGCATGCGATGACGACACTCAATATCAACGGCCGCCAGGTCAGCGTCACAGGACCTGATGACGCCCCGTTGCTTTGGGTGATCCGCGACGAGGTCGGGCTCAAGGGCACGAAATTCGGCTGCGGGATCGGGCAGTGCGGCGCCTGCACCGTGCATATGGACGGCCAGGCCGTGCGCTCCTGCATCACCCCGCTGAAGGCCGTCGCCGGCAAGTCGATCACCACCATCGAGGGGCTGGATCCCAAGGGCGCCCATCCGCTGCAGACAGCCTGGGTCGACGTCCAGGTCCCGCAGTGCGGCTACTGCCAGTCCGGCCAGATCATGCAGGCCGCGGCTCTGCTCAAGGCCAAGCCGCACCCGAGCGACGCCGACATCAACGCCGGCATGAACGGCAATCTCTGCCGGTGCATGGCCTATGTACGGATCAAGGCCGCCATCAAGCTGGCAGCCAGCCGCGCCAAGGAGGTCCACGCATGACCTTCCAGGCCCGCAACCTCGAGACCGCCACGCTTTCCCGCCGCAGCTTCCTGATCGCCGCCACCAGCGCTGGCGTAGCCCTCGGCTTCGCCGCAGAAGACGCGGCGGCCGCTGCCGGCGCCCCAGCCGGTTTCGAGCCGACCGTCTGGTACGATATCGGCCGCGACGGCGTTGTCACCGTCAATGTGATCCGCGCCGAGCTGGGCCAGCATGTCGGCACGGCCGTCGCCCGCATCGTCGCCGACGAACTCGAGGCCGACTGGTCGAAGGTCCGCATCAAGACCGTCGATTCCGATCCCAAATGGGGCCTGATGGTCACCGGCGGGAGCTGGTCGGTCTGGCAGAGCTATCCGATCTACAGCCAGGCCGGCGCTGCGGGCCGCATGGCTCTAATCGAGGAAGGGGCCAAGCTCCTGAAAGCCGCGCCGGGCGACTGCATCGCCCGCGACGGCGCCGTCCACGCCGGCAAGGCGTCGGTCTCCTACGGAGAGATCGTCACCCGGGGGAGCCTCAGCCGCAAATTGACCCCTGAGGAGCTCGCCAAGCTGCCGATGAAACCGGCGGCCGAGCGCCGCCTTATCGGCAAGGCGACCCACGCCCGCGACATCCCCGGCAAGACCAACGGCCAGGGGCTCTACGGCCTCGACGCCCAGGTTCCGGGCATGGTCTACGCCCGGCCGAAGATCCCGCCGACGCGCTACGACTCCGTGGTCACCGCCATCGACGACGCCGCGGCCAAGGCCGTTCCCGGCTACCAGCAATCCATCGCGCTCACCGACCCCTCCGGGACGGTGCCGGGCTGGGTGGTCGTCCTGGCCGACAGCTTCGTCGCCGCCAACAAGGCTGCCGACCTGGTCAAGGTGACCTGGAAGGTCGGACCCGCGGCTCAAATCTCCGAGGCCGACCTGCAACGCCGCGCCGTCGAGGTGATGGCCGATCCAAAGGCTGGCGGCCTGGTTGTCGAGGATCCTGGGGTCGACCAGGCCTTCGCAGCCGCCAAGTCGAAGGTCGAGGCCACCTACACCACCTCCACCGCCCTGCACTTCCAGATGGAGCCGGTGAACGCGCTCGCCTTCGAGAAGGACGGAGTCTTCGAGATCCACACGGGCAACCAGTGGCAGTCCCTGGTCCTGCCGTGGCTCGCCAAGGCCCTCGACCGGCCCGAGACCTCCATCGTCATGCGCAGCTATCTGCTGGGCGGCGGTTTCGGACGCCGCCTGAACGGCGACTACGCCGTCGGCGCCGCGCTGGCATCGAAGGCGATCGGCAAGCCGGTGAAGCTGGTCTTCACCCGGGCCGACGACAGTCGCTTTGACTCCCCACGCTCGCCTTCGGTTCAGACGGTGCGCATGGCGTTCGGCGACGGCGGCCGGGTGACGGCCATGGAGCATACAGCCGCCGCTGGCTGGCCGACGCTGGCGATGGCCCCCTTCTTCATGCCGAAGGGGACCAACGGCGTCGCCTATGACCCCTTCTCGATCAGCGGCGCGGACCACTGGTACACGGTGGGCGCTCAGCGGGTGCGGGCCGTGAACAACGACTTGGCCAACACCACCTTCCGCCCGGGCTGGCTCCGGTCGGTGGGACCCGGCTGGACCAACTGGGCCCTGGAAAGCTTCATGGACGAGGCGGCGCACGCCGCCGGGACCGATCCCCTCGCCTTCCGACTCAAGCTGCTGGACGCGGCGGGCCGTAACGCCGGCTCGGGGCCGACGGCGGTCGGGGGCGCCAAACGCCAGGCCGCGGTCCTCTCCCGCGTCGCCGCCAAGGCAGGCTGGGGCAAGCCGCTGCCGAAGAATACCGGCATGGGTCTCGCCACTACCTTTGGCCAGGAACGCGACATGCCGACCTGGGTCGCCTGCGCGGCCCGGGTCCGGGTCGATCCGACGACGGGCGTGGTCAAGGTCGAGAGGCTGGACCTCGTCGTCGACTGCGGCACGGTCGTGCACCCCGACGGAGCGCTCTCCCAGATGCAGGGCGCGTCACTCTGGGGCATGAGCCTGGCGCTCTTCGAAGGCACCACCTTCAAGGACGGCCAGGTGCGAGACACCAACCTGGGCGCCTATACCCCGCTTCGGATGGCCGACGTGCCGGACCTGGACATCGAGTTCATGCCCAGCACCGAGCCGCCGGTGGGCCTCGGGGAGCCGGCGACGACGGTCGTTGGCCCAGCCATTGGCAACGCCATCTTCAACGCCGTGGGCGCGCGGGTCCGTGATCTGCCGATCCGGCCCGCGGCGGTGCTGAAGGCGATGAAGGCTTGATCGCTCTCAGGGCTGGCTGACAGACGCGGGGCTGTAAGCGGTGTGGGTGACGCTCGCCGCGGGGGAGGCGCCTTCGGCGGCGCAGTTGAGTCCAGGCTCGCTGGCGGTCTCCTCGCCGGCCTTCAGTGTTGAGAGGCTGGCATGGGCGCCTCGGATCCACCATTGCAGGCCGTAACCCGTGTAGCGCGACCCATCCGCCGAGGGCGCGAGCTTCAGGGTGTAGGCGTGATCCTTGTAGGTGACGATCGCCGTCCGGACGTCCGGATAGCCGGCGGTTATCCGCTGGCCGTCGATGCAGGCGTAGCTGGTCACCCCGGGGTCCGGATTGACGGGTCCGGAAGCAACGGGCGGCGCGGGACTGGCCGGAGCGGCCCTGTGTTCGCGGCAAGCCGACAGGGCCAGGACCGACAGCAGGAAAGCCGCGGGGCGCCAGGAGCGGGTCAGGTCGGCGGCCCCATGGGCGGCATCTTCGGGAACTGCGGCACGCCCTCGTGCATCAGATGCCAGGGCTGGGCGGAGTCCACGTAGAGGTGGAGCGCTGGCGAGATGCCGGAGGGTTCGTCGAGCGCGCCGACCTTCACCGGATAGAAGGGCGCCATCGGTCCGGTGATCGACCACAGCGGCGTGCCGCAGTCGTCGCAGAACGCGCGGCCGACCTCGGCGCCGCTGTCGGCTGTCGAGGTGTAGATCTTCGCCTCGCCCCGGGTGACCTCGAAGCCCATCTTGGGCGCAAGGACCACGTAGTTGGGGCCGCCTCCGGACGCCTTCTGGCAATCCAGGCAATGACAGACTCCGCTGCCCATCAGAGGGCCGCTGATCTTGAACCGGACCTTGCCGCAGGCGCAGCCGCCTTCGATATCGCTCATCGTCGCTCCCTCCTCAGGCCACCGGCTCAGGCTGCCGGGTCAGCACGAAGTCGTCCGGGTTGGGCGCCAGCGTGGCGCGCCAGTAGTCGATCAGGCCGAAGGGCCAGTTCTGGCTGACCCGGCCGAACTCGTTCTTGTACCAGCTGGAAACGCCTTCCGATCCCCAGGCCCAGCCCTTGTTGGCCTCGTCTACCCGGACGTTGAAGTCGTCGTGCACGCCGCGCTTGACCTCCATCGCCTTGGCCCCGGTCTCCGCCAGCAGGCGCAGCGCACCCACGATGTAGCGGACCGAGCACTCCGAGAAGAAGATGATCGAACCGTTCACGACGATGTTGGTGTTGGGCCCATAGATCATGAAGAAATTCGGGAACCCCGGCGTGGTCATGCCCAGGTAGGCGCGCGCGTCGCCGGCCCAGGCGTCATGCAGCTCGCGTCCACCGCGGCCCGTCACCTTCAGGCCGGACAGGAACCGGCTGGCGGTGAAACCGGTGCCATAGATCAGCACGTCGGCCGGATGCTCCACGCCGTCGGCGGTCACCACGCCGCTGGGCGAGATCTTGATGATGGCGTTGGTGACCAGCTCGACGTTCGGCCGCTTCAGCGCGCCGAGCCAGACGCCGTTGTCCAGCACGGCCCGCTTGCCGCCCACCGGATAGGTCGGCACGACGTTGGGAAGCAGGTCCGGCCGATCGGCCACCTGGGCAGCCAAGGCCTCGGCAGCCATCTCGCGCAACATCAGGTTGGCGGCGCCCACGGCGGTCGACGGGCCGTTCCACCCCTCGTCGGCCTTGACCATCGGCAGGAAGCCCTCGGTGGTCATCCAGAACAGCCAGAAGCGATACCACTTGTCGTAGTAGGGCACGTGCTCCAGCAGCCACTTCATTCCTTCGGGCACATCCTCGTGGTAGTGCGGGACCGGCAGGCCCCACGGCGGCGTGCGCTGGAAGACCGTGAGGTGATCCACCTTCGGCGCAATCTCCGGCACGAACTGATAGGCCGAGGCGCCCGTCCCGATCACCGCCACCTGCTTGCCGACGAGGTCCACGTCGTGACGCCACTCGGCGGAATGGAAGGCAGGCCCCTCGAAGGTCCCGACACCCTCGATCTGCGGGATGCGCGGCTTGTTGAGCTGACCGACTGCGGTGACCACCGCATTGGCCTCGATCGTCTCGCGCCGGCCGTCCTTGGCCTTCAACTCGGCGCGCCATACCGAACGGGCCTCGTCCCAGGTCAGGCTCTCGACCGTCGTTTCGAAGCGGATGTGCGTCTTGAGGTCATATTTTGCCGCCACGCCCCGGAAGTACTTGAGCAATTCCGGCTGGGGGGAGAAGTGCTGGGGCCAGCCATGGTTCGGCTCGAAGGAGTAGCTGTACATGTGGTTGGAGTTGTCCACGCGGCAGCCCGGATAGGTGTTCACCAGCCAGGTGCCGCCCACGTCGGCGTTGGACTCCACGATCTCGAAGCCGATCCCCGCCTGGCTGAGGCGGATGCCGGCCAGGAGGCCCGACATGCCGGCGCCGATCACCAGCACCTTCAACCGACGCGCCGCGGCCTTCAGCGCCGGTTGCTCGAACTGCGGGTCCTTGCTCGAACTGCCGCTGATCGCCAGTTCGTCGATCAGGAAGTCGGCGTAGGTTTCCGGGATGGGCGCGCCGGCCACGAAGTCCATCATCTTGCGCAGCGTCGCCGTATCAGGCGTCGGCGCCTTCAACGGCGCGCCTGCGAGAAAGGCTTCGATCGCCACCTTGGCCCTGGCGCGGATGTCGGCCTGCGCCTCGTCGGGGAGGCCGGTGTCGCCGCGCGAAAGCGGTGTGTAGACCGGCGTCCATTCCGGCTTCAGCCAGGATGCGTCTGCGGTCAGGTGGACCATCGCGGCCACCAGGGCCGGCAGGTGCGCCGCCTCCAGCGCGCGGTCGAGCTCAGCGTCGTCGGCCATGGTCGTTTCCCGCTAGCTTATCGTTGATCAGCACCATGACTCCGCACCCCTGCGGCTGTCATCCGGAAAGCCGGGATTGGGCGGCGCGGATTGCGGCCAGGGTCTCGGGAGGAAGGGCCATGCCGGAAGCGGCGAGGTTGTCGCGCAGATGGTTTGACCGGGTCGTTCCCGCCACCGCGCAGGCGACGCCGGGGTTGGCAAGCACATAGGCGAGCGCCGCCTGGGCTCCGGTCATTCCGGACGTGCGGCCGAGGAATCCGAATCGCGCGCCCGCCTCGACCTCGCGGCGATGTCGCAACAGGCCGCGCGCCGCGTACCAGAGGTCGCGGGGCGCGCGCAGCTTGCCGACCTGGCCCCCCGTATGACCCATGGCGAGCGGCATCCCGGCAAGCACGCCCTTTCCGGCCGCCGCCGCGCGCGCGATCAACGGCTCCCGCTCCGGGCGCAGGACATTGTAGTCGACCATCACGACGTCGAAGTCCGGCAGGTTGAGGACCTGTTCGATCACCGCCGGATCGAAGCTGTTCACCCCCAGGGCGCGGATCAGTCCCCTGCCCTTCAGGTCCGCCAGAGCGCTCCGAAGGTCGTCGGTCAGTTCCGCCGCGCTCGGGCCGTGGAGCTGCAGCAGCGGCAGGGTTTCAAGACCCAGGCGGCGCAAGCTCGCCTCGGCGCCGGCGACGATAGCCGCCGGTGAAAAATCCCGCCCGATACGGCCGTCCTTCGCGAAGGTCCCAGCCTTGCTGGCGACAACCAGACCGACGGCTCGGCCTTTAAGCGCCCGACCCAGCCGCGGCTCCGCATGGCCGCCGGAATAGCCGGCTCCGGTGTCGAAGAATGTCACCCCGCCGTCCAGGGCGTCGTGAACCAGGCGGATGGCCGAAGCTTCCGAGAACTGCGGCTTTCCCCACCAACTCGCGGCCCCGAAGCCGATCTCCGAGACGATCAGACCCGACCGGCCGAGCGGACGGTAGAGCACAGCCGCGGCTCAGGGGGTCTTGCCGGCGTCGGCGGCGACCACCGCGGCGACGTCCGGTTCTACCGGCTCCCCGCGTAGCAGGCCGCCGAAAATCAGCCGGACGAAGAAGAACACCACACCTGCACCCGCCACGAGGATGGCGTGGATCAGCCAGAACCTGGCGGCCGGCATCTTGTCCAGCATGCCGCCCAGTTTGCCGACCATGGTGTAGCCGGCCCAGAGGTGAAGATAGTAGACGCCGACGATGAAGCCCGCCATCGCCCGCGGCGCGGCGCGGGTGTAGAGCGCCAGTCCGACCGGCAGGATGTTGGCGAAGCCGATGTCGTTGAGCAGGTGGAACGCCAGCAGCCAGCCGAACGACACCTTCTGGCCGGTCGCCGCAGCGAGGCTCGAACCGATCGACAGGCAGAACACGCCGACCGCTGCGAAGGCGCAGCCGATGATGAACTTGCCCATCTCGTCGGGCTCGGGGAAGCGTTTGGCCCAGGCGCGCCAGAACCAGACCATCAGGACCAGGGTCGCCACAGAAACGATCGAGTCCACCGAGATGAGCCAGCTGGTCAGGATCGGTGCGCCGAACAGGTGAAGGTCGGCGCTCTTGTCCGCCCACAGCAGATAGGCGTTCTGAATCTGGTTGTTGCCCACGATGGAGAGCGCCAGCACGGGCAGCAGGAGGACCAGCAGGACCACCACCTGCCACTCGCGGCGCGTCATGGGCACGCGTGCGGCCTTTGCGTCGGCCCGCGCCTTGGCGCCGCGCGGCGGATCCGGCGGCAGGTGGCGGCGGCCGACCAGATAGATCGCCAGGGAGACCAGCATGCCGACGCCGGCTGCCCCGAAGCCGTAGTGCCAGGCGATTTTCTCGCCCAGCGCGCCGGTGATCAGCGGCCCGAAAATCACCCCGCCGTTGATGCCCAGATAGTAGATCTGGAACGCGTCGGCCCGACGATTGTCGCCCTCGCCATAGAGGCTGCCCACCTGCGCGGCGAGATTGCCCTTCAGGCAGCCGGCCCCCGCCACCAGGCAGACCAGCGCCAACAGGAACGACGCGTCGAAGCTCATCAGGAAGTGGCCTGTCGCCATCAGGCAGGCGCCCAGGATGACAGTCGGCGTTCGGCCCAGGAGGCGATCCGCCAGCAGTCCCCCGAAGATCGGCGTGAGATAGACCGTGCTGGAATAGACCCCGTAGAGGGCAGAGGCGAAGGCCACGACGCTCAGCGACGTGCCGGCGCCATAGACGTGATCGCAATACCAGCGTGCCGCGTCGATCCCGATCACATGCTCGATATGGCCAGGCAATAACAGTTGCTTG
>NZ_SSMZ01000150.1 GCF_004799395.1 Phenylobacterium sp.
GGCCGCGCGGGCAGGGCTTTCGAAGCTGCTCTAGTCGGCTCCCGGGCTTAGTCGACCACGGCGTCGGCAAGCCTCTCGAGGATTTTCGACCAGGTCTTCTCGTAATCGGCCTGACGCCACTTGTCGGCCTCGGTCACCGAGCCGTCGGCGTTCTCCTGGGTGACCTTGACCTCCGTGCCGTCATCCTGCGGCTCCAGCTCGATGGTCACCACGTGGGTCTGGTCGGGCGCGGCGGAGCTGGTGTGGGTGTAGCTGAGCCGCCGCCAGGGCTCGAAGGAGCGAACCTCGCCGCGATCCTCGAAGGGTTTGCCGTTATATTCGCCGCGCATCACGATGGGACCGCCGACGCGCCAGTCAGCCTGCACCTCAGCGCCCATCATGTAGGCTTTCATGCCCTCTTGCGAGGTGAGGGTTTCCCAGACCTCGGCCTCATTGGCCGGAATCACGCGTGAGGCCTGCGCCGTAGCGGTCATGAGCGATACTCCCTTGATTTTTCTGCCCACCCCAGAACCTGCACCAGGCCAGGAAGTGGCGTCGAAATTTAGTCCCAGCTTCACCGCTAGCCGCGGACCCAGGGCGTAAGAACCTCATAGATCGGCGGCATGGTCGGCCCGTCGCGGGAGACGGAGATCAGCTTTCGCCGGCGGGTGAGCTGGCGCACCGCGTTCTGCACCGAGGATTTCGACAGGCCGGTCTCCAACGCGATGCCGGCCAGACTGGCGGCGAACCGGCGCTGGCCTCCATCGGTCCGCGCCCAGAGCCACAGGTAGACCAGGAAGGCCGAGGGCGTGTGGTCATGCCCGACCAAATCGCGCATCAGGACGTCGATCACATAGGGGTCGAGGGCAATCCTTCGAGTCATCTTCATTGTTATAGCAATTATTGCACGCATTGTCGGCGCGCCCGCCGATCCGGCAAAGAAAGCACGATGAGAAACCGGAGGCTCCGATGATCACCCACCTGAAGTTCGCTGGCCTGCCCTGTCGGGACCAGGAGCTGCAGCTGAAATTCTGGACCGAGAAAATGGGCTTCCGCGTCACCACCGACCAACCGATGGGCGCGCAACGGTGGATCGAGCTGGCCATCGCCGGCAGCCAGACCGGCCTGGTGCTGTTCACGCCGGAAGGCCACGAGGACCGCGTTGGCACCTTCTTCAACGGCTCCTTCGCCTGTGACGACGTGGAGCAGACCCATCGTCAGCTCAGCGAACGCGGCGTCGAATTCCGCGGGCCGCCGGAGAAGCAGCCCTGGGGAACCTTCGCGATCTTCAAGGACCCCGAGGGCAACGAGTTCGTGCTGAGCTCGCGCTAGGCGAAAAGGCGGATCGCCAGCCAGACGAGAGTCGCGACGGCTGGGTAGAAGGTCAAGCCCAGGCCGAACGCCCGCGCCCACGGCGCATAGAGATAGCCCAGGAAGAACGCGGCCCGGCCGACGGCGAACAGGCCCGCCAGCGCCGGGATCAGACCCAGATCGCGCGGCGTCAGCTCAAGCGCCAGGCCCGTCCAGGCGACGGCGGCAAGGACCGTCTGTTCCAGGGTGTTCTGGTTGTATCGAAGATTGATCTCCAGGAAGCCCGGCTTGGCCGTAGGGCCGCCGTCGATGGCGTCGGCGCGGAGGAACCTCTGGTTTGCGGTGAGGCCTAGACCGGCGAAAAGGCAAAGCGCCGGGACCAGCATCCATCGCGCGGCGAGCGCGAGCCGCTCGGCCACGGCGAGCGGAGCCGCAGCGTGAGACCCCATGGCGCGCGAGGCCACGAAGACGCAGACCGCCACCGCCGCCAGCATGCCGAGCGCGATCAGGATCTGCTTTCGGATCATCGTCCCACCAGGTCCAGCCTAGACCTGGCGGAGGCGCCGAGCTAGGCCGCCAACTGCTGGCGGACCTTGGCGCGCAGGACATCGATGGGGGCGAGGCCCTTGTCCGACTTGAAGTGCCAGTAGGTCCAACCGTTGCAGGCCGGCTGCGACTGGACCATGGCGCCGACCTTATGGATCGAGCCGGAAAGGTCGCCCACCACCAGGCTGCCGTCGGCGCGCACGCGCGCGGCGTGGCGGCCCTTGTCGTCGTAGAGCACGTCGCCGGCGCGCAGCAGGCCCGCCTCGACGATCTGGCCGAACGGGATGCGCGGCTCGGACTTCTTGGAGCCGGTCACCACCATCTCCTCGGCCGTGGCCGGGATCACCTTGGCGATGCGGTCCTTGGCGAGCCTGGCATAGTCTGCCTCCCGCTCGATGCCGATGTAGTGGCGGCCCAGCCGCCTGGCGGCGGCGCCGGTCGTTCCGGTGCCGAAGAAGGGGTCGAGGATCACGTCACCGGGCCGGGTCGACGCCAGGATCACCCGGTGCAACAGAGCTTCCGGCTTCTGCGTCGGGTGCGCCTTGACGCCCGCCTCGTCCTTCAGCCGCTCGTCGCCTGTACACAGCGGCAGGCTCCAGTCGGAGCGCATCTGCAACTCGTCATTGGCCATCTTCATGGCGTCGTAGTTGAAGGTGTAGCGCTTGCCGCCGCGCGACTTGGTCGCCCAGATCAGGGTCTCGTGGGCGTTGGTGAAGCGGGTGCCCTTGAAGTTCGGCATCGGGTTCGACTTGCGCCAGACGATGTCGTTCAAGATCCAGAACCCCAGATCCTGAAGGGTCGCGCCCACCCGGAAGATGTTGTGGTAGCTGCCGATCACCCACAGCGCGCCGTCGTCTTTCAGAATGCGGCGACATTCGGACAGCCAGGCCTTGGTGAAGGCGTCGTAGGCGGCGAAGCTTTCGAACTGGTCCCAGTGGTCGTCGACCGCATCGACCTTCGAATTGTCCGGGCGCAGCAGGTCGCCACCGAGCTGAAGATTGTAGGGCGGATCGGCGAACACCAGGTCGCACGAGCGGTCGGGGAGCTTCCTCAGCTCCTCTAGGCAATCGCCCTGGATGATGGTGTCGACGGGAACGCCCATACTCGCCTCTCGATGTCTCGAGGCTGAATCCTGGGGCCGTATGGTGAAGGACCCGTTGCCGAACGTGGCGAACAGAAAGTTAAGCCCGCAGCCCCGTGGCAGGGCCACTGCCACGGCTGAGCTCCAATGTGGCGAAATATTGTCACTGAAAAAACAGTAGCTTAGCCTTAGGAGCCTTTTCGTCGGATCGCGTGTTTCCGGTCGCGATGAAGACCAGGATCACGCCTGAGGCCGCTCTTAAAAGCTCCCGCCCGACGGGCTGGGGATGGCGGCTGGGGCTGTTCGGCGGCGTCGCCGCTGCGGCGACCGGCCTCATCGTGCTGGTCGGCAACGCCTACACCCTGGATATCCCGCAGGTGATGACGAACAAGGACGTCGTGGCCACGTCAGCGCCGACGTTCGCCGCGCCGGGACGGGCGCGTGGCCTCGTCGCCTGGAATTCGGGACGGGCCGCGCCGATCGTCGGCCCGGCCGCAGTTGGACACGCGTCCACACCCCACGGCGGTGGGTTGCTGCCGGCTGTGCTGACGACGGTGCAGGATGTGCAGGATGCTGTCCGGGACTCTGACGACGCCTCCGACCACAGCGATGAGGCTGAGCTCGAACTGACGGCGGCCGACTTCCCGATCGACGGGGCGTACGGAGCTCTAGCTTCCGGCGACGATGCGGGCGGCTTTGTCGGTTTCGGCTCGTCCGGGAGCGATGGTTTTGGACCGCCCTCCAGCGGCGGCGGCTTCCTCTCGAACCCGGGCGGCGCGTCCTCAGGCGGCTTCGGCGCCGCGCCTGCCGACAACAACGATCCGCAAGGACTTCAACCTCTGCTCGCGGCGCCTGGCCTGACCGGGCCGATCCCGGAACCGACGACCTGGGCCTTGCTCACCCTGGGGCTGGCGGGCATCGGCGCCGTGCTTCGTGGGCAACGCCATCGGCGCTCGGCCTAGACCCTGTCCCCGCCGACTTGAACCAAGTCAGCCGGAAATGAACAGGTCGCCAGCTATCTGGCCCTCCTTTTTACACTCAGGTTGATCCAACCTGAGGGAGAGGGAATCTAGCCGTTCACCGCCTTGGCGGCCAGTTCGAGCTTGGTTTTCATCGCCTGCACGCTGGGCTGCTGCTTGGGCATGCGGTTCCAGGCGTCGAGAGCGGCCACCTTGTAGGCTTCGGCCAGCGTCGGATAGTTGAATGTGTTCTCGACGAAGTAGTCGAGGGTTCCCTCCAGATTCAGCACCGCCTGGCCGATGTGGATCAGTTCGGTGGCCCCCTCGCCCACGATGTGGACGCCCAGCAGACGCCGGGTCTCCAGGGCGAACAGCATCTTCAGGAAGCCCGACGAGATGCCCATGATGTGGCCGCGCGATGTCTCGCGGAACCTCGCGACACCGCACTCGTAGGGGATGCCCCGCTCGCGCGCCTGTTCCTCGTTCATGCCGATCGTAGAGATCTCCGGAACCGAATAGATGCCGTAGGGGAAAAATTCCGGCGCCGCCTGGGCCGGGGCGTCGAAGGCGTGGCAGGCGGCGATGCGGCCCTGCTCCATCGAGGTCGAAGCCAGGCTGGGGAAGCCTACGATGTCGCCCGCCGCATAGATGTGCGGAACCTCGGTCTGGAAGCTAGCCTTGTCGACGGTGAGGCGGCCGCGCTCGTCGGTCTTGAGGCCACAGGCGTCAAGGCCCAGGCCATCGGTCGCACCTTCACGGCCGGCCGAGAACAGCACCATGTCGGCGTGCAGTTCGCGGTCGTCGGTGAGTTTCAGGTGGCAGTGCTGCGGGCCCACGACATCGGCCGACGCCACCTTGGCGCCGAAGCGGACGATGACGCCGCGCTCGCGCAGGTCGTGCAGGAACTCGTCGGCGAGTTCGCGATCGAGGAACGGCATGAGCACGCTGTTGGGCTCGATGATGGTCACCTTCACGTCCAGCGCCGAGAAGATCGAGGCGTACTCCACGCCGATGACACTGGCGCCGACCACGACCAGTTGGCGCGGAATGCGGGTGATTTCGAGGATCTCGTCGCTATCGACGATGTTCTCGCCATCGAAGCCGATGTGGGTCGGGCGGAACGGACGCGTGC
The DNA here is from genome assembly GCF_004799395.1 of Phenylobacterium sp. Lineage (GTDB taxonomy): Bacteria > Pseudomonadota > Alphaproteobacteria > Caulobacterales > Caulobacteraceae > Phenylobacterium. The sequence goes on from NZ_SSMZ01000150.1 coordinate 5,009, forward strand.
CGCAGGCGATCAGGAATTTCTCCGCCGTGTAGTCGGCGACGCCGGCGGCGCTGAGCACCGAGACGCCGTGCGAGGCGGTGAATGTCGCGACGCCCTCGACGGTGTCGACGCCATTGCGGGCGAACTGGTGCTCGAGCACGTCCACCTCATGGCCGAGCGTGATGTCCAGCCGCCGACGCAGGTCCTCGGCGCCGATGTTCTTCTTGGCTCGGTGGGCCGCGCCATAGAAGCCACGTTCGCGCCAGCCGGAAAGGTTCAGAACCGTTTCGCGCAGGGTCTTGGAGGGGATGGTGCCGGTGTGGACCGAGACGCCGCCCACCCGGCGGCCGCGCTCGACCACCAGCACGCGCTTGTTGAGCTTGGCCGCCTGGATCGCACCACGGCGTCCGGCGGGACCCGACCCGATGACGATCAGGTCGTAGTGATTGGTCTTGTCCACGTCGTTCCCCTCCCGGCGTTCTGCGGGCGGGTAACCTTAAGCGTGGCGGGTTAATTTGAGATTTTTGAAGCCTTGACAACTGGTTAGCGCCGCAGGCGCCCATGCTGCCTGCTGCGGTCGCGGGTCAAGCTTGAGTTAGCAGTTCAATCCTCATCGGCGAACCCGTCGAAGACGAACTTGTCCTGGGTCGGGAGTTCGCCGATCAGCGCCAGCTTCACCGGCGCCCAGCCCATGCGGTGGATCTCGCAGGGGCCCAGCGTGCGCAGGGCCTCGACGTGGACTTCCGCGTGATAGCCCTTGTGGCTGGCGAAGCCGTAGCCGGGGTAGCGCTGGTCCATCTCGATCATCAGTCGGTCGCGGGCCACCTTCGCCAGGATCGAGGCTGCCGCGATCGACTTCGACTTTCCGTCGCCGCCCACCACCGTCTTCACCTCGCAGGGCAGGTCGAAGCGGTAGTTGCCGTCCACCAGGGCGTAGGCCGGCGAAACGGAGAGACCCTCGACAGCGCGGCGCATGGCCAGCCCGGCGGCATGCAGGATATTCAGGCTGGCGATCTCCTCGACGCTGGCGAAGGCCACGCACCAGGCGACCGCCTTGGCCTTGATCTCCACCTCCAGGGTCTCGCGCACCTTGGCCGACAGCTTCTTGGAGTCGTCCAACCCCTTAGGCGTCTTCTTCGGGTTCAGGATCACCGCGGCGGCGCTGACGGGCCCCGCCCACGGCCCGCGCCCGGCTTCGTCTACCCCGCAGACCGGTCCGCCGATGAAGGCGCGCTCCAGCAAGAGGGTCGGGCCCTTGGCCATGGTTATTCTACAGTGTCCACGGCGACCACATGCTCGGTGTGCTTATTGAAACTCACCCGCACCATGGCCGGCCCATCGGAGCGGTCGGCCGGCCGGTAGTAGGTCACGACCCAGACCTTGTCGTAATCGGCGATCTGGGCGCGCCAATCGAGGTAGGCCTCCATATGGCGGTGGACCAGTTCGTCATGCGCCAGCCTGAGGGCCTTCTGCTGATTGATCTCGCCGATGTGCACCGGCCCGATGGAGGTCTGGCAGGCGGCGAGGCCGAAGCTCGCGAGACACGCTAAGATCAGACCCGTCTTCATCGGCGCACCTTCTGGACTTCATCGTGCCGGACGCAGCAGGTCAGGTGATCGTTGACCATGCCGACCGCCTGCATCCAAGCGTAGACGATCACCGGACCCACGAACTTGAACCCCTTGGCCTTCAGCGCCTTGGAGACCTCGACGGCCAGCGGCGTCTGGGCCGGGACGTCGCCGATGCCGACGGCGCCGGTCTGGATCGGCTTGCCGTCCACGAAGCGCCAGCAGAACTCGGAGAAGTCCTCGCCCGCGTCGCGCATGGCCAGGTAGATCTTCGCCGAGTTGATCGCCGCGTCGATCTTGGCGTTGGAGCGGACGATGCCGGCGTCGGCCATCAGCCGCGCGCGGTCGGCCTCGCCGTAAGCCGCGACCTTCTCCGGATCGAAGTCGTTGAAGGCCGCGCGGAACGCCTCGCGCTTCCTCAGGATGGTGATCCAGGCCAGGCCCGCCTGGAAGCCGTCCAGCACCAGCTTTTCCCAAAGCGCGCGCGAATCATACTCCGGTACGCCCCATTCGGTGTCGTGGTAGGCCTCGTAAAGCGGGTCGCCGGCCATGCCGCGCCACCCGCATCGGATCAGGGTCTCAGCCATCGGCGCACTCTTCTCCGAGCCGCGCGCGGGACACAAGCGGGAGTTCGAGGGATGAGCTTCGAAGGCTTCGAGTTGTCGCAGATCGAGGTGGGTGAAGGCGTCTCGCTCAGGGTGCGCCATGGCGGCTCCGGTCCGCCGCTCCTGCTGCTGCATGGCCACCCGGAGACCCACATGATGTGGGGCAAGTTCGCCGGCGACCTGGCGAAGGACTTCACGGTCGTGGCGCCGGACCTGCGCGGCTACGGCAGGAGCACCAAGCCCCCATCGAGCGCCGACAACGAGACCTCCTCCAAGCGCGCCATGGCCCGCGATGCGGTGGCGCTGATGAAGCATTTCGGCTTCGACTGCTTCGATGTGGCGGGCCATGACCGCGGCGGCCGGGTCGCCTACCGGCTGGCATTGGATCATCCCGAGGCTGTCCGGCGGGTCTCGATCTTGGACATCATCCCGACCGGTGAGGTCTGGGCCCGGATCGATCATCGGTTCGCCCTGGCCTACTGGCACTGGTCGTTCCTGGCCCAGCCCTATCCCGTGCCCGAGCACATGATCACGCCGGACCCGGAGTTCTACCTGTTCACCGCCCAGTTCCGGGGCCGAAAGCCCGATTTCCTGGAGCCGGAGGCCCGGGCCGACTACCTGACCTGCGGATCGACGCCGGAGGTGATCCACGGGATGTGCGAGTGCTATCGCGCCGGCGCGGGATACGACCGCGAACTCGACTGGGCCGACAAGGCAGCGGCCCGCCACAAGATCGCCTGCCCGGTGCAGATCCTGTGGGGCAAGAAGGGCGCGCTGGAGGCCTGGTACGACACCATGGCGATCTGGCGCGAGTGGGCCGACGATGTCCGCGGCGAAGCGATCGATTGCGGCCACTTCCTCCCGGAGGAGAAACCGGCCGAGACGATGGCGGCGCTCCACCGTTTCCATTCGGGCGGGCGCTGATACTGTTCCCCGGGGCTTTGGGGGACATTATGGACAGGCAGAGACTGGCCGGCATCGCGGGCGCGCTGGGAATCCTGGCGCTGGCGGGACCGGAGGCCCAGGCGGCCGGGCCGACCTACG
>NZ_SSMZ01000151.1 GCF_004799395.1 Phenylobacterium sp.
GCGGTTCTGGTGCTGTGAGCGGCCGGCCTGGCAGGCCACGGCGATGCCGGTGGGAATGTGGGTCAGGCGAACGGCGGAATCGGTCTTGTTGATATGCTGGCCGCCCGAGCCCGAGGCTCGGTAGGTGTCGGTGCGCACGTCGGCGGGATTGATGTCGATGACGATGGTGTCGTCCACCACGGGATAGACCCAGACGGACGCGAAGCTGGTGTGTCGCTTGGCGGCGGCGTCGAAGGGCGAGATGCGCACCAGGCGATGCACACCGGCCTCGGTCTTCAGCCAACCGTAGGCGTTGGGCCCCTTGATCTGCAGGGTCGCCGACTTGATACCGGCCTGATCGCCGGAGGTCTCTTCCAGGAAATCCACTTCCATGCCGTGGGCGTTGGCCCAGCGGGTGTACATGCGCAGCAGCATGCCGGCCCAGTCGCAGGACTCGGTGCCGCCTGCGCCGGAGTTGATTTCCACGAAGGCGTCGTTGCCGTCGGCCTCGCCGGAGAGCAGCGCTTCCAGTTCGGCTCGCGCGCCGCGCTCCTTGATCGCCTTTAGTTGGGCGCGAGCTTCCTCGAGGGAGGCCTCATCGCCCTCCTCGTCGGCCATCTCGGCATAGCCCAGGGCGTCGGCGAGGTCTCGCTCCAACCCCTTCACCGCATCGATCTGGCCAGCCAAGCGGGTGCGCTCGCGCATCAGGGCCTGGGCGGCCTCGGCATTGTCCCAGAGGGTCGGGTCCTCGACCCGGGCGTTCAGTTCGTCCAGACGGCGGAGCGCGGGCTCCCAGTCAAAGACGCCTCCTGAGCAGTTCGATCGACTGCTCGATGTCGGCCTTGGCGGCCTCGACATCCAATCTCATGGGGACACTCCAGGTAGCGGACGCGCCAGATAGGCCGACACGGCTATTCGTACAAGCCGTTGACCTCGTCCTTCTTGACCGGCGGCTTTGGCGGCGCTTGCGGGTTCACGGCGGCCGCAGCGTTGGGCGCTCCCGTGATCCCATTGCCGAACACCTGGTCGTAAGGCTGCGGCCCCGTGAGGCTGTCGTCCACGAGCTTCGGCTCGGTGCCGGGCTTGAAGGCTTCGCGGATCCCGCGGACCATGGCGTAACGGGCGTTGGGCGGGGCCTTGAAGTCGTCGGGAGCGAAGAGCTTGTTCGCCTCCTGCATGAAGCCGATGAAGATCGGCAGGGCCGCGCGCGCGCCTTGCTCACCCTCGCCCAGGCTGCGGTTATCGTCGAAGCCGATGTAGGTGCCCACCACGATGTGCGGCGTGAAGCCCACGAACCAGGCGGAACGGAACTCGCTGGTCGTGCCGGTCTTGCCGCCGGTGGGGCGCCCCAGGACACTGGCGGCGGCGCCCGTGCCGCGCTGGACCACGCCCTGCAGCATCGAGGTGATCTGATAGGCGGTGATCGGGTCCCAGACCTGCGCGCCGCTCGGCTGGATGCGCGGACTCTCGTCGCCGTTGAAGCCCATGGTGCAGTGGTCGCAATCGCGCTGGTCGGCCTTGAAGATGGTCTTGCCTTCGCGGTCCTGCACCAGTTCGATGAGGTGCGGCTCCACCTTCCGCCCGCCGTTGACGAAGGCGGCGTAGGCGCCAGTCAGGCGGAAGACCGTGGTCTCGCCAGCGCCCAGCGCCATGGCCAGGACGTTCTCCATCTTGGTCACCACGCCCAGCCGGATCGCCGAGGCGCTGATTTTCGGCATTCCGACACCCTGAGCGAGGCGCACGGTCATGGTGTTCAGCGAGAGCTCCAGGCCCTTTCGCAGCGGAAGTGGCCCCAGGTACTCGTGCTCATAGTTCTCCGGCGTCCAGGCCTGGCCGTTGGCCCCGGGCAGCGAGATCGGGCCGTCGACGACGATGCTGGCCGGCGTGTAGCCGTTTTCCAGCGCCGTCGCATAGACGATCGGCTTGAAGGCCGAACCGGGCTGGCGGAAGGCCTGGGTCGCGCGGTTGAAGCTGGAAAGCGAGAAGGAATAGCCGCCGACCATGGCCAGCACCCGGCCGGAGTCGGGGTCCATGGCCACCAGGGCGCCGTTCACTGCCGGCACCTGCTTCAGACGGAAATCGGCGCCGCCTTTGTCGTCGGGCGCCACGAAGATCAGGTCGCCCGCGCCGATCCCCTTGCCGGCCCGCGCCCAGGTCACGTCCTCGGCGGCCAGGGCGCCCGTCTGCCCTCCCACGGTCTTGATCCGCACGCCGCCCTTGACGTCGGTGACCACAGCGGCCTCCCAGGTCCGGCGCTCTGCGGGCGTCACAGTCGTCTTGGCCACCTGCTCCCAGCCGGTGAGCGTCGTGACGTGGCCCCAGGCGCCGCGCCAGCCGTGGCGACGATCGTAACGCTCCAGGCCATCCATCAGCGCCGTGCGGGCCGCGCTCTGCAGACGCGGGTCCAGCGTGGTGCGCATGTAGTAGCCGCCCTCGGTAAGGCGCGGACCCAGGGTCGCCAGGCCCCGGCGGCGGACTTCCTCCACGAAATAGTCGGCGTCGCGGTACTTGGCCCGCGTCGGCTCCGGCTGGACGACCAGGTCCTCCTTCTTGGCGGCGTCGGCCTGGGCGCGGGTCACCCAGCCGGAATCGGCCATCTGGTCCAGCACCCAGTTTCGGCGTTGCATGGCCTGCGCCTTGCGTCGGATCGGATGGTAGTTGTCCGGTCCCTTGGGCAGCGAGGCCAGATAGGCGCTCTGGGCCAGGTCCAGGTCGGTGATCGATTTGCCGAAATAATTGTAGGCCGCCGCGCCCACGCCATAGGACCGGTAGCCCAGCCAGATCTCGTTCAGATAGAGCTCGAGAATCCGCTCCTTGGACAGCGCGTGGTCGAGCTGCTGGGCGATCATCGCCTCTTTCAGCTTGCGTCCTAGGGTGGCGTCGTTGGTGAGCAGGATGTTCTTGGCCACCTGCTGGGTGATGGTCGAGCCGCTCTCCAGCCTGCGCCCCTGGGCGATGTTGACGATGTCCTTGGCGCTGGCGCGGATGATGCCGGTGTAGTCGAGGCCGGCGTGCTTGAAGAAGTTGCGGTCCTCCGCCGCCAGGAAGGCCTGGGCCAGCTGCGGCGGGATGTTGTCGTAGGGCACGAAAATCCGCCGCTCGCGGGAGAATTCGCCGATCAGGGTCCCGTCCCAGGCATAGGCGCGCGTCGCCGTCGGCGGATGGTAGTCGGCGAGGTCGGAGGCGTCGGGCATGTCGTGGAACAGCCACGCAGCCCAGATGGCGACGGCGAAGCCCGCCACAGCGATGAGGCTCAGCACCGTCACGCCGGCGATCGCGACCCATCTTTCGCGGGGAAGATCCAACGGACTAACGGCCTCCAGAGGCGCCCCGCCCCTTGCCCGCTCGGTCTAACCGGCTTCGGATGCGGCGCCAACGGGCGCCCGCGGCCACTGCGTCAGCGCGACGCGAGTCTCGTCGCTTCGGCGAAGTAGTCGTCGATGGCGTCGCCGACCGAACCCATCAGGCGTTTGCGCTCGGCGGGGTCGCGGAGGAAGGCCTCGTCCTCGGCGTTGGTGACGAAACCCATCTCCAGGAGGACGGCGGGTACGTCAGGGGCCAGCAGCACCATGAAGCCGGCGTCGCGCTGGCTGCGGCGCAGCAGGGGCGCCTTGCCGTCGATGTGGGTGACCAGGTTGGCGGCGAAGGCCGCCGAGCGGTTCTTGGTGTTGCGCTGGGTCAGGTCGAAGAGGATGTCCTGCACCCCGCGGTCGCCCGTGAGGCTCGCCTTCATGAACCAGTCGTCCTGCTTGACGAAGCGGGCGGCGCGGTTCGAGGCCTTGTCGGAGAGGGTGTAGACCGATGCGCCGCGCACATTGGCGTCGCCGCCCGAGTCCGAGTGCAGCGAGATGAAAAGGTCGGCGCCGGCGCGTTGCGCGATCCGCACGCGGTCCTGCAGCGGCACGTAGGTGTCGTCCTCGCGGGTCAGCACGACCACATAGCGGGGCGAGCGTTCCAGCCGCTCCTTTAGCGCCAGCGCAGCGGCGAGGTTGACGTCCTTTTCGAAGCCCTGCGCGCCGAGCGCGCCGGGATCGTGACCGCCGTGGCCAGGGTCGATGACGATCACCTTCTTCAGCGAGATCGGCTGGGCGTGGACGACCGCCGGGATGATCTGCGGGCGCAGTTTCAGCGCCACCGGGATCACCGGGGCCTTGGCGCTGGTCATCCGTACCTGACCCGGCGCGGAGATCACGTCCACCACGTAGCGGTAGTGGTCAATGCCGTCGGCGGGCGGCAGCAGGAAGCGGCCCTTGATCTTGGCGTCGGGCGCGAGGTCCATCTGCAGACGCGCGCCGCCGGAGGTCTGATCGACGGACCAGGCCTTCACCAAACCTTGGCCCTGCCCCTGAAGCCCACCGGCAGCCGAGACTGTCGGCAGCACCAGCACCGCGTGGCCATCGTTGGCGCCGTCGGCGACGAGACGCGCGCTGGCGGCCTGATCGAGGTCCATCACTAGCCGGGTGGCTTGCGAATCGCCGCCCAGACGCACCTTCAGGAGGCCGCCCACCGCGCCGGCGGCGTGAGAGGCGACCGCACCAGCCAGGCCCACGGCGACAGCGGCCGCTGCGGCCATCGCCACGCGCCCCCGGTTCCGCATCAGGACCCCTGCCCCCAACCGCATTCCTGCCTCAGCCCCTGGAGAAGTCCTTCAACTCCTCAATTCAACAGCCATATACGCGCTGAGCCGGTGGACAAAAGATTAACCACACCTTGCCGGGTGCGACCTTTTCGGTACGGCTTTCCTTTTGCGGCCCAGTGTTGCAATGTCCAACCGCGCGCCAAACCGCCTCTCGCGTCATGCGGGGCGAAGGGTCGCGCGAACAAAAGCCCGCGTCAGCTGACCGTTTTCCGGCGAGCGACGCCCTATCCGATCCGCGCCATTCCGGCGCGCCTAGGAACACACTCGATGGGCAGCGCTGCTCACGCCACATACCGGCCTCAGGCCTCCGGAGACGCCGTCCTCGGCGCCCTCTCCGTCGGCGCGCGCGTCCATCCCACAAACAGCGAGCTGCGCCTGGTCCGAAAGCCCAGAGCGCGCTGCGGAGATAATCTGAATGTCCAAGAACATGTTGATCGACGCTGCCCACGCGGAAGAAACGCGTGTGGTCGTGGTCGACGGAACCCGCGTTGAAGAGTTCGATTTCGAAAGCTCAAACCGCAAGCAGCTCAGAGGGAACATCTATCTCGCCAAGGTGACGCGCGTTGAGCCGTCGCTGCAGGCGGCCTTCATCGAGTATGGCGGCAATCGCCACGGCTTCCTGGCCTTCAACGAAATCCACCCCGACTACTACCAGATCCCGGTCGCCGACCGGGAAGCGCTGATGCGCGAGGAAGCCGAGGAAGAGGACGACCACCACGAGCCGCGCAGCCGCCGCAAAGCCGCCGACGCTGCTGAGGGCGGCTCCGAGGACGACGACGAGGACCATGACACCGCCTCCGAGGACGACGACGACGTCATGGAGGAAGAGGTCGCCCGCCGCCGCCGCCGGCTGATGCGCAAGTACAAGATCCAGGAAGTGATCCGTCGCCGGCAGATCATGCTGGTTCAGGTCGTCAAGGAAGAGCGCGGCAACAAGGGCGCGGCGCTCACCACCTATCTGTCCCTGGCCGGTCGCTACGGCGTCCTAATGCCCAACACCGCTCGTGGGGGTGGCATCAGCCGCAAGATCGAGACCGCCACCGACCGCCGCCGCCTGAAGGGCATCGTCCAGAGCCTGGATGTGCCGCAGGGGATGGGCCTGATCGTCCGCACCGCCGGCGCCAAGCGCACCAAGGCCGAGCTGAAGCGCGACTACGACTACCTGCTGCGCCTGTGGGAAAACATCCGCGAGACGACGCTCCACTCCATCGCCCCTGCCCTCATCTACGAGGAAGAGGACCTGGTGAAGCGGGCGATCCGCGACCTCTACGACAAGGACATCGACGGCGTGTTCGTCGAGGGCGAGGCCGGCTTCAAAGAAGCGCGCGAGTTCATGCGCATGCTGATGCCCAGCCAGGCCAAGAAGGTGCAGCTCTACCGCGAGCCGACGCCGTTGTTCGTCAAGCACCGGGTCGAGGACCACCTCAGCCAGATCTATTCGCCGGTCGTGCCGCTGCGCTCGGGCGGTTATCTGGTGATCAACCAGACCGAGGCCCTGGTGGCCGTCGACGTGAACTCCGGAAAGTCCACCCGCGAGCGCAACATCGAAGCCACCGCGCTGAAGACCAACATGGAGGCGGCCGAGGAAGCCGCCCGGCAGCTGCGCCTGCGTGACCTTGCCGGACTGATCGTCATCGACTTCATCGACATGGATGAGTCGAAGAACAACCGCGCCGTCGAAAAGAAGCTGAAGGACTGCCTGAAGGACGACCGCGCCCGCGTGCAGATGGGCAAGATCTCCGCCTTCGGCCTGATGGAAATTTCCCGCCAGCGTCGCCGCACCGGCGTGCTGGAGGGCACCACCCACGTCTGCGAACATTGCGGCGGCACCGGACGGGTTCGTTCGGTGGAGTCCAGCGCGCTGGCGGCCCTGCGCTCGCTGGAGCTGGAAGCCCTGAAGGGCGGCGGCGAAGCGACGCTGAAGACCCCCCGCGCCGTCGGCCTCTACATCCTCAACGAGAAGCGCGCCCACCTTGCGCGGCTGCAGCAGACCCTGGGACTTTACGTCACCATCCTGGTGGATGACGACATGATCCAGACCGACTGCCTGATCGAACGCACCTCGATGGAGCAACGGCCCGACCACGCCATGGTGGCCGCGCCCGCCGCGGCCTATGCGCCGATGGTCGACGACGGCTACGACGACGAAGCCTTCGAGGACGAGGAAGAGGACGAAGAAGAAGAGGTGGCCCTCGAACGCGAGGACACCGACGACGACGAACCGCACGCACGCGTCGAGCGTCCGGCCCGCGACGACGATGCCGAGGAGGGCGAAGGCGCCCGCCGCGGCCGCCGCCGCCGCCGCCGCGGACGCCGTGACGGCGAACCGCGCGAGCCGCGGGAAGCCGGCGCCTCCGCGCCCCGCCCGGCCGAAGCGCCGCGCGACGACAGCGAAGGCGGCGAAGGCCGCCGCCGACGCCGGGGCCGGCGCGGCGGACGCCGCATGCGTGACGATAGCCGCCCGGTCGACGCCTTCTCCTGGGTGCGCCCCTGGGTGCCCTACGGCGACGACCCGTTCGTCTGGTACGATCCTTCGGAAGACATGAAGAAGGCCCAGGCGCCCGCGCCGGCTCTGAGCCCAGCCAACGACATGCGCGAAGCCCCGCGCGTCGCCGCCGAGGCTGCTGCGCCGGCGCCGACCGCCATCGCCCGCACAGCGGACGGCGGCGACGAGGAGGTCTGGGTCGAACTGCCCGCCGCCGAGGAACGACCGAAACGACCGCGCCGTAGCCGCGGCCGCGGTCGAGGCGGCGCCGATCCCATCGCCGCGGAGGCGCTGACGCCCGCGCCCGAGGCGGAAGCGATCGCCGCAACCGAGCCTGAACCGGCGCCGGAACCGGAGCCCGTGGTCGCCGAGACTGCGCCGCCCGCCAAGAAGCCGCGCGCCAGCCGCGCGAAGGCCAAGCCTGTCGCCGCCGCCGAGCCGGTCGTGGAGGCCGTCGCCGTCGCCGCGTCCGCCGCCCCGGAACCGGAACCTGCGCCCAAGCCCGTGGCCGCCGCGTCGCGCGAACCGGACCCGGCGGAGATCTCCGCCCCGCCCGCCGCGCCTCGCAAAGGCTGGTGGCGGCGGGGATGACGCGCTAGATTCTAAACGGGGGGCGTAGTCGAGAGATGAGAATGGCCGCCTCTGCCCGCTCGGTTTCCCGCATCGCGCTCGCCGCAACCCTGGCCGTCAGCATGGTGCTGCGGCCTGGGCTCGCGGCCGCCCAGTTTGCGCCGGGCGACAGCCTGATCCGAGACACCGAGATCGAAGAGATCCTGCACCGCGACGTGGCGCCGATCTTCCGCGCGGCAGGCATCGATCCGAAGGGCATCCAGATCGTCCTGATCGGCTCCAAGGACCCCAACGCCGCCGCGGCGCCGGGCGTGATGATGGTCACCACGGCGCTGATCATGCAGTCGGACAATCCGAACCAACTGCAGGGCGTCATGGCCCACGAAATCGGCCACCTGGCGGGCGGCCACAGCTTCCGTTCCGGGGAAATGCAGCGCGCCGGCATGGTCCCCATGATCCTGACGATGGGCCTGGGCGTGCTGGCGGCGATCGCCGGCGCCGGGGACGCGGCGGCAGGGCTGATCTCCAGCGCGCCCTACTTTGGCGCGCTCGGCGCCATCGGCTTCAGCCGCGAACAGGAAAGCCGCGCCGACCAGGCCGGCGCCACCTACATGGAAAAGGCCGGCCTTTCTGGACGCGGCCTGGCGGAATTCTTCGACAAGTACCGCTACCAGGAGGTCTTCGCCCAGTACCGTCGCTACAAGTTCTTCATCGACCACCCGCTGTCGTCGGACCGCATCGAGTCCCTGCAGGTGCGGGTGGCCGCGCTGCCGCACTACTACAAGAAGGACAGCCCGGAAGCCGTCGCCGAGCACGAGATAATGAAGGCCAAGCTGGAGGGCTTCATCAATCCGCAGGCCTCGCTCGGCAAGTTCGACGAGAAGGACCTGTCCTATCCCGCCCGCTACGCCCGCGCGATCGCCTACTACCAGCTGAAAGAGCCGGAAAAGGCGCTGAAGCGCGTCGACGACCTGATCGCCGAACAGCCGGACAACGCCTTCCTCTATGAGTTGAAGGGCCAGATCATGTTCGAGTTCGGCCAGGTGGAGGGAGCCGAAACGCCGCAGCGCAAGTCCGTGGAACTGCGCCCCGACGCGCCGCTCCTGCGGATCAACCTCGGCCAGACCCTGATCGCGCTCAACAGCCGGCCCAAGACCGAGGAAGCCATCGCTCAACTCAAGAAGGCGCTGACCCAGGAAGAGGACAATGCGGCCGCCTGGCGGGTCCTCGCGGAAGCCTATGACAAGCACGGCGACGAGGGGCTCGCGCGCCTCGCCACCGCCGAATTCGAGTTCAACGTCGGCAATATGCCGCTGGCCCGCCAATTCGCGATCCGCGCCCGCGACAGGCTGCCGAAGGACAGCGCCGACTGGCGCCGCGCCACCGACATCCTGCTGGTCTCCCAGCCGACCGGCGATGACCTGCGACGCGGTGGCGGGCAGGGTCTGACGTTCAGCAGCGAAGTCCGCTGACGGCCAAGCCGGATCGCCTCGCAAAAGTCGCCAATCCGTCCTATCTGGCGGGCATGACATTCCTGCTCCACGGCCGCCTGGCCCCTGCCCTCGCTGTCCTGGCCCTTTCCGCAGCCAGCCTCGCCGGTTGCCAGAAGGCCGACGACGCCGCCTTCGGCCAGCGCGTCCACGCCTACCTGGTGGCCCATCCGGAGGTGCTGCGCGAAGCAGGTGACAAGCTGGCCGAAAACGACCGGGTCGCAGCGACCAAAGCCTCCACCGACGCCATCGCCAGGTTCCGCGGCCAGCTGGAGCACGACCCGCGCGACTTCGTGGCCAATCCGAACGGCAAGATCACGGTCGTGGAGTTCTTCGACTACCGTTGCGGCTACTGCAAACTGGCCGCGCCGGAGGTGGTCAAGCTGATCGACGAGAACCCGGACGTGCGGTTTGTCTTCAAGGAGTTCCCGATCTTCGGCGAGGTCTCCGACACGGCGGCCAAGGTGGCGCTGACCCGCGAGGCGAAGACCAAGGGCGTGCAGCTCTACCAGGCGCTGATGAGCGAGAAGGCCCTGGACGATGCGGCGCTGGACCGCCACCTGGCGGAAGTGGGCGTCGACCCGGCCTTGGCGCGCAAGAACGCCGAGCATCCGCTGATCGAGCGTCAGATCCTCGACACCCACGCTCTCGCCGAGAACCTGAAAATCGAGGGAACCCCGGCCTTCATCATCGGCGACACCATGATACCGGGCGCGGACATCGCCGCGCTGAAGGCCGCCATCGCCGGGGCCAAGGGCGGCCCGGCGGCGAAGAGCACCAGCTGATTAACGCGCAGGCCTTGACCTGAGGGCAGCCGGATCTTGCCGTAGTCTGCGGTCGAGACTTTAGGAGCAGGCGGAATGACGCAACGGGTGCTGGTGATCGGCGCAGGGATGGCCGGGCTCTGGACGGCGCTGGCGCTGGCCCCCACTGGCCGCCAGGTCACCCTGCTCGAGCGCGACGCGCCGCCTCCGGAGGGCGGCGCGGACGCGGCCTTCGACAGCTGGGCGCGCCGCGGCGTCGGGCACCTCCGCCACAGCCACGCCTTCCTGGCGCGTCTGCGCCTGCTGATCCGCAACCAGCATCCTGAATTGCTGGATGAGCTCCTGGCCGCAGGCTGCCGCGATCTGGGCTTCGAGGGCGGTCTCACCGATATCCACAAGCGCAGCTATAGCCCCGAGTCCGTGGACCGCGATCTGGCCGTGCTGACCAGCCGGCGCACGACGCTGGAACTGATCATGCGCCGCTATGTGGCGCGCCAGCCCAATGTGGTCATCCGCTCGGGCGCTTTCGTGAAAGCGCTGCAGATCTCCGCGGACCCGGTCCCGGTCGTGATTGGCCTGGTCATCGAGGACGCGGACGGCGTCCATGAATTTCCGGCGGACATTGTGGTCGACGCCGCCGGACGTACCTCCGACGCGGTCGAACAGCTTCGCGCGGCGGGCGCGGCGATTTCTGAGGAGTCCGAGGACTGTGGCATCCTCTACTTCACCCGCCACTATCGCCTGAACCCCGGCGTGGAAGAGCCGCCGCGCGGCAAGGACCCCCTGACGGGCGACTTGGAGTACCTGAAGTTCGGGGTCTTTCCGGCGGACAACGGCTGCTTCTCGATCACCCTTTGCGTGCCTAACGTCGAGGAGGAACTGCGCAAGAACATCGTCGATCCGGCGACCTTCGACGCGGCCTGCGCCCTCCTGCCGGGCCTGGCGCCATGGACCGACTCCGCCACCGCCACGCCGATTAGCCGCGTGTTCGGCATGGGCGACCTGCACAGCCGCTGGCGCGACTTCGCGCCGAACGGCAAGGCCGCGGTGCTGGGCTTCTTTCCGGTAGGCGATAGCCTGGTGCGGTCGAATCCGCTGTTCGGCCGCGGATGTTCCTTCGCCGCGGTGGGCGCCCACTTGCTGCGCGACGCCATCCAGATGTTCGAGGACCCAGCCGCGCGGTTGGAGGCCTACCAGCGGCGCATCGGCGCGGAGCTCGGGCCCTACTACAAGACCATGCGCGACGCCGACCGCAGCGCCATCCGCCGCGCGCGCCACGCGCTGACCCCCGGCTATCAGCCCAGCCTGAAGAGCCGCCTGGCCAAGGGCTTCCTGGAGGATGGCGTCGCCATCGCGGTGCGCTCCGACGTGGACCTGTTCCGCGCCGCCCTGCGCGGCTTCCACATGCTGGAGGACCCGCAGGCCTGGCTCAAACGACCGAAGAACCTGGCCAAGGTGCTGGGCTACTGGGCCCGGGGCAAGGCGCGCAACGCCGAGGCCTATCGGCCGCGCGGCGGGCCGGAGCGTGCAGAGATGCTGGCAGGCCTGGGCCTGTCGCCGGAGCTCGATATCCAGCGGGTCGCGGAAGGCCTGCAATCCGCCTAAGCTTTGAAGGACATCTTCTAGAGGTCCGTCCCATGCGTGGTGCTTCGCTGGCTCTCGTGCTCACCCTGTCGCTTGCCGGCGTCGCCCTGGCTGCGGGCGCGGACCTCAAAACCGAGATGAAGACCGTAGTGGACGCAGCCACCACGACCATCTTCGCGGTCGGCGGCGACGTCGATCCGGCTAATGGCCCGGACGCGGCCAAGGTCCCGGCCTCGCGCTGGGCCGAGGCGGTCGCGGCGGCTCAGAAGCTCAAAGGCCCCGCGGCCAACCTGAACAGCGCCGAGAACAAGGCGAAAGGCCCAGTTTGGGCCGCGTCTGCCGCCGACTTCGCCCGGCTGGCCGGCGACGCTGAAAAGGCCGCGATGAAGAAGGACGGCGCGGCCTTCTCCAAGGCCGCCAACGACCTCGGCGACACCTGCACCGCCTGCCACGCGAAGTTCAAGGCGCAGAGTTAGATCAGCCCGACCATCGGGGACGAGGGATCGGCGTAGGACTTCTTGGCCATCCGACCGGCCAGAAAGGCCTCTCGGCCGGCGATCACCGCATGCTTCATGGCGACCGCCATACGGATCGGGTCCTTGGCGCCGGCGATGGCGGTGTTCATCAGAACCGCGTCGCAGCCGGCCTCCATGGCCAGCACCGCGTCCGACGCCGTGCCCACACCGGCATCCACCAGCACCGGCACCTTCGCCTGCTCGATGATCAGGCCGAGGTTGAGGAAGTTCTGGATGCCGCGGCCGGAGCCGATCGGCGCCGCGGCCGGCATGATCGCCGCCGCTCCGGCTTCCTCGAGCTTCAGCGCATAGACCGGATCGTCTGAGCAATAGACCATCACCTGGAAGCCGTCGGCAATCAACAGCTTCAGGGCCCTGAGCGTCTCTTCCATGTCCGGCAGCAGGTGCTTGGTGTTGGACAGCACCTCCAGCTTCACCAGATCCCAGCCCCCGGCCTCGCGCGCCAGGCGCAACGTGCGAACCGCCTCCTCACCGGTGAAACAGCCGGCGGTGTTCGGCAGGAAGGTGAAGCGGTCGGGTTTAACGTAGTCGACCAGCATCGGCTGACTGGGATCGGAGAGGTTCACGCGGCGCAGCGCCACAGTGACGATCTCGGCGCCCGCGGCCTCCGCGGCGGCGGCGTTCTCGGCATAGGTCTTGTACTTGCCGGTGCCGACGATCAGCCGCGACGTGAAGGTGCGGCCAGCGACCGTCCAGGTATCCTCGGCAGCCTGGGTCGATCCATCCATTCTCAGCCGCCTCCGATGAAGTGCACGATCTCGATCTGGTCGCCGTCCGCGAGCGCCGTCTTCAGATAGGCCGACCGCGGCACGATCTCCAGATTTCGCTCGATCGCCACCTTGCGCCCGTCCAAGCCCAGCGCCGAGACCAGCGCCGCGAGATGCGGCAGCGGCTCGAACGTTCGGCGTTCTCCGTTGACGGTCAGGTTCATTGGGCGATCTCTGTCTCGATCCCCAATCTAAACCAGCGACGAAGGGCGACACCGCCCCAAATCGCCTCGACGAGGCCGAAAGGCCAGGCGCCCTGGAGGAATCCGTAGGCTGATCCCAACCAGCAGGAGCCTGCAAAAGCCAGCACCCACCAGGCGGAACGGGCCTCAAATGCGTAGCTCACCAGCATGGCGGTGACGGCAAACAGCCCAAAGGCGCTTAGTGCGCTCATCGCGCCTCCTTTCGCTAAGCTTGTGACCCGCTGCCCCGCCCGGTACAAGACGGCGGAATCGACGGCGGAGCCGAATGTCGAAACCGATCTATGTGCTGAGCGGGCCCAATCTCAACCTCCTGGGCGTCCGCGAGCCGGAGATTTACGGACATCAGACCTTGGAAGACGTGCAGCGGCTCTGTGAAGCCCGCGCGTCGGCCTTGGGCCGCACCGTCGTGTTCCGGCAATCGAACCACGAGGGCGAGCTGATCGACTGGATCCAGGAGGCCCGCGACAAGGCGTCCGCAGTGGTGATCAATCCGGCCGGCTATGGGCACACCTCGGTGGCGATCCTGGACGCGCTGAAGATGGTCGGGATCCCAGTGATCGAATGCCACCTCTCGAACCCCGCCGCGCGCGAGGCGTTCCGCCACCAGACCTACGTCTCCCTCGCGGCGACCGGCGTCGTGTGCGGCTTCGGCGCCGCGAGCTATGAACTGGCCGTCGAGGCAGCCGCGGGCCTCACCCGCGAACAATAAGACTGAAGAAGCGAAGGTATCTCCATGGCTAGCCCTCCCAAGGCCCCCGCCGCCGATCCGATCGACGCGCGCCTGGTGCGCAGACTGGCCGACATCCTGACGGAAACCGGCCTCTCGGAAATCGAGGTCGAACATTCCGGGCTGAAGATCCGCGTCGCCAAGACCCTGACCGCCGCCCCGATGACCTATGCCGCCGCACCCGCCCCAGTCGCGGCGCCTCCTGCGGCCCCGCAGGCTGCTGTTGGCGTCGAACCCGCGGTCCCGGCCCGCGCCAGCGGCGACGAGGTGAAATCGCCCATGGTCGGCAGCGTCTATCTGCAGCCCGAACCCGGCGCAGACCCCTTCGTGAAGGTCGGCGACACGGTCGCCGCCGGCCAGACCCTGATGATCATCGAGGCCATGAAGACCATGAACCCGATCCCCGCGCCCAAGGCCGGCAAGATCGTGGCGATCCTGGTGGAGGATGGTCAGCCCGTGGAGTTCGGCGAGCCGCTCGCGGTCATCGGCTAAGATCATGTTCGACAAGATCCTCATCGCCAACCGTGGCGAGATCGCCCTTCGCGTACACCGAGCATGCAAGGAAATGGGCATTTCCACTGTCGCCGTGCACTCCGAGGCCGACAGCGGCGCCATGTGGGTGCGCCTTGCCGACGAAAGCGTATGCATCGGGCCGCCGTCTGCGGCGAAGAGCTA
>NZ_SSMZ01000152.1 GCF_004799395.1 Phenylobacterium sp.
CGCGGCGGCGGCGGCCTGGGAGGCGTGGGTCTGCTGGGTCTCGAGCGTCGCGACGCGCGCGCCCAGCCTGGCCACATCGGCGGCCGGCGCGGCGGGCGCGACGGCGGCCATCGCCGGCGTCACCGGGGCGGACGCAGCGGCGGGCGCGGGCTCCACGGCGGCCGGCGCTTCGGTCGGCCTGGCTGCCGGCTTCGGTCCGAACCACCGCGGCCCGAGCTCGGCGATGGCCACGCCGGCCAGGACGCAAAGGAGCATCAGCGCGATCATCGCCCAGAAGGTCGCGCCCAGCAGCGGCCGCGGGCGATAGGCGGCCGGGTCCTTCGGCGCGGTGAAGTCTGAGACGTCGGTGGGCGGGATCATGGATTGCGGTCTATCAGATTCAGCAGCGCCCCTTCGAGAGGCATGGAGGGAAACACCCGCGGCCCGATCTTGGCGCGGGCGAGTGGCTTGACCACGGCCTTGGACAGGCCGAGCGCCCTGAGTTTCGGGGCCGGATTTGTCTTCAACAGGGCGGCCAGCACCTGGGCGGCGCGGGGCGAATGCAGCAGGACTGCGTCGCTGGTCACCAGCCTTGCGGCCTCTTCAGCGTCGAGGGTCAGGGGCGCGGTCTCGTAGAGGACGATACGGCGGGCGCTGACGCCCTGCATCTCAAGGGCGCCCACCAGATCGCCGGCCGGCTCGGCGGCGCTGGGGTTCAGCACGATCCCGCGCAGTTCGCCGCGCCGCTGGCCGATGCCCTCGGCGAGGGCCTCCACGTCGCCATCGGCGGAGAGCACCAGCTTAAACCCCGCGGCCCGCGCCGCCTGGGCGGTCGCCGCCCCCACCGCGAACACCCGCAAGGCCCGCTCGGCGCTGATGTCGGCGAAGGCGCGCACGCCATTGGCGCTGGTGAAGGCGAGCGCGGCGACGCCGCCAAGGTCGATCTGCACGTCGGGCAGGGCGCGCACCGCCAGCAGCGGCGCAATCACCGCCTCATGGCCCAGCGCGCGCACCCGCTCGGCGGTGGCGTCCGCCCCGGGTTGGGCGCGGGTGATCCAGATCCTTTGTCGACGACGTGCCATGGCCCATCTTGTGCGACAGAGCCTTAACCTTCTGCAAACCGTGTTACGCCGTCTCGGACGAGCTGGAAGTGCGACATGCGAAGCCTGGCAGGCTGGATTTCAGCGGCGGCGCTGATCGTCGCGAACGGCGCCCTCGCGCAGGGCGCGGCATCCGCGGACGCCTTCGTGCGCGGGCTCTACGCCGCCTACCACGGGGCTGGGCCCGACTACCTGGGCCGCCAGGCCGCTTCGGTCTTCGCGCCGCCGCTGCTGCGGCTGATCCGACGCGACATCGCACTGACGCCGGCGGGCGACGTCCCGGACCTCGATGGCGATCCGATCTGCGACTGCCAGGATTCCGGCGGCCTCAAGTTGATCGACATCAAGGTCGAGGGCGTCGAAGGGGGCCACGCCACGGCGACGGCGCGCTTCCGAATCGCGGCCGACCGACGGATCGTGAAGCTGGACTTGGCCGCCGTTCAGGGGCACTGGCGCGTCAGCGACATCCGCACCGCCGAGACGCCGAGCCTGGTTGCGTACCTCACGCGAAGCCTGCGCGCCGTCCATCCGAAGGACTGACCATGGCCGATGACGCCGCCCCTCCCGAGGACGAAACCCCGATCCAGCGGGCGCTGCGCCTGAAGAAGGCGGCCATCGATGCGCGGCCGAAACCGCCGCGCGGAGGCAAGTTCCAGCGCGAGCAGGCGGCGGCGGCGCGCTCGTCGTCGAAGTCGAAGCCCTGGATGTCGCGCTAGAGGGGCGAGAGGTCGATCGCGTCGCCGGCGTCAGCCTTCACCGCCAGGCCCAGCGACATCCCCAAGTCCCTCGCGGAAGCCTGCGGATCGGTGAGTTCGGTCAGGTCCGCCTCGCCGGCGTGACGGAAACGCCTGCTCCCGTCCGTCGAAAGCGCCTCGACGATCAGTTTGAGATGCGCGCCTTCGAACCAGGCATGCGCCCCGATGGCCGTCTTGCAGGAGCCTTCGAGGGCGGAGAGCGCGCCACGTTCGGCGGCGACGGCGACGGTGGTTGGCATGTGCTGGATCGCCTGGACCCAGGCGGCGGCGCGGTCGCCGAGGCGGGTCTCGATGGCCAGCGCGCCCTGGCCGGGCGCCGGCGGGCATTCGATGGGGTCGATCAGGCTGCGCGGGAAACTCCCCAGGCCGAGGCGCTTCAGGCCCGCGTAGGCGAGCAGGATGGCGTCGGCCTCGCCGGCCGCCAACTTCGCCATCCGCGTATCGACATTGCCGCGCAGCATCTGGACGTCGAGGTCCGGGCGACGATGCAGCGATTGGGCCTGGCGGCGCAGGCTGGCGGTGCCGAGCCGTGCGCCCTGCGGCAGGTCTTCCAGGCTTTCGCAGATGTGGCTGAGGAAGGCGTCGCGGGGATCCTCGCGCTCGGGGATGGCGGCGATGCACAGGCCATCCGGCAGCAGGGCCGGCATGTCCTTCAGCGAATGGATCGCGCAGTCGATGCGGCCCTCGAGCAGGGCTTCCTCGATTTCCTTGGTGAACATGCCCTTGCCGCCGATCTCCAGCAGCCGGCGGTCCTGAACCCGGTCGCCGGTGGTGGTGATGACGACCAGCGGCGCAAAAGCCTCCACGGCCGCGGCGTCCTCGGGGTCAGCGCCGAGGGCGGCGGCGATGCGGCGCTGCATGTGGCCGGCCTGGGCGAGCGACAGCTTCGAGCCGCGGGCGCCGATCCGGACTTGCGGTTGCGTAGGCACGGTCGGAGGGCTACCTCGGGGCGGACTTCAGATGCGCCTGCTACAGGAGCGGGCGCCCCCCGGCAACCGGATGACCCCAAGCAGCCCATCGGGCGCCCAAATCGTACTCGGTCTGGAGACCAGCTGCGACGAGACCGCCGCGGCAGTGGTGCGGCGTGAGGCCGACGGCAGCGTGTCTGTCCTCTCCTCGATCATCGCCAGCCAGATCGCCGCCCATGCCCCCTTCGGCGGCGTGGTGCCGGAGATCGCGGCGCGGGCGCACGTGGAGAGCATCGACAGCATCGCCGCCCAGGCTCTGGCTGAGGCCGGCGTGGGATTCGAGGCGCTGACCGGGGTGGCGGCCACCGCCGGGCCGGGCCTGGTCGGCGGCGTGATGGTGGGGCTGTCGTTCGGCAAGGCGATCGCTCTGGCCCGCAGCCTGCCGCTCGTCGCCGTGAACCATCTGGAGGGCCACGCGGTCTCGGCGCGGCTGGCGGCGGAGGTGGACTATCCGTTCCTGCTGCTGCTGGTCTCGGGCGGGCATTGCCAGCTCCTGTCGGTGGATGGGATCGGGGCTTGCCGCCGCCTGGGCTCGACCATCGACGACGCGGCCGGCGAGGCGTTCGACAAGATCGCCAAGACGCTGGGCCTGCCCTACCCCGGCGGCCCGGCGCTGGAGGCGCTCGCGGCCACCGGCGACGCCAGCCGCTTCGAGCTGCCGCGCATGCTGCTGGGCCGCAAGGACCTCTCCTTCTCCTTCTCCGGCCTGAAGACCGCCGCCGCGCGGCTCGCCGAGGGCCTCACCACCGACGCCGAGCGCGCCGACCTGGCGGCCACCGTCCAGGCCGCCATCGCCAGCCAGCTGGCGGAGCGCAGCGACCGGGCCATGGCGGCCTACGCGCTGGCGCATGAGGGCCGGGGCCTGCGCTTCGTGGTGGCCGGCGGCGTGGCGGCCAACAAGGCGGTGCGGGCGCGGCTGCAGGCGGTGGCCGAGGCGCGCGGCTTTTCCTTCACCGCGCCGCCGCTCGCCTATTGCACCGACAACGCCGCGATGATCGCCCTGGCCGGCGCCGAGCGGCTGGCGCTCGGCATATCCGACCCGCTCGATGCAGCCGCCCGGCCCCGTTGGCCGTTGGATGAAGCCGCGGCCAGCGCCAACCCGACGCACGCGCCCGGCCGCAAGGGTGCGAAGGCATGACGCGAGCAGGCGTGATCGGCGGGGGCGCCTGGGGCACGGCCCTGGCGCAGGTCTGCGCGCGGGCCGGGCTGGAGACCACTCTCTGGGCGCGGGAGCCCGACGTCGTGCGCGGCGTGAACCTCGACCACGAGAACACCAGCTTCCTGCCGGGCGTCGACCTCGATCCGGCGATCCGTGCGACCAGCGACTTCGCCGACCTCGCCGCCAGCGAACTGGTGCTGGCGGTGACCCCGGCGCAGCACCTGCGCGCCTCCCTGACCGCCTTCGCGCCCCATGCCCGCGAAGGCGTGCGCGTGCTGCTCTGCGCCAAGGGGATCGAGCAGGGCTCGCTGAAGCTGATGACCGAGGTCCTGGCCGAGACCATCCCTCAGGCGCAGGCCGCGGTGCTTTCGGGCCCCAGCTTCGCGCGCGACGTGGCCAAGGGTCTGCCCACGGCGGTCACCCTCGCCTGCCCCGATCCAGGCTGCGCCGAGGACTTGGCCGCACTGATCGCCACGCCGACCTTCCGGCCCTACTTCGCCACCGACATGATCGGCGCCGAGGCGGGCGGCGCGGTCAAGAACGTGCTGGCGATCGCCTGCGGCATCGTCGAGGGCCGCGGCCTCGGCCGCAGCGCGCACGCCGCCCTGATCACCCGCGGCTTCTCCGAACTGACCCGCCTGGCGGTGGCCCTTGGAGGCGAGGCGGAGACCGTGGCCGGGCTCTGCGGCCTCGGCGACCTGGTGCTGACCTGCTCCAGTCCGCAGTCGCGCAATATGAGCGTCGGCCTGGCGATCGGCCGTGGCCAGTCGCTGCACGAGGCGCTGCAGGGCAAGCTCTCGATCGCCGAGGGTGTCGACTCGGCGCCTGCCGTGCGGCGACTGGCGGCGAAGCTGGGCGTCGACGTCCCGATCTGCGAAGCCACCGCCGCCATCCTGGCCGCCGAGGTGGGCGTCGACGACGCCATCCGCGGCCTGCTCTCCCGACCCCTTCGCGAGGAATAGAATGGCGCTCTTCGTCCTGGCCTGTTTCGACAAGCCCGATGCCCTCGATCTGCGGATGGCCACCCGCGAGGCGCACCTGGCCTATGCGGGGAAGCACCGGGCGATGATCAAGGTGGCCGGACCCATGCTCGACGATGCGGACGGTATGGCCGGCTCGCTGTTCATCCTCGAAGCCGAGGACCGCGCCCAGGTCGAGGCGTTCAACGCCGCCGACCCCTATCAGCTGGCCGGCCTGTTCGGGCAGGTCGAGATCCGCGGCTTCCGGGCGTCCATTGGTCAGGTCTGAGGACAATCCCGCCCGTCCGGCCGCGGGCCAGCGCCTTTGCGCGGTGGCCGACCTGGCCGACCCGGGCTCCAAGGGTTTCCGCTTCCGCGCCGACAGCCGGCTGTTCGCGGGGTTCGTGGTGCGCGAGGGCGAGGCCGTGCGCGGCTTCATCGACCAGTGCCCGCACGCCGGCTGGCCACTGGGCTTCGACGACCGCTACCTGACCAAGGCCGGCGACCACATCCTCTGCGCCGGGCACGGGGCGCTTTTCAGCCTGCAGGGCGTCGGCGTCACCACCCCCTGCGTCGGCGAGCGCCTGACGTCGTGGCCCGTGGAGGTGCGCGGCGGCGAGGTGTTCACGGCGTGAAGTTGCTCCCCATCGGGGAGCTGTCAGCGAAGCCGACTGAGGCGGTCCTCAACGGAGTTTGGAGGAAGCTCCCCTCCGGCGCTTCGCGCCACTTCCCCCGAAGGGAGGATCTAAGACGCCGGCGCCGCCTCGGCCGAGAACGCCGCCACATCCTCGATCAGGGCGGCGACCGCCGTGGACACCAGCTCGCCACCCTTGTCCGGGGTGGCCTGGCCTGGGTCGGAGCCCATGCGGCCGTCGGGGTAGCGGGCGCGGAAGTCCAGCGCCTCGCGGATCGGTCCGGTGGGGGCGATCTGCGGCGCATAGTTGGCCGACTTGATCGAGTCCGGATAGCCCCACTGGGTGACCGCGATCTCGGACGGGGTGGCGTGGCTTCCGTGGCCGGTGGGGAACTGGCGGTTGGCGAGCGCGAAGACGCCCTTCAGCTCCCACCAGTTCTTCTGCTTGCAGGCGAAGCCGCGGTTGCGCTGGGCGTAGGTGGCCTCCGCGTAGAGCTCGGAGAAGGCCGCGTCGATGGTGGCGACGTTGCCGCCGTGGCCGTTCAGGAAATAGAGCTTCTCGAAGCCCGCCAACCCTAAGCTGCGGCACCAGTCGCCGATGGCGGCCATGAAGGTCGAGGGGCGCAGCGCGATGGTGCCGGG
>NZ_SSMZ01000153.1 GCF_004799395.1 Phenylobacterium sp.
CGGGGCGCAAGCCGCGCCGGCGGCCATGGCGGCGGAATAGGAGCGACGACCATGAACGACATCTCCGCCATCAGGCCTGAGATCCTGGAGCCCGCCTGCGAATGGGCTGCGCCGGACGTCGCCGACCCTTCGGCATGGACCGAACTGTTCTCGCAAGCCGAGGTGGACGAACTGGAGGCGGCGGTCGCCCACGCCTTTTCGGTGTCCGAGGACTTCCTGGCCATCGGCAAGGCCGAGTTCCCGCTGCCGACGCTTGGGCCGCGCCTGAAGGAGATCGAACGCGAACTGATCGACGGCCGCGGCTTCGTGCGCCTGCGCGGGCTGCCGCGCGAGCGGTGGACCAACGACCAGATGAGCATGGCCTACTGGGGGATCGGCGCGCATCTCGGCAAGCCCTGGCCGCAGAACGCCAAGGGCCATCTGCTGGGCGATGTGACCGACCACGGCAAGCCTGTGGGAGACCCGACGTCGCGCGGCAACGAGATCGGCCTGGTTGGCCTCGACTTCCACTGCGACGGCTCGGATCTGGTGGGACTGATGTGCCTGCAGACCGGTGTGTCGGGCGGACTGTCGGCGGTGTGTAATTCCGTCGCCCTGCACAACCGTCTGGTCCGCGAGCGGCCGGACCTGGCGGCCGAGCTCTACAAGCCCCAGCCCTTTGACTACCGCGGCGAACAGGCGCCCGGCAAACCCGGCTGGTATCTGATGCCGGTGTTCAGCCGTCAGGGCGGACGGGTCTTCATCCGCCTGATTCGGCCCTACATCCTGGCCTCGCAGCGCCACGCCGACGCTCCGCGCCTGACCGAGAAGGCCATCGAGGCGCTCGCCTGGATGCAGGACCAGGCCGAGGGCGGCGACTATTCGGTGATCATGGATTTACAGCCCGGCGACATGCAGTTCATCAACAATTACCACGTGCTGCACGGCCGTACGGCCTACGAGGACGACCGCGCGGCGGGCAAGATCCGGCACCTGAAGCGCCTGTGGCTGGAGACGGAGGTCCTGGCGGACCGGCCCAAGCAGTTCGTCAACCGCATGGGCACGCACTGGGCGAAGAAGCTCACCATCAGCCGGATGGACGCCTAAGCGCTCTTCCCTCCCCAGGCGGGGAGGGAAGGCATGGCGCCGAGATCGATTCGACCCCATAACCCACCCATGCCGTCCGCCGTCGCCGAGCGCGATCCCGACCTTCTGCACGACGCCCGCGAGATCCTGCGCCGCACCTTCGGGCATGCGGAATTCCGGGGCCTGCAGGGGGATGTGATCGCCGAGGTGCTGGCCGGGAACAGCGCCATGGCGGTGCTGCCGACCGGTGGCGGCAAGAGTGTCTGCTATCAGATCCCCAGCATGATCCGGCCGGGCCTTGGGCTGGTGGTCTCGCCGCTGATCGCGCTGATGACCGACCAGGTGGCGGGTCTGCAACAGTCGGGCGTCGCCGCCGCGCGGCTCGATTCCAACATCGACCCCGAAGAGAAGGCCGACACCTGGCGACGGATCGATGCGGGCGAACTCGACCTGCTCTACGTCTCCCCCGAAGGCCTGATGCAGCCCTGGATGCTGGAGCGGCTTTCCCGCATTCCCCTGGCGCTGATCGCCATCGACGAGGCCCACTGTGTCAGCCAGTGGGGCCATGACTTCAGGCCCGAGTACCGGATGCTGGGGCGCCTCGCCGACCTGTTCCCCGGCGTGCCTCGCCTGGCGGTCACCGCCACGGCGGACGCCCGGACCCGGGAGGACATCCGCAGCGAACTGCGCCTCGAATCCTCGCCGGAGTTCGTCGCCAGCTTCGCGCGGCCGGAACTCGTGCTGTCGGCGGAGCGTAAGCGCGGCTCGGCCACCAAGCGGGTGGTGGAGTTGGTCACCGCGAGGCCCGACCGCTCGGGCGTGGTCTATGCCGGGTCGCGCGACAAGACCGAGCAGATCGCCCAGGCCCTGCGCGACGCCGGCGTCCCGGCGCTGGCCTATCACGCCGGCCTGGAGCGGACGCTACGCACCGAGCGGCTGGAGGATTTCCTGGCGGCTGACGCGGCGGTGATGGTGGCGACCATCGCCTTCGGCATGGGGGTCGACAAGCCGGACGTCCGATTCGTGATCCACGCCGACGCCCCGGCCTCCATCGAGGCCTATTGGCAAGAGATCGGCCGCGCCGGGCGCGACGGCGACCTGGCCGAGGGCATCACCCTCTATGGCGCCGCCGACATGAGCTGGGCGCTGCGGCGCATCGGCGAGCGCGACATGGACGGCGCGGTGAAGCAGGTGCAGGTGGGCAAGGTCCGCCAGCTCTACGCCCTGCTGGACGGGACCGGTTGCCGCGCGGCCACCGTGCGCCGCTACTTTGGGGAGGAAGGTGTCGAGGCCTGCGGACAGTGCGACCTCTGCACCGGGCGCGTGGAGCTTTCAGACGCCACTGAAGCCGCCCAGAAGGCGCTGTCGGCGGCGCACCGGCTGGGTGGGCGGTACGGCCGCGGCCGGCTGGTCGATCACCTGTTGGCCAAGACCAAGGACCCCAGCGACATCGAGACCTCGCTTTCCACCTGGGGCATCGGCCAGGAGCTGAGCGCCAACGCCTGGCGCGACCTGGTGGAGCAGCTGCTGTTCGAGGGTCTGCTGCGCGAGGATCCGAACGATGGTCGCCCGCTGGTGGGCGTCGGCGACGCAGACGCGGTCAAGCGGGTGTTCCGCGGTGAACAGCGGGTGCAGATCCAGACCCGCGCTGAGGAGCCCGCCGGCCGGGTCCGCAAAGCCCGGAAAGGCCGCGACGCCCTGGTGACCGCGCCGTCGGACCAGGCGCTGTTCGAGGCGCTCCGCGCCTGGCGCAGCAAGGAAGCCAAGAGCCAGCACGTGCCGCCCTACGTCATCTTCCACGATCGCACGCTGGCCGAGATCGCTGCGGTGAAGCCAGGCTCCCGCGCGGTCCTCGCCCAGGTCAATGGCGTCGGCGAGGGCAAGCTCGCCCGCTACGGCGAGGGCGTGCTGGACGTGGTGTCGGCCTTCACCAACTGACATTTGGCGGTAT
>NZ_SSMZ01000154.1 GCF_004799395.1 Phenylobacterium sp.
GTCGACCATGTTGGCCAGCACACCGGGCGGCAGGAACTGCTGGTCGACCACCACGCCCATCGGCGCGCCGTGCGAGCTGAAATAGATCAGGCAGCCGCCCTGCGCCTTGGCCGTCAGGTCGGACAGCGCGTCATAGATGCCCTGTGGCGCAGACTTCTCGGCATGGGCGTCGGGGTAGCGTTCCGGCCGGACCGAGAACTGCCTGAGGTTGGCGGCGTCGAAACCGGCCTTTTCGAACTCGGTGATCACGTCCCGGCGGGTGTTGTCAAAGGCCTCGGACGGTCCGCCGGAGTGGGCGTGCCAGTCGCCGGCCACCACCACCCAGCTCCAGTCGCTGAACGGCGTGGCCGAAGCGGCCGGCGCCGCGGCCAGGCAGAGCAGGCCGATCACCCACGCCAGACCCGCCAGACCCCGCACGGCTACTTCTTGTAGTTCTGGAACGGGGTCGGGATGGCCGTGCCGGTGGCCTTGGCCAGCAGCCGTCCGTCGGCGTCGTAGAGCTCGCCTTCGGTGAAGGCGACCTGGCGGCCCCACTTGGCCACCCGTCCAACGCCGCGCAGCTTGCCGGGCAGGCCGGGGCGGAAGAAGCTGGTCTTCATTTCCAGCGTCGGGGCCACGGCGGTCATGCCGGAGGCCACCATGCAGGCGACGCTCATGCATTCGTCCAGCATGGCGCAGAGGAAGCCGCCCTGGATCTGTTTCATCGGGTTGAGCAGAAGCTCGGCCTTGGCGTCGAACTCGACCTCGACGGTCTTCGTCGCCTGATTCACCGAGAGCATCCTGAAGCCAAGCGTCTGGGAGCCGGTGGGCTGGTTCTTGGTGCGCAGGAAGCGCTCCAGGATCTCGGCGTCGGTGAGGGTCACCGGTTCGGCGCTGGCGACGTCGGTCATGCGCGGTGGCTCATTTCTTCCGGAACTGGTCGAGGGACACGACCTTGGCCTCGCCATCGGCGGGCGACGTCTCAGCATCGTCGCTGGCGGCCGCGGCTTTGGGTTCCGACTCGGCGGCCTTGCCCTCGGCGGCGGCCGGCGCCTCGAACTGCAGCAGGAACTGGACGCTCGGATCGTAGAAACGGGTCACGGCCGCATAGGGCACGCTCAGGCGCTTTGGCTGGCCGCCGAACTGCAGGGTCACCGAGAAGAAGGTCTCGCCGGGCGCCAGGTCCCAGTACTGGTGCTGCAGGACGATCGTCATCTCGTCGGGGTATTTGCCGAGCAGGTCCGGCGGCCCCGAGACGCCCGGGGCGTCGGTCTTGAAGGTGATGTAGAAGTGGTGCGCGCCGGGCAGGCCTTCGGGCGCAGCCGCACGCTTGAGAGCGGTTTTGACAACCCCACGCAAGGCGTCCTGCGCCATGGCCTCATAGCGCATCAAGTCCTGGGCCGGCGGGTCCTGGGCCATGGGGTCTCCAACGAACGCAATCGCGAACCTAACGCCTGCGCTGCACCGCGCAAAGCCGTAGATAGGGTGAGATGAGGAAAGGTGGGAGGCATCTGTCGTCAGGCGCCTCGCCCCCCTGCCCGGAAAAGGGAGGGCGCTTACCGCAATGTAGGTGGAGGGCTTCTGTTGGCAGGCGCCCTCCGGGCCCCGCCTAAGGATCTGAACCCCTAGGACTTAGATTGAGAACCGTCGAACCGCTTACGCGGCCAGGCGGACTTCTCCAGCGAAGTTATCGTTCGCAGTTAGTTTAAGACCCGGAACGGTGGGTCAGGCCGGAAGAAAGCAACACCTTTAGACGTCTGTCGATGCTGATCGGCCCCTCACATCCCGGCGATAACCCGGTGAAGATTGGTGGAGCCGCCGGGAATCGCACCCGGGTCCAGTCCGCTTATTGCGTGCGCGTTTATCTCCATAGTCAGAGCAAGCCCTGACCCGACCAATATAGGCCGCAGGCTTTAGGAAAAGAAGACTCTCCCGTTCGCGAAGCGTGGATGGCAGGGTGTTTTCCGCCAATCGCCGCGCGCGCTTCGTGAGCGGACTTCGGCGCGTCCTGCCGCCCAGCTAGGTTCCCAGGCACAAGTTTTTGCTGGAGAATTCGATGAAAGACCTGCTTTTCGCGGTGCGGCCGCTGCTCTCCGACTTCTTCCCGACCATCGTCTTTGCGGTCCTGATGGCGTTGCATGTGGACGTGGCCGTGGCCACGGGCGCGGCGCTCCTGATCGGCGTCGGACAGGTCCTGGTGCAAAAGGCGCTGAAACGGCCCGTCGAGCTTCTCCAGTGGGCGTCGCTCGGCCTGGTGGTGCTGTTCGGGACCCTGGGCATACTCACCAACGACCCGCGCTTCCTGATGATCAAGCCGACTATCATCTACTTCGCCATCGGCGTCGTGATGCTGCGCCGCGGGTGGATGATCCGCTATCTGCCGGCCGACGCGGTGGAGCACGTGGCCGACCTGCAGATTGGCTGGGGCTATGCCTGGTCCGCCCTGATGTTCGTCACCGGGGTCGCCAACGGCCTGATCGCCTGGAGCCTGCCCGCCGACTGGCCGGCCTTCATCGCCGTCGCGCCGCTGGCCTCAAAGGGCCTGATGTTCGCCGTCCACTTCGGCAGCGTCCGCTACATCGGCTATCGCCGCCAGCGCGCCGGCCAGCGGGCGCTGGCGGCCAAGGCTGCGGAGCCCGCGGCGGCCCAGGCGACCGCCGAAGCGGCGTAGCTTCCGGCTCGACGCTCGATTGCGACAGGCTAGAGAACCTCGACGCCGCGCTGGATCGACAGCACACCGGTGCGGGAGATCTCCACCAGGCCCAGCGGCCGCATCAGGTCGGCGAACTTGTCGATCTTCGAGGGGGCGCCGGTCAGTTCGAAGACGAAGCTGGTGTGGGTCGTGTCGATCACCCGGGCGCGGAAGATGTCGGCCACGCGGAGCGCCTCAACCCGCTCGGCGCCGGAGCCCGCGACCTTGATCAGCGCCAGCTCGCGCTCCAGGCCGTTGGGGTCGCGGGTCACGTCCTGCACGTGGCGGGTCGAGACCATCTTGGTCAGCTGCGCCTCGATCTGGGCCAGCACCTGGGGGGTGCCGCGGGTGACGATGGTGACGCGGCTGGTGTGGGCGTTGTGGTCGGTCTCGGCGACCGTCAGGCTCTCGATGTTGTAGCCGCGCGCCGCGAACAGGCCGACCAGGCGGTGCAGCACGCCGGGCTCGTTGTCCACCAGGACGGCGAAGGTCGCCAGGCTCTCGACCTCGTCGGAATGGGCCAGATCGTAGACGGAGGCGGGCTGGGTCGTGTCGGTCATGGGTCCTTATAGCTCCGCCGAACGCTGCTGCCAGTACGCTGTCATGAACCGGGTCTAGAGCTGCGGTGTCGAACTCGCGCCGCGTGGTGCGTCTTCAAGACAGGCAACCAAGGGAGACCGCCATGACAACCCAAGAGATCGCCACCGATCTGGTCGCGCTGTGCAGCCAGGGCAAGTTCGCCGAGAGCGGCGAGAAGTACTGGGCCCAGGACGTGGTCAGCGTCGAGTCCGGCGCGCCGGGCGGCGGCGACCCGGTCAGCCGCGGCATCGACGCCGCGCGCGGCAAGGGCGTGTGGTGGGCTGAGAACCACGACGTCCATGGCGTCGAGGTCGAAGGACCCTACGTCAACGGCGACCAGTTCGTGGTCCGCTTCAAGATGGACATCACCCAGAAGGCCAGCGGCCAGCGGATCACCATGGACGAGATGGCCGTCTACACGATCAAGGACGGCAAGATCGCCGAGGAGCGGTTCTTCTACGGCCAATAGTCGCGGGGCCTGTGAGCAGCGGTCGCTTGCGCGGCGGCGACTTGGCGCCAACATGGGGGCCATGCCGTCGCGCGAGATGCTGTTCAACCTGCTGAGGCGTCCCACGGGCGACGGGGCCGAGGCCGCGTTCCAATTTGAAGTGGCCGAGGAGCAGGCCGCCGCGCTCGGACGGATGGGGCGCAAGGCCGAGGCCGCGCTCAGGGCTCTGCGCGAGCATGAAGGCGAAGGCCGCGCCGAGGCGCTGAAGAAGGCCGCCGACGCGGTCTGGTGCTACTTCGTCCAGCGCGAGGTGATGGGCCTGCGCGACCGCGCCCAGATCGTCGCCGACTACCAGATCCCGCGCGAGGTGATGGCGCGCCTGGGCATCCGCTGAGGCCGCGTCCTGAGGTCAAGCTCTGAAATATTATCGGTCTTCAGCAAGGTGCGGAGATCAGACACACTCTCGGCCTGATTCACCGCCCCGACAAGGGAGCGCACCGCCACGAACTGGTCGTGGAGCTGGTCATCAAGGTCGTTTCGGTCCACCTGGACCACGAACGTCGGGTTCTCCAGCTCGGGCAGGCGACGGAGGATGCCCACTAGAAAGGCCATCGACAGCGACTTGCCGGAGCCAGTCGTGTG
>NZ_SSMZ01000155.1 GCF_004799395.1 Phenylobacterium sp.
GCCGACGAAAGCGTATGCATCGGGCCGCCGTCTGCGGCGAAGAGCTATCTGAACATCCCCTCGATCATCGCCGCGGCGGAGATTACCGGGGCTCAGGCGATCCATCCCGGCTACGGATTCCTTTCGGAAAACGCCCGCTTCGCCGAGATCGTCGGCGCTCACGGTTTCACCTTCATCGGGCCCAAGCCCGAACACATCAAGATGATGGGCGACAAGATCACCGCCAAGCAGGCGGTGAGGGCCGTCGGCATACCCGTGGTGCCCGGCTCCGACGGCGCGGTGACGACCGAGGAGGAAGCCTTCGCGGCGGCCAAGCAGATCGGCTTCCCGGTGCTGATCAAGGCCGCGGCCGGCGGCGGCGGACGCGGCATGAAGGTCGCCCAGACCCAGGACGATCTCTACGAGGCCGTCTCCACCGCCCGCTCCGAGGCAAAGGCCGCCTTCGGCGACGATGCGGTCTATATGGAGCGCTACCTCCAGACCCCGCGGCACATCGAGCTGCAGGTGATCGCCGACAGCTTCGGCAACGTCTGTCACCTGGGCGAACGCGACTGCTCGCTGCAGCGGCGCCACCAGAAGGTGCTCGAGGAAGCTCCCTCGCCCGCCATCGACGCCGAAGCCCGCGCGAAGATCGGCAAGGTGGTCGTCGACGCCATCAAGGCCATCGGCTACCTCGGCGTCGGAACCATCGAGTTCCTCTACGAGAACGGCGAGTTCTTCTTCATCGAGATGAACACCCGCCTGCAGGTGGAGCATCCGGTGACCGAGGCGATTACCGGCATCGACCTGGTGCGGGAGCAGATCCGCATCGCCGCCGGCCTGCCGCTTTCCTTCGCCCAGAAGGACGTGGTCTTCGAAGGCCACGCCATCGAGTGCCGGATCAACGCTGAGAACCCGAAGACCTTCGCCCCCTCACCGGGCCTGGTGACCGACTATCACGCCCCGGGCGGTCTGGGGGTGCGGATGGATAGCGCGCTCTACGCCGGCTACACGATCCCGCCCTACTACGACTCCCTGATCGGCAAGCTGATCGTCCACGGTCGCGATCGGGCCGAGTGCATCGCACGCCTGAACCGCTGCCTGAACGAGGTGGTGGTGGCCGGAATCGACACCAATATCCCGCTCTTCCAGGAGCTCCTGACCCAGCCGGACATCATCGCCGGGTCCTACAACATCCACTGGCTGGAAAACTGGATGAAGGCCCAGGCCGCCGCCTGACTGGACGGCCTTCCGGCCCGCGCCGCCTTGGCTTACGTTCGCGGAAACTCTGGGGGCGGACGATGAAGACTGTGCTGGCGTGGATCGCGGCCGCGGCCGTTCTGGCGGGCGGCGCCTCGGCGATCGCCCAGCCCAGCGCGCCGGATATCGTCGTGAAGGCGGCCGTACCAGCCCCGCTATTCACCTATCAGGAAGTCATGGTCGCGATGCGCGACGGGGTGCGGTTGCAGACCGTGATCATGACGCCGACCAACGCCAAGGGGCCCCTGCCGATCCTGCTGCGCCGCTCGCCGTACGGCGTGCCGGACAAGGCCTACACGGACGTTCCCGATCCGCTGAAGCAGCTCTACGAGGACGGCTACATCTTCGTGATCCAGAACATCCGCGGGCGCTTCAAGTCCGAGGGGACCTTCAGCCTGTCGCAGGACGTCACTGTCACACCAGGCAAGGGCACCATCGAGACGCGCGACGCCTACGACACCGTCGATTGGCTGGTGAAGAACGTCGCCGGGAACAATGGCCGCGTCGGCATCTATGGCGTCTCCTACGACGGCTACACCGCTGGGGCCACGCTTCTGGGCCCGCACCCGGCGCTGAAGGCGGTCAGCGAACAGGCCTCGCCGGTCGACCAGTGGATGAACGACGACGATCACCGCTATGGCGCTCTGCGCCTCAGCTACGATTTCGAGTACGCGGTCTACGAGGAGGCCGACAAAAACGCCAACACCCACTTCGCCTTCGACAAGTGGGACACCTATGAGTGGTATCTGGCCGCCGGCCCGCTCTCGACGCTCAACGAGAACTACACCCACGGCAAGATCCGCTACTGGAACGAAACGATCGAGCACCCGGACTACGACGACTTCTGGAAGAACCAGGCCTGGGTGCAGGCGCTGCACGCCTCGACGGTGCCGAACCTCAACGTTGCGGGCTTTTGGGACCAGGAAGACCCCTGGGGTCCCTGGCAGATCTATCGCCACGCCTCTCTAAGCGATCCGAAGCACACCAACCTGATGGTCGCCGGACCCTGGTATCACGGCGCGTGGCGTCGCAGCGTCTCGACGTTGGGCGCGACACCGCTTGGGCAGGACACCAGCCTCGCCTTCCGCGAAAACATCGAGGCTCCGTTCTTCGCCTACTGGCTGCACGACAAGGGTATGAAGCCAGCCTGGGCGGCGACCATGTTCCAGACCGGTTCCAACATCTGGAAGACATACGCCGCCTGGCCGCCGGCCGCCGCCAAGCCGACGAGCCTCTATTTCCATGCCGACGGCACGTTGAGCTTCGCCGCGCCTGGGCCGGGCGAGGCGGGGGCGCATCGTGATTACGTCTCCGACCCGGCCAATCCCGTGCCCTATCGCGCCCGGCCGATCTCGCCGACTTATCCCGCCGGTGACTGGCGGACCTGGGAGTCGGCGGACCAACGCTTCGTTGACCACCGCCCCGACGTGCTCACCTACGTCAGCGCGCCGCTCAGCGCCGACCTCACCGTCTCCGGACCGGTGGCCGCCGAGCTCTTCGCCTCGACCTCGGGCAGCGACAGCGACTTCATCGTCAAGTTGATCGACGTCGCGCCCGACGACGCCCAGAAGCCGGCCTGGTCGGCGGACGACGGTCCACTGCCCGGCATGTTCGCCCACAGCGCCAACGGCTATGAGCTGCCGATCGCCATGGAGGTGCGCCGCGGGCGCTATCTGTCGAGCTTCGAGCACCCACACGCGCTGACCCCCAACAAGCCGGTGAAGTGGGACGTGCCGCTGCGCGACCGCGACCACGTCTTCAAGGCCGGCCACCGGATCATGGTGCAGGTGCAATCGACCTGGTTCCCGCTCATCGACCGCAATCCCCAGACCTTCACGCCCAGCATCTACGCCGCCAATGCCGGCGACTTTGTCGCCGCGACCCAGAAGGTCTACGCCGCGCCGGATATGGCCTCGCGGATCGTGCTGCCGGTGGTCGCCGGCGGCGGCTAGCGCCTACCCCCGCCGCCGAAGCCCTGTAGAGTCCGGCCATGGCGCAATTCGACGCCCGCGATCTCCTGGCCTGCTACGCGCGCGGCGTCTTCCCGATGGCCGACGCGCGCGAGGATGAGCGCGTCTTCCTGATCGATCCGGAGCGGCGCGGCGTAATCCCGCTCGACGCCTTCCATGTCGCCCATCGGCTGGCGCGAACGGTGCGCGCCGAGCCCTTCGAAATCCGCATCGACACCGCCTTCCGCCGGGTCGTTCAGGCCTGCGCTGAGGCCGGGCCGGGCCGGCTGGAGACCTGGATCAACCACCCGATCGAGGACCTCTATGTGCGGCTGCACGAGCAAGGCTTCGCCCACTCGGTGGAGTGCTGGCGTGACGGAGAACTGGTGGGCGGGCTCTACGGAGTCTCGCTGCACGGCGCGTTCTTCGGCGAAAGCATGTTCTCGTGCGCCCGGGACGCCTCGAAGGTGGCGCTGACGCACCTGGTCGCCAGGTTGATCGCCGGGGGCTATCGACTGCTCGACACGCAGTTCATGACCGCGCATCTGAGCCAGTTCGGCGCGGTGGAGATCTCACGTCGCGACTATCATCGCCGGTTGGCGGCCGCGATGGCGGTCGAGGGCGAGTTTCAACGGGCCGGCGGCGGCGGCGCGCTGACCGGTACAGCCGCCCTGCAGGTGATCAGCCAGGCGTCGTAGACCGGGTGCTCCAGTGGGTGCAGCCCGGGCGACGATGCGTACATCCAGCCCTTGAAGGCCTGGCGGGGCGCGAGCGGCGGTTTGCCGGGCTCCGGGCGCGGCTGGGAGTCGACGGTGAGGTAGGCGATGGAATCCTCGACGGCTTCCTCCGGCGCGGAGCGCTCGCAGGCCTTCACCGTGAACACCAGGCTCTTGTAGCGGACAGGCCGGCCGACCGCGGCCTCGAAGCGCAGGCTCTCGGCGGTGACCTTGTCCAGCGCCTCGATCACGGCGACGTCGTAGCGGGCGCGGCGCACGGGGACCCCCGCGGGCTTGGCCTCGACGGGCGGTGGTGGCGGCGGCGCGACTTCCTTCTCGGAGATCGGCGGCGCGGCCGCAGGCTCAGACACGGGCGGACCGGCCGGCGGCGGCGCCTCCGGCGCCGCTTTGGGGGCGGTTTCGCTGGGTGCGGGCGGCTGTGCGACGGCGAGACCCGCGACGGCGGCCCCGGCCAGCAGGACCAGGTGGAACAGCGATCTCGGTGTCGGGCGGACGGACAGCGGACCTGACCTTATTTCGGAAGCCACGCCTCGTAGTCGGCGGTGGCCTTCTGCCGCTCGCCTCCGCGCGAGATGGCCCCCTGCGGGCGATAGGCGTGAATCGTGCCGGTAAGGTTCGGCAGATGGTCCTTTTCCCAGGGCTTGATCAGGAACGGCTCCACGGTGGGCGGCTCATCGAAGGTGTAGTGCAGCCAGCCGTGCCATTCGGCGGTGACCTTCGAGGCGTCGGCGTAGCCCTTGTAGAGCACCCAGCGGCGCTTGCGCCCGTCATAGCTGTCGGAGTTGTCCTTGGCTTCGAAGTAGCGGTTACCGCCCTCGTCCTGGCCGACATAGACGCCACGGCGGCCAATGTGGAATCGCGCGCCGATGGTGGCGCCGTTCCACCAGGTGAAGATCGACTTCAGGAAATTCAGCACGGGGCGTTCGTCTCTGGGAGGGGGAGGATTGCGGCCGGACTATAGGCGGGGCGATTTGGAGCGTCCAGCGCCGCACCGGCGACCATTTGTCTGCAAGATGTTGGGGATGAACGCTCTTGCGACCACAACATCTATTGATCGAGCCCTGCGCACCGCCCTAGGCTCGCCCAAGGGAGTCGTCGGATGGCGCGCGAAGCATCGCGGACGAGAATCGAGGCGCGGATCGTGGAACACGGTGGACGCTTCGTGGAAGCCCAGGCTCCGGCCCACTGGACCAATGCGCGGCTGGACGCCTGGATCGACTGGGCGGGCGGCGAGACCGACCTCCCCGCCGCCATCGCAGAGGCCGTCGAACAACTGACCGCCCGTGCCCAGGCCAAGGGGCTGGTGAAGGACGTCCGCGCCCGGACCCGCTTCCGCGACGGCCTGACCGAGGCGCTGCTGGCAGGGACGATCGCCCTCGCCGCGCCCCGCGCCGGTGAGCCAATGCTGGTCGTCGAAGCGGGCTCGCCGCAGATCGCCAAGGCCGTGGCGGCGCATCGCGGCCAGGCGACCGCCCTGGCCGCGGCCGTGGAGCTCAGCCGCCGGCTGCAGGCGGTGATGGATGCCGTCCTGCGCTGCGACGGCGACCGGGAGGCCTGCGCCGATCCGCAAGCCAACCCCAGCCTGGCCCGCGCCGCCGAGGCGGCCCGCGCGGCGGGCGCTTCCGACATCATGATCCTGGACGCGGTGGCCCTGGTTCGAGCCGGTGAAAGCGCCTGGGCGGCGGAAGCGCCGCTCGCCAATGGCGGCCCGCGGCTGGTGGTCGTCGGACCGGCGGACGAGGGTGTCGCGCGCGCGGCCTGGGCCACAGGCGCGGTGATCGTCGCGCAGAGCCACTCCGCCGCCGAAGCCATAGCCGCGGCCGACGCCGGATGGCGCGGCGGCGTCGACCTGATGGGGTTCTGGTCGCCGGACGGTTTCGACATCGACGCCTTCGAGGCCGCTACCGCGCTCCTGGCCGCAGCACTGGCGGCCGCGGGCGACGGCGACGCGGTGATGGGTCTCGCAGGCCTCGGCGAATGGCTGGTGGCCCACGGCCTCGACTACGACAGCAACGCGGCCCGGGAGACCGCGCGCGAGCTGTACCTCGCCGCCGGCGCGGCGATTGAAGGCGCGGGCGCGAACCTCGCCCTGTTCCGCGACCCGGAGCTGGAGTTGCGACTGGGCGGCGGCCGGCTTTCCGGCGAACCCTGGGCCGGACCGGTGTGTTTTGCCGAAAGCGCCGACGGCGAACCGGTGCGCAGCCTCAGCGAGGCGGCTACGCGTGGCCTCGCTCTGGTGGGCGTCGAGGCCGCCGAGGCTCATTCCCTGTTGCTCGGCAGGGCGGACCTAAGCGACGCGCCCGGCGTCAGCCACGCCGCCCTGCTCGCTCGCGGCTTCACCGACCACGAGATCGCCGCGGTCGAGGCCGCCCTGCCCATGGTTGGCCGTCTGGCCGCGGCCTTCACGCCCTCCGTGATCGGCGACGGTTTCCTGCGCGACGTGATGGGAGCCACGTCCGAACAACTGAGCGATCCACAGTTCGACCTTCTCGCCCTCATGGGTTTCACGGTCGCCGACGTGGCCGCCGCGGAAGCCCACGCCCTGGGCGGCGACAGCCTCGCCGACGCGGACTTCCTCACGCCCCTCGCGCGCAACGTGTTTCGCAGCGCCACAGAACTCGGCGAAGCGCCGGTGCGCACCATGGCCCAGGCGCTGGACCTGGCGCTGGCCGTGCCCCGGGTGGCCGAGGCGGAACTGGCCTGGAACGCCTCTCCCGCCGAGTTGCTTGCGGCGCTGCACGAAGCGACCGGGCCGATCCAAGCGCGCCGCGCCGCTGCGCCGGCGGACCTGGCGTTGGTCCTGCCGAACCTCGGCGAACCCCGGGCCGCACGGCCCCCGGATCCGGAGGAACGTATCGTCGAGCGGGTGGTCGAGCGCGACCGCACCCGGCGCAAACTTCCCGACCGCCGCAAGGGCTACATCCAGAAGGCTGCGGTGGGCGGCCACAAGGTCTATCTGCACACCGGCGAATACGACGACGGCGAGCTCGGCGAGATCTTCATCGACATGCACAAGGAAGGCGCCGCCTTCCGCTCGCTGATGAACAACTTCGCCATCGCGATCTCCATCGGCCTGCAGTACGGCGTGCCGCTCGACGAGTTCGTCGACGCCTTCGTCTTCACCCGCTTCGAGCCCGCGGGTCCGGTCACGGGTAACGACACAGTGCGGTCGGCGACCTCGATCCTCGACTACATCTTCCGCGAACTGGGCGTCTCCTACCTGGGCCGCAAGGACCTGGCGACCGGCGATCCCAGCGAGCTCAACGCCGACGGCCTGGGCCGCGGCAAGGGCGAGGCGCTGGAGGCCGACAGCCTAGACACTGAGGGACCGCAACCCGCCTCGCGGTTCATTTCGCGCGGCTTTTCGCGTGGAGCGGCGCCCGACAACCTCGTCTTCCTGCCCAGCGCCCACCGCGCCAGCGGTCCTGCCGCGCTCGACGCCGCCGACGTCTGCCCCGCCTGCGGCGATGTGGCCGTCGTGCGCAAAGGAGCCTCGCTGATCTGCGAGAGTTGTGGCGTGCGCGCGGGCCGATTGGGCGAAGATCTGGGCGCCTGAGCGAATGCCGATTGATAGGCATTCTTGCCTAAGCTCTTAACAATTACCGCGAATTAAGTGGCGTCCGAGGTCTCCGGAAGGCACATGGAACCTGCAAGTTTCAAGGACAGCTTCCGAGTGGCCAAGACGACCTCACCCCTGCTGATCGCGCTGACGGCCCTGAGTCTGGCCGCGCCGATGGCCGCTCAGGCCGGCGGCGGCAGCGACCGGGAGGTGCCGCGTTCGAACACCTTCGGGGGCGATTGCGTGAAGTGCGAGTTGTCGGGGCGCCGCCTGCATGGCGCCCACTTCATGAACGCCAATTTCTCCGGCGCAGCCCTGGTCGGCTCGGACCTCCGCGAGGCCCATTTCATCTCCTCGATCTTTAGCGGCGCGGACCTCACCCGCGCGGATTTGACCGACTCGCAGATCCTCGGCGTCAATTTCTCCAACGCCATCCTGACCCACGCCAAGCTGCGCGACACCCAGGCCAGCGGCAGCATTTTCACCGACGCCAACCTTTCGGGGGCGGATTTTACCGACTCCTCGGCCCAGGGCTCGAACTTCAACCAGGCCCAGATGGTCGGCGCGATCATGCGGAACACCGACCTGACGGGGGCCAATCTGAACAAGGTGGTCGCCCACAACGCAGACTTCCATGACGCCACCCTGCGCGCGGCGACCCTGACCTACGGACGGTTCGAGAAGGCCATCTTCCGCGACGCGGTGCTTGAGTTCGCCGTACTGATGGGCGCCAATTTCGACAACGCCGACTTCAAGGACGCCGACCTGCACCGCACCCAGATCGGCGACGCCGATCTGTCGCACGCCCACAACCTGACCCAGGATCAACTCGACGAGGCCTGCGGCAACAGCCACACGCGCGTGCCAAGCGGGCTGGTGGCCAAGCCATGCAGCGGCTCGGTGCACATTCCGATGCCACACATCCGTGTGGCGATTCCCGCGGCGCCGCCGGCTCCGCCAGCACCTCCGGCGCCGCCTGGACCGTACCGATACCTCGTGGCGGTAACGCCGCGGAGCGCGCCCTAGACCTTCAGCTGGGGTGCGAGCCGGATGCTCAGCTCTTTCAGCTGTTTATCCGAGACTTCTGATGGCGCATTCATCATCAGGTCCTGACCCTGCTGGTTCAGCGGGAAGGCGATGACCTCACGGATGGCGGTTTCGCCGGCCAGCAGCATGACGATGCGGTCGATGCCGGGCGCCAAGCCCCCGTGCGGCGGCGCGCCGTGGCGGAAAGCGTTCAGCATGCCGCCGAACTGCTCCTCGACGACGTTGGGCCCATATCCCGCGATCTCAAAGGCCCGCAGCATGATCTCCGGCAGGTGGTTCCTGACCGCGCCGGAGCACAGCTCATAGCCGTTGCAGACGATGTCGTACTGGTAGGCCAGCACGTCGAGCGGGTCCTTGGTGTTCAGGGCCTCCAGCTCGCCCTGCGGCATCGAGAACGGGTTGTGGCTGAAGTCGACGCGATTGGTCTCCTCGTTCATCTCGAACATCGGGAAGTCGACGATCCAGACGAATTCGAAGCGATCCTCATCGATCAGGTTGAGGTCGGTCCCCACCTTGGTCCGGGCGGTCCCGGCGAACTTGGCGAAGGTCTTGGGATCGCCAGCTGAGAAGAATGCGGCGTCCCCCTGCCCCAATCGGAGCTGGCCCATCACCGCGTCGGTCTTCTCCGGACCCAGGTTCTTCGCGATCGGGCCACCCCAGCCGCCCTGATCCTCGCTCCAGAAGATGTAACCCAGGCCGGCCTGGCCTTCGCCCTGCGCCCAGCTGTTCATCCGGTCGCAGAAGGCGCGCGAGCCGCCCTTCGGCGCCGGGATCCCCCAGACGGCGTTCTTGCCATCCTCGAGGATGCGGGCGAACAGGCCGAAGCCGCCGCCCCGGAAATGGTCCGAGACGTCCTGCATGACGATCGGATTGCGCAGATCCGGCTTGTCGGTCCCGTACTTGGCGATCGACTCGCGGAACGGGATGCGCGGGAACGGGTACGGCGTCACCGGCTTGCCGTCGGCGAACTCCTCGAACACGCCGTGCATCACGGGCTCGATCGCGGCGAACACGTCT
Source organism: Phenylobacterium sp. (assembly GCF_004799395.1). Lineage (GTDB taxonomy): Bacteria > Pseudomonadota > Alphaproteobacteria > Caulobacterales > Caulobacteraceae > Phenylobacterium. Next base: position 9,549 of record NZ_SSMZ01000155.1, read on the forward strand.
TCCTGGGTGACGAAGCTCATCTCGACGTCGAGCTGATAGAACTCAAGGGACCGGTCCGCGCGCAGGTCCTCGTCGCGGAAGCAGGGCGCGATCTGGAAGTAGCGGTCGAAGCCGGAGACCATCAGGAGCTGTTTGAACTGCTGCGGCGCCTGCGGGAGCGCGTAGAACTTGGTCGGATGCAGCCGCGACGGCACCAGGAAGTCGCGCGCGCCCTCCGGCGACGAGGCGGTCAGGATCGGCGTCTGGTATTCCAGGAAGCCCTGGTCGATCATCCGGTTGCGGATCGAATGGATGACCTTCGAGCGCAGCACGATGTTGCGGTGCAAGGTCTCGCGGCGCAGATCGAGGTGGCGGTTCTTCAGCCGGATCTCTTCCGGATAATCGGGCTCGCCGAAGACCGGCAACGGCAGTTCGCTGGCGGCCGACAGCACGTCCACATGGCGCACGCGAATCTCAATCTCGCCGGTAGGCAGGTTCGGGTTCACCGTGTCGGCCGAGCGGGCCACCACCTCACCGTCGACGCGGATCACGCTCTCGGCTCGGATATGCTCGACGAGGTCGAAGCCGGGGGTCTCGGGCGAGAGCACCAGCTGGGTCAGGCCGTAGTGGTCGCGCAAATCCACGAACATCAGCCCGCCGTGATCGCGCTTGCGGTGGATCCAGCCTGAAAGGCGGACCGTCTGGCCGGTGTCGGCGGCGCGAAGCGCGCCGCAGGTGTGGGTGCGGTAGGCGTGCATTTAGCTCTGGAAAACCGGCTGTTTTACGAGGCGCGGAAGGGCGCACGGAGGGGTGCGAAAGTCAAGGCGCGGGGGCGGCCGATGCGAACCTGTAGGCCTCCATCGGATCGTCGATCGCCAGGAAGCTGACATTGTCGGTCACCCCGGGAAGCCAAAGCTGCCAATTGCCCCGTCGGCCGAAGATGGCGCTGAAGCCGCCATCTCCGCCGGCCCTCTGGAATGTCAGCGTTCCGCGCCCTGCCCGGCCGTGCTTCAGGATCACCGAGCCGCCGACAGGCGCAGTGATCAGCTTCTGGGTGAAGGCCGCCCGGATCTCAAGCGCGCGGGTGGTGGTCACGGCATAGACGGTCCGTGACCTGATCCAGGCGTCGGTGACGAACCGGCCGGCGACGAAGAACAGCGCCGCCAAGCCGAAAACGGTGCCGAAGACGAGCGACATCAGTGTCGGCTTGGACAGGAGAAGGCTGCTCAGCGAGTAGAGCGCCATGACGCTCCAGGCCAGGCTGAAGGGCACCAAGAACCAGTCGTTGCCCGTCAGGAGCAGGCCGCCTGCTGGCCGTCCGGTCCAGACGACCCGCTCCCCAGGCGCCAGATAGGGCCGAAACGCCGTTGAGATCTGGGGATCGACCACCGGCCGCTACTTCTCCGGATGCAGCAGCGCCTGATAGGTCAGGGTCCGCGCCTGGGTGCCCAGGTCGTCGCCGCCGGTTCCGCCCATGCGCTGGATCATGCCCACGAACAGCACGTCGTTGGTGGGGTCGATCCAGAACCAGGTGCCGGCCGCGCCGCCCCAGCTCATGGTGTTCTTGCCCTCCAGCGACCCGGCCCGGCGCGGGTCGTTGTCCACCTGGAAGTCGAGACCGAAGCCCACCGCCTCGTTGAAGCGGATGCCGGAGGTGCCGTTGGTGGTCACCAGCACATTGTGCGGGATCACGTTGGTGTCCATCAGCTCGATGGAAGCCGGCGACAGCACGCGCACGCCGTCCAGTTCGCCCTTGTTCAGCATCATCTGGCAGAAGCGGGCGTAGTCCATGGTGGTCGACGTCAGGCCGCCGCCGCCGCTCTCCATGGCCGGCGGCTTGGAATAGTCGGGCATCTTCTGGCCGAACAGGTCAGAGGCTTCGTGGATCTTGGTCTGGCCGCGCTCGGCCACATAGACCGCGGCCAGGCGCGTGGCCTTTTCAGGCCCGGTGTAGAAGGCCGTGTCCTTCATCTTCAGCGGCCCGAAGACGTTCTCCTGCAGGAACTGTCCGAGCGTCTTGCCAGTCAACTTTTCGACGATGTAGCCCTGGATATCGACGGCGCTGGAATAGGACCAGCTGGTCCCCGGCTGGTACATCAGCGGAATCTCGGCGGTCCGCTCGATCATCTGGTGCAGGCCGGTGGAGCCCAGCACCTGTTTCGAGCGATAGAGCTTGTCCACGGGGTGCTCGTCGCCCAGGCCGTAACCGAAGCCTGCGGTATGGCTCATGATCTCCCGCATGGTCGGCGGGCGCTTCATGGGCTCGGTCTTGGTGATGTTCCCGTCCTTGTCGGCCTCGACCATCACCTTGAGGTTCTTGAATTCCGGCACGTAGCGCGTGACCGGATCGTCCAGACGCCACTTGCCCTGTTCGAACAGGATCATCATCGCCACGCCGGTCAGCGGCTTGGACATGGAATAGATGCGGAAGATCTCGTCCTTCGGCATCGCCTCGCCGGTCTCAAGGCTGGTCTTTCCGTAGGTCTTGAACTCCACCACCTTGCCATGGCGGGCGAGCAGCGTGGTCATGCCGGCCACACGGCCGTCGCTCACCACCTTGGCCATGTAATCGTCCATAGATTTCAGTCGCTTGGAGTCAAACCCAACCGCCTCTGGGGCGGTGGTCGCCGACAGGTCGCGGACGGACGAGGCCTTTGCGGCCGGCTTGGCCGCGGGCGCGTCGGCAGCCGCGCAGGCTCCTGAGACCAGCAGAGCCGCGGTCAGGGCCGTGGCGAAATAGGCTTTGCGATGCACGTTTGTGTTCCCCCAGATTGTGCTTCGGAGCTTAGGGAGCGCCCGCGGCCGCGCAAGCCGGCATGCGTTTCGCGGCGGTAACACGGCTCCACGGGCGCGCTTGGCGTATCGCCCCGACAGGCTATCCTGCGGTCAGGCCGCATTCGTCGGCCGCCGGTGGGCGTCCGCATGGCTGGCTTCAACCAAAGTGAGTTCCTCGATCTCGTCTATGGGGCGGCGCTTGAGCCATCGCTCTGGGCTCCCGCCATGGAGCGCTACGCCGACGCCATCGGCGGGGAAAAAGGCTGGCTTTCGCTTCTCGATCTTCGCGGCGGCGGCGCCGGCGGGATCATCGCGCGGATCGACCCTTGCGAACTCGACCGCTATTCAAGCCACTACGCCGATCGCAATCCATTGCACCTGGTCGCGGATCCCGACAGGTGGCTCCGCAGCTGGGCGCCGCGCGTCCTGACCGATGAGGACTGGATGCCGAAGTCGGATCTCGTGGCGAGCGAGTACTACAACGACTTCCTGAAGCCACAGGATATCCACTCCTGCCTCATGGTGCGCTTGGCCGTACGCGGAAGCGAGACAGCCACCATCAACATCACCCGGGGACGGCGGCGCGGACAGTTCGACTTCGCCGACCTGGAACTGGCGCGCAGCCTGCACCCCCATCTGCTTCGCGCCTTCGACCTCGGGCAGAAGCTGGCCACGGATCGGGCGTTGGGTGGCGGCCTCACGGCGGTTTTCGACGCCTCGCCGCATGGGCTCTTCCTGACCGATGGCGAAGGGCGAGTGCAGCGGATGAACGCCGCTGGCGAAGCCATGGCGATGGCGCGCAGCGGCCTGCTGCTGGCCGGCGGGCGGCTGGCGGCGACCGATCCGGCGGCGGCGCGGACACTTCAGGGGCTGGTGGCCAAGGCCGCGGCGCGCGACGCTAGCGCGCGCGCTGGCGGCTCGACCTCGCTTCCGACCGCGAACGGGACGGCTTGCCTGTCGGCGACCGTGGCGCCGGTGCGCGCCGACGGGCTGGGCCTACTGGATGCGCCGCCGGTCGTCATCGTCTGCGTCACCGACCTGGCGGCGGGCGTGCGTCTGCCCGAGCAGAAGCTGCGCGACATCTTCAGCCTGACGACCGCCGAGGCGCGGCTGGCGCTGGCTCTGTTCGAAGGCGAGACCGTGCGCGAGGCCGCCCTGAGCTTGCGCATCAGCCGCTTCACCGCCCAGAACCATCTGGCGCGGGTGTTCGAGAAGACCGGGACCAATCGTCAGGCCGTCCTGATCAAACTGATGATGCAGATCGTCGGCGTGAATCTGGGCTGAGCGTCGGCTTTGGGAAAATGCCCCGGCCGAGGTGTGACGTCTCAGGCCGGGGCGATCTCTCTTGCCAGCGACTGGATGCTGGCGCGCCGATTTCTCGACGCTTGTCTGTCGCGCGCAGAAGGCGGCCACGCACGACCCCTACAGTCTAGCATCGCCAAGCGATCTCGCCAAATTTCTAGAGAAAAGGCCGAGACGGCGCGGCCCCAACGTCTCTCCTCGTCAGGGCCGCGCTCGGCCGGACGCCGCGCGGTTTGGGCTCGGGACGCGCGACGTAGCCTTAGGACCTGCACGCTCCAGGGTGGCGTGAGGGTCGCAGCAGAGACGGCGCCGGCGTGGCCAATCCCTAGGTCAGATGTCAAAAAATCAATGGGCGGCGAAGAGGGTGAAGCCCAAAGTCCTCGGGCGCTGCGGCGTGACCTGCTGGATTTGCGTCGGGTTGAAGGGATTTCCGAAAGCGAAGGTGTCGTTGAAGGCGTTGGTCGGGTTGGTCAAGAACACCTGCAAGCCGACGGCCCTGCGTCGGATCTCCACCAGCAGTTTGGTGCGCACATAGCCGCCCATCTCCGGGAACCGGGTGTCGAAGTTCACCCGCGACTTGCCGACATAGGTGGTTTCGCCCACCAGCCGTAGCCTCCAGTCGCCCTGCAGGGTGCGCTGATAGCTCAGCACCCCGCCCCCGGAGACGGCCGGGGCGTCCGGCAAACCGTCGACAAAGGCCGAGGTGAAGATCGGATTGGCGTTGGTGATCCGCGTGCGGTCGAGGCGCGCATTTAGCTGCGCCGAGAGACCCTGGGACAGCTCCACCTGCGCCTCCGCCTCCAGGCCCAGGATGCCGGCGTCGCCGGCGTTGGTGGTGAAGGGAATCCCGGAAGGGCGGAACTGGTCGGTCTGGATATTCTTCCAGACGTCGTAGAAGACGGCAGAATTGAGCGCCACGCGGTCGTCCCACAGCCGCAGCTTGAGCCCCGCCTCATAGTTGGTCAGCTTGTCCGGCGAATAGATCTCCTGCTGCGGCGGCAAGGGCACGGCCCCGCCAGAGTTGACGCCGCCGGTCCGCATGCCCTGGGACATCACCGCATAGATCAGATCGCCGGCCGACAGCTCGCGCTGGATCGAGACCTTGGGCGCGAAGCCGTTGAAGGTGACGTCCTGAGCGAGGCTCCGCGGGGCGAACCGTTCGGAGACGACATTCGAGGTGGTCTCCGTGTGGATGTTGAAGGCCCGGCCGCCCACCTCGACAAGCCATTTCGGGGCGAACGCCCAGGACGCCTCGCCATAGGCGGCGATCTCGTCGACCTGGTCGTGGCGATCGTCACCGTAGACCGGCACGCCCTGTGGCACGAAGGAGAGCTGGGCCAGGAATTCTGTCGGCGAATGCTCGGCGGTGCTCGAGCCGTAGACGCCCGCCAGCCACTGGAAGGGGCCAGCGCCCCGCGACGTCAGGAAGGCGTCTTCCACGAACATGGTGACCCGCGCCTTCTCTGAATAGGCCGAGGTCTGGGCGTGAGAGGTATAGAGGTCCTGGACGGCGGTGGCGTCGTAGAAGCTGGAGTAGTCGTGACGCACGACGCCGCTCGTCGAGGTGAAGTCGGCCCAGCCCCACGACTTGCGCACGCTGACCGTCGCCAGGCCGATGTCGTTGACGTGCGGCTCAGCGATCCGGTTGTCGCGCGTCAGGCCCAGGCCCGGCGTCGTGTACTGGGTGTCATTGGAGCGCAGGTGCTGGCCGGCGACGGTGAGCTCCACCGACCAGTCGCTCTGCGGCTGCAGCAGGAAGATCGAGCGGGCCCCGAGCCGCTCGGTGCGGTTGGCGTCGGCCTTCTTCAGGATCACGTCGTCCAGGTAGCCGCCGTCCAACTCGTCGTAGCCCGAAATCCGTGCGCCGACGATGTCATGCCAGAGCGGCATGTTGACGTAGCCCTCGATGTCGCCGCTCGGGCTGCCATGCTCGGTGAGGGAACTCGAGGCGCGCAGTTCGTCGGAGAAGCGCTCCAGGTCAGGCTTGTACGAGACGATGCGGTAGAGCCCGCTTAAGAATCCCGCGCCGAACAGGGTGCTCTGCGGGCCGCGAGCGATCTCCACGCGTTCGACGTCCACCAGCCGCAGATCCGGGTCCGGAGCGTTGTAGTTGATCGGCAGGTCGTCGAGATAGGTGGCGACGGTGGATCGAGCCCGGCCGGTATAGGCGCCGTCGGAAAGGCCGCGCAGCAAGAGCTTGTCGCGGCCCGGACCCAGGTTGGTCGACAGGATATCGAGCTGGGCCGCGCCCTCGGCCGCGTCACTGGCGCCGGTAGCCTGCAGGTCGCCGCCGCCGACCGCAGTCATGGAGACGGCCAGCTGGCGCGGGTCGCGGACGCGCTTGGTGGCGGTGACCAGAAGCTCGGAAACCGCGGACGAGGCGGGACTCTGCGCCCCGGAGGTCCGGGCAAGGGCGCGGATCTCCACCGCTCCCGGCGCGATCATCGTCCAGGCGCAGGGCGCGCCGCCCAGCAACTGGTCGAGCGCCTGCTCGACCGTCAGGCTGCCGGCGATCGTCGAGTGCAGAGCCGCGCCGTCGCAGGCCCCGGCGCCGATCAGGGTGACATTGGCCTGCTGGGCCAGGTCAAGCAGGGCCTCGGACAGGCGCTTGGGCTCGATATGGAAACGAATGCGGGGCGACGCCGCGAGCGCGGCGCCCCCAGCGCCAACGCTGACGCCGGCGGCCGCGACGGCGATGGCCAGACAGGCCACAAAGCCCCGACGCCCCACTCTAGACAGCTTCGCCCCCGAATCTGGGCCTTACTTCCGAAGAAGTGTCAGCCCTTTGTCGGAACCTACCGTCCTGATCGGAAGCATCAAGCTCAGCCGCGCCATGACGTCGCGCGGATTGTCGAGAACGATGACCCCGGTGATCGGCAGCTTGCCCAGTTCGGGGTCGGCGATCTGGGTCTGTTCGACGAACTGGCGGTTCAGGTCGGCCACCACCTCGGCCAGCGGGCGCCCGCGGTAAACCAGCCGCCCGGCGCGCCAGCTGAATGTCTCCTGCGGGTCGACGAGGCTCATCTGGGCGAGACCCGAAGGCTCGATCTCCACCCGCTGGCCGGGACCCAGGAAGATCGCGCGGCTCAGGGTCGCGCCGCCCTCCGAGCTGATCTCGACGCGGCCCTTGGCGACTGTGACGGTGACATCGGCGCCGCGCTTGCGTACGTCGAACTGGGTGCCGACGTCGCGCACCACGCGGCCGCCGGCGTGCACCGTAAATGGCCGGCTCTCGTCGTGGACGACGTCGAAGATGGCCTGGCCCTCGCTCAGCGCCACCCGGCGTTCGCCGCGCGAAAAGGCGACGCTGAGCTTGGTCTCGGCGTCGAGGTCGACGATAGAACCGTCGGCCAGCGCGACGTGTTGATGCTGACCCTTGGCGGTGGTGAAGGTCTGCACTGTGGGAGCCGTGAGCACGTTCGGCATGACCGCCAGCGCCAGGCCGGCGGCCAGCGCGGCGCCGCCCGCGCCGACCCACCAGCGGGTCTGCGGCGACCGGCGCCGGACCCGTGGAATGAGCGCCACAACCGGCGCGGGCGGCATCTCGAGATTGGCGTCCGCTAGCTCGGCCAGCACCGCCTCGGCGCGGACGTCGAACTCATGCCAGAGCCCGAGCGCGTGGCGATAGGCCGCACGGTTGGCGGGGTCGGCGGCGAGCCAGGCGTCGAACTCCAGGCCGACGTCGGAGGCCGCCGCCTCGTCACCGAGGCGCGCGATCCAGGCGCCGGCTTCCGCCACCGCTTCGTCCTCTCGCGACACTTGACTACTCATCGGCCTGCCCGCCTGCTCTGCGCCGACCGCGCGGAACAGGGATGGAGACGGCGCCAAACCGTCACATCCCTAGGTTCGCCTATCAATTGAATGCGGCTCACGATCGAAGCCTCTCGGCCAGGCGCCGCATGGCGACGGCGATGTGTTGTTCGACCATCTTCTGCGAGACGCCCATGGCCTCGGCGGTCTGGGCCTGGGAGCGGCCCTCCAGCTTGTGCAGGCGGAAGGCCCGGCCCATCTGCGGCGGCAACTCGGCGACCGCCTGGGCC
>NZ_SSMZ01000156.1 GCF_004799395.1 Phenylobacterium sp.
TGACGGGCCATGACGACGCCGATGGCCACTTCCAGGCCGAAGCGGGCCTCGATCTCGCGGACCCGGGTCTCCAGGTCATGGCCTTGCCAAGCCGGATCGCGGGCGCCGCGCACGCGGCCTTCGAGGCGCACGCCTTCGGGCCCGACCACCGTGCGCACGCTGGCCTCGACTGCGCCGCGGCGCATGGCGGCCACCGCCTCGCCAACGAAGCCGTCGAACACCTGCAGCAAGCGGGCGCGGTCGCCGAGCGCGCAGGCGTCCGGATCGCCGTCGTAGGAGACGAGCAGGGTCACGCCGCTGTTGGCCGCGGCGGGCTGCCAGCGGCTGTGGACTTCGTCGACCAGTTCGCGCAGGCGAAGCGGCGCGGGATCGAGGGTGACGCCGTGCAGGGTGACCCTGCGCAGGTCGGACGCGCGTTCCATCAGCCGGCGTACGCCCTGGGCGGCCTCGGCCACGCCGCTCACGCACGACTGGGCGTCTGGCGTCAGGCGTTGCCGCGAAAGCTGATCGGTCAGGGCCAGCGCGCCATCCATTTGCTGGATGATCTCGGCAGTGACGCGGTCGAAGAAGAACTCGGGGAGGGACATGGACAGCCGAAGGTTGCGGTACGCGACAGCCGCCACCATGGCGCCAAGCGCTTGCGGAGAGGTTAAGTCACAGAGGCGACACACGCATTGTCCGGCGGGTCTGGCCGGCCTCTTTGCGAAGCCGGGTCCGATCGCGCATATGAGGGCGATGATCGACCTAAATACCCAGCGGGAGGCCGGCGCCCTTGTGCTGTTCTCCGGCGGGCAGGACTCCAGCGTCTGCCTGGCCTGGGCTCTTGAACGCTATGGGCAGGTCGAGACCGTGGGCTTCGACTACGGCCAGCGCCATGCGGTGGAGCTGGAGGCCCGGTTGGCGGTGCGCCAGCGCATGACCCGCGAGTTCCCCGCCTGGGCGCCGCGGCTGGGCGAGGACCATGTGCTCGACATCTCCAGCTTCGGGGCTGTCGCGGCCTCGGCGCTCACCGCCGACCGGGCTATCGAGATGACCGAGAAAGGTCTGCCGTCGACCTTCGTGCCGGGCCGAAACCTGGCGTTTTTCGTGTACGCGGCGGCGCTGGCCGACAGACGCGGCCTGAAATCCCTGGTCGGCGGCATGTGCGAGACCGATTTCTCCGGCTATCCGGACTGCCGGCGCGAGACGCTGGACGCCATGCAGACCACGCTGAACCTGGGCATGGCCCAGGACTTCGTCATCGAGACGCCCCTGATGTGGATCACCAAGGCCGACACCTGGTCGCTGGCCAAGGGGCTGGGCGGAGACGCGCTCGTGCGGCTGATCGTCGAGGAGAGCCACACCTGCTACCTGGGCGAACGCGACGCCCTGCACCCCTGGGGCTACGGCTGCGGGACCTGCCCGGCCTGCGAGCTGCGGGCGAAGGGCTGGGAGGGCTGGGTGGCGCAGGAGCGCCCGGTGCTGCGAGGATGAGCTACGCGGTCAAGGAGATCTTCCTGACCCTGCAGGGCGAGGGCGGCCAGGCGGGCCGTCCGGCGGTGTTTTGCCGTTTCGCCGGATGCAACCTTTGGTCGGGCCGCGAGCAGGATCGGGACAGTGCGGTCTGCACCTTCTGCGACACCGATTTCGTCGGCATGGACGGGCCCGGCGGGGGCCGGTTCGCCAACGCCGAGGCCCTGGCGGCGGCGGTCGAGGCGGCGTGGCAAGGCGGGGCCGACGACCGGCTGGTGGTCCTGACCGGCGGCGAGCCCCTGCTGCAGCTGGATGCGCCGCTGATCGAGGCGCTGCATGGGCGGGGCTTTTCCCTGGCGCTGGAGACCAACGGCACCTTGCCGGTCCCCGATGGCGTCGACTGGATCTGCGTCAGCCCCAAGGCCCAGGCGCCGGTGGCGCAGACCAGGGGCCAGGAACTGAAGCTGGTCTATCCCCAGGAGGGCGTCGATCCAGCGCGGTTCGAGGGGCTCTTCTTCGAACGGTTCCTGCTGCAGCCGATGGATGGGCCGAGGCGGGCGGAGAACACCCAAGCGGCCATCGCCTATTGCCTTGCCCATCCCCGCTGGCGTTTAAGCGTGCAGACGCACAAGTACCTCGGCATCGCCTGAGGCGCGACTAGACCTCCCCGCCGTACAAGATCAGATGAGCTCCAGGATTTTCGAGATCACCAAGGCCGCGACGTTCGACGCGGCGCACCACCTGCCGGCGGGGCCCACGGGCCCCTACACGCGCCTGCACGGCCACTCGTTCAAGGTCGAGGCCAGCGTGCGCGGCGAGGAACAGGGCGCGATCGGCTGGGTCGCAGACCTCGGCGAGCTGGACCGCGCGCTGCGGGCGGCGGCGGCGGAGCTGGACCATGGCCTGCTGAACGAAAAGCCGGGCCTCGAGAGCCCGACGCTGGAGCACCTGTGCCTGTGGTTCGCCGAACAGCTGAAGGCTGAGTTCCCCGGCCTGTCGCGCGTGGTGGTCTCGCGCCCGAGCATCGGCGAGAGCTGTTCCCTCAGCCTCTGAGCGAGGACTAATTCGCGGGCTTGTCGTCCTTCTTGCCGCCGCCGATGACATCGCCGACGCCGTGGGCGGTGGCGCTGACGCCCTTGGCGGCGATGCCGACGGCGGTTCCGGTGACGGCGACAGCCGCGCCGCCGACTGCGCCGGCGGCGCCCAGGACAATGCAGCCTGAAAGCAGGATGGCGGCCGCGGCGAGGGCCGCGCCCGCCGCGATGGTTCGCAGCGACATCTCAAGAATCTCCCCGGACTGGCCGGCATCCTGCGCGCCGATCCGTGAAGAAATAAGGCGTGTCTCAGAGCTCGTGGATCGCGGCCCTTCGGGGCGTCCCATCGGTATCGCGGCGGAACGGTCCGGCGAAGGCGGGATCGGCGCGGCGGCGGCGGTCGGGGCCGAAGTAGTCGGCGCTTTTCACGAACGGCCTCGGGTGGTCGATGATTTGGGCGACGCGCTCGAGGACGCTGCGCGCGGTCAGCGGCTTGGCCAGGAACTCGTTGACCCCGGCATTGCGAGCCTCCTGCACGCGGGCGATCGTCGAATGGCCGGTGATCATGATCACCGGGCACAGCTGGTTGGGGCTGTCCGGCGAGCGGCGCAGCAGGCGTACGAAGTCGATACCGTCCAGCGGCTGCATGGAAAGGTCGGTCATGACGATATCGACGTTGTGGTTCTTCATCATCTGCAGGCCCTGCGCCCCGTCGCTGGCCTCGAAGATATGGCGCACGCCGATCGCCTTCAGGATCTCCGACAGCAGCATCCGCATGTGATGGTTGTCGTCCACCAGGAGGATTTTCAGGAGGTCGTAGCGCAAGGGCGATCAGCGTCCGTTATTGGCCGGCTCGTCCCGTCGCTGACCGCGACTCGGCCAGTGGGAGTGCGGCTGATTAGGTGGCGGAAACACGGCCGGTCAATGCCAAATCACGGCGATTTCTCAAAAGCTAAGTTGCTGGCGAAGAAAGACAAACTGCTTTGCAAACTAGGCGTGTGTCGAATACCCGACATTACCTACCGCTGGTCGTCCGCCCTGCCCAGGAAATTCAGCCGGTCTGGCCGCGATGGCGCAGGAAGGCGTCGGCCAGCACACAGGCGACCATGGCCTCGACCACCGGCACTGCGCGGATGCCGACGCAGGGGTCGTGGCGGCCCTTGGTCCTTAGCTCGATCTCCTCGCCGGCCTCGTTGAGGCTGCGGCGCGGGGTGAGGATCGAGGAGGTGGGCTTGAAGGCCACGCGTGCGGTCACCGCCTGGCCGGTGGAGATGCCGCCCAGGATGCCGCCGGCGCTGTTGGAGAGGAAGATCGGCCCGTCGTCGCCGGCTCGCATTTCGTCGGCGTTCTCCTCGCCGGTGAGGGCGGCGGCGGCGAAGCCCGCGCCGATCTCCACGCCCTTGGCGGCGTTGATCGACATCAGCGCCGCGGCCAGTTCGGCGTCTAGCTTGCCATAGACCGGCGCGCCCCAGCCGGCGGGGACGCCCGTGGCCTCGACGGCGACGATGGCGCCCGTGGAGGAGCCGGCCTTGCGGATGGCCTCCAGGTGCTCTTCCCAGACCGGCGCCATGTCCGGATCGGGGCACCAGAAGGGGTTGGTCTCCGTCTGGCTGAAGTCGATGCGGTCCGGCGCGACGGCGTGAGGGCCGATCTGGACGACAGCGCCGCGGATGGTGACGCCGGCGACGATCTTGCGGGCCACGGCGCCGGCGGCGACCCGCGCGGCGGTCTCGCGGGCCGATTGCCGGCCGCCGCCGCGGTAATCGCGCACCCCGTACTTGGCGAAGTAGCTGTAGTCGGCGTGGCCGGGGCGAAAGGCGGTGGCGATCTCGGAATAGTCACGGCTGCGCTGGTCGACGTTCTCGATCAGCATGGAGATCGGCGTGCCAGTGGTCACCTGGTCGCGATGGCGTTCGTCGGAGAAGACGCCGGAGAGGATCTTCACCGCGTCAGGCTCCTGGCGCTGGGTGACGAACTTGCCCTGGCCCGGTCGGCGCTTTTCCAGCCAGACCTGCACGTCGGCCTCGGTGAGCGGGATGTTCGGCGGGCAGCCGTCGATCACGCAGCCCAGGGCCGGTCCGTGGCTCTCGCCCCAGGTGGTCACGCGGAAGAGGTGGCCGAAGGTGTTGTGCGACATGGCGAGGCGCTTGTAGCGGCTAAGCCGCCGGCGACCAAACTCAGGGCATCCCCAGGGTGCGGCCGAAGAAGCCGATCGCGGCCTGCAGGGCCTCGAAGTGGGTCTGGCCCTGG
>NZ_SSMZ01000157.1 GCF_004799395.1 Phenylobacterium sp.
TCCGCCGCGAGGGTTCCCGTGGCTTCCCGATCCGCCCATCTGTATATGGGCCGGACCCGCTACCGGGCAACCGTTTCGCCGCGTTAGAAAAGATCGATGCCGCTTCAGCTTTACGACACCATGGCCCGCGCCAAGCGGGACTTCGTTCCCGCCGATCCCAAGCGGGTGACGATGTATGTCTGTGGGCCGACGGTCTACAACTACAGTCACATCGGCAACTTCCGGCCCGTCGTGGTGTTCGACGTGCTGTTCCGCCTGCTGCGCCAGCTCTACGGCGAGGCTGCGGTGTGCTACGCGGCCAACGTCACCGACGTGGACGACAAGATCAACGCCAAGGCCGCCGAGGAAGGCGTGCCGATCTCGGTGATCACCGACCGCTACCTGGCCGCCTACAATGGCGACGCCGCGGCGCTGGGCGCGCTGATGCCGACGGCGCAGCCGCGGGCCACCGAGACCATGGATGCGATCATCGACATGATCGGGCGGCTAGTGGAGAACGGCTCGGCCTACGCCGCCGAGGGCCACGTCCTCTTCAACACCCAGGCCTTCTCCGACTACGGCAAGCTGTCGGGCCGGCCGCTGGACGAAATGATCGCAGGCGCCCGGGTCGAGGTGGCGCCCTACAAGCAGCACCCCGCCGACTTCGTGCTCTGGAAGCCGTCAAAGCCCGGCGAGCCGGTGTGGGAAAGCCCCTGGGGTCCCGGCCGCCCCGGCTGGCACATCGAGTGCTCGGCGATGATCGAGCAGGAGCTGGGCCTGCCCATCGACATCCACGGTGGCGGCATCGATCTGGTCTTCCCGCACCATGAGAACGAACTGGCCCAGGGGATCTGCGATGGTCACCAGCACGGAAGCTACGCCAACTATTGGCTGCACAACGGCTTCCTGAACATGGGCGACGAGAAGATGTCCAAGAGCCTGGGCAACGTCGCGCTGGCCCACGACCTCTTGAAGATCCAGCCCGGTGAGGTGATCCGCTGGGCGCTTCTCGGCGCGCACTATCGCCAGCCGCTCAGCTGGACCGACGAGGCGCTCACCCAGGCGCGCAATTCGCTCGACCACCTCTACGGCGTGCTAGGCCGCGCACGGCACATCGAGGCCGGCGGCAGCGGGGCGCTGGCGGAGGAGCAACTGGAGCCGCTGATGGACGACCTCAACACGCCGGCGGCGATGGCGCTCCTGAAGAAGCTCGCCACGGACCTGGACGCGGCGGTGCGCAAGGACTCCGGGCAAGCCGCGCCATTGAAGCAGGACCTGTTGGCGCTGGCGGGCGTCATGGGCTTCCTTGGCCAGGACCCGCAGACCTGGTTCCAGGGCGGCGCCGACGAGAACCTGAAGGCGCGGATCGACGGTTTGGTGCACGCCCGTGACGCCGCCCGCGTCGCCAAGGACTGGCCGGAAGCCGACCGCTTGCGCGCCGAGCTCACCGCGCTCAACGTCGAGGTGATGGACGGACCCGCCGGCGCCACCTGGCGGATAAAGGAGCAGGCCTGATGCCGATCGCGCCCTCGCCGCAACTGAAAGCCGGACTCTTCGCTCGTGGGTCCGGCACGCTGAAGGGCCCCAAGCCCACGCCCACAGGCGCGCCGCCGCCCAAGCCGCCCAAGGGCCTGCGCATCGAGCATCGCGTCGGCGTCCAGGCCCCTGCCGAGGTGATCTGGGAGGTGCTCTCCGACCTGAAGTCGTGGGGCGAGTGGTGCAAGCTCTACCCCAAGGCGGCGGGTGAGATCCGCATCGGCTCGGTGCTCGACATCACCCTGGCGCTGCCCGGCCGCCCGGAGGAGGAGATCCGTCCGACGGTGCTCGAATGGGTGCCCAACGAGCAGCTGCACTGGCGGCTGAGCATGCTGGGCGGCCTCGTCAGGACCACCCGTTTCTTCGAGATCGAGGCCTTGGCCGAAGCCAGCTGCATCGTCACCAACGGCGAACTGATCGCCGGCATCCTCGGACCCTCGCTCGGCAAGCGCCTGGGCCGCACCATCTACCGCGCCTTCGTGGAGATGGACGAGGATCTGAAGGCCCGCGCCGAGCTGCTGTGGCAACGCCGCAAGCCCTAGCCGCGCCGGCGCGGAATCCGAGCGTTCGGCCTGCGGTTTTCGCCGGATTCGAGCATTCAGCTCGGCCGCGTTGCCTGCGCCCGCCCGCCGTGTAGTGTCACCCTCCTGGTAAGCGGAGGGGCATGCCTTGAAGTTGAAAACCCTGATTTTCGCAGGCGTCGCGTTGGCGGCGATTGCGGCAATGTCGGGCGGCGCGCTGGCGGCCGGCAAGGCCGCGTTCGGGACCTGGGGCTACGACGCCACGTCCATGGACGCCTCGGTGAAGCCAGGCGACGATTTCTTCAAATACGTCAACGGCGGCTGGGACAAGCGCACCGAGATCGCGCCGGACCGCACCAGCGCCGGCGTCGATGTGGTGCTGACCGACCAGGCCGAGCGCGACGTCCGCAGAATCGTCGAGGACCTCGCCAAGGACCCGACCAAGGCCGGTCCTGGCGGCCGCCGGGTCGGCGACTTCTACGCCGCCTGGATGGACGAGAAGGGGATCGAGGCGCGTGGAACGGCGTCGCTGAAGCCCTACCTGGCGAAGATCGCCGCGGCGAAGACCAAGACCGATGTCGCCAAGCTGTTCGCCGCGCCCGGCTTCGAGAGCCCGGTGAACGTCGGGATCAATCCCGACCTCGACAATCCCAACGTCTACGTGGTGGGCCTCGACCAGGCGGGGCTCGGCATGCCCAATCGCGACTACTACCTGCGCGAGGGCGCCAAGTACGACGCCTTCCGCAAGGCCTACCGCGACTACGTCATCAAGCTGCAGACGCTGGCGGGGATCAAGAACGCCGCCGCCAAGGCCGACGCGATCATCGCGCTCGAGCACAAGATCGCCGAGGCTCATTGGAAGCCGGAAGAGACCCGCGACGTCGACAAGATCAACAACCCGATGACGGTGGCGAAGCTCACCGCCACGGCGCCGCAGTTCCCCTGGTCCGCCATGTTCGCCTCGACCGGCCTGGGCGCGCCGAAGAAGGTCCTGGTGTCCGAACCCAGCGAGGTGAAGGCGGCCGGCGAGCTCTTCGCCTCGACGCCGCTCGCGGTATGGAAGGACTACCTCGCCTACCACTTCATCCGCACCCATGCAGCCTATCTGCCGCACGCTTTCGACCAGGCCAATTTCGACTTCTTCTCCCACACCCTGCGCGACGTACCGGTGCAGCGCGAGCGCTGGAAGCGCGGCGTCCAGATCATCAACCGGGGCCTGGGCGAAGAGGTGGGCCGCATCTATGTCGCCGAGCATTTCCCGCCGGAAGCCGAGCGCCAGACCGGCGAGCTGATCGCCAACCTGACCGCGGCCTACGGCGAACGGTTCCAGAAGGCCGCCTGGATGGACGAGGCCACCCGCAAGGCCGCGCTGGTCAAGCTCGGCACCTTCGACCCACGGCTCGGCCACCCGAAAAAATGGATCGACTACTCCAGCCTGCAGATCAGCCGCACGGACCTGCTGGGCGACGCGGTTCGCAGTGAGCAGTTCGAGTGGAAGCTGGAGCTCTCGCGCTATCCGAAGCCGGTGGACAAGGGCCTCTGGGAGATGGTCCCTCAGGAGGTCAACGCCTACTACAACCCGCTGGCCAACCAGATCACCTTCCCGGCCGCGATCCTGCAGCCGCCCTACTTCGACCCCAACGCCGATCCAGCCGCCAACTACGGCGGCGAGGGCGCCGTGATCGGCCACGAGATGGGCCACGGCTTCGACGACGAGGGCCGACACTTCGATGAGACCGGAAAGGTGCGCGACTGGTGGACCGCCGATGCGGCCAAGGCCTTCGGGGCGCGGACAGGCGCCCTGGGGGCACAGTTCGACGGATATGAACCTGTGGCCGGCGTGCACATCAACGGCAAGCTGACCATGGGCGAGAACCTGGGCGACCTGGGCGGCATAGAAGCCGCCTACGCCGCCTGGCGGCGCTATGTCGTCCAGCACGGCGAGCCGCCGGTGATCGACGGCTTCACCGGCGACCAGCGGTTCTTCATCGCTTACGCCCAGTCCTGGCAGGACAAGGTCCGCGAGGGCGCGCTGCGCCAGCAACTGCTGACCAATCCGCACAGCCCAGCCGAGTACCGGGTCAATGGCATCGTGCGCAACGTCGACGCCTGGTACGCCGCCTTCAACGTCAAGCCCGGCGACAAGCTCTACCTGCCGCCGGAGCAGCGGGTGCATGTTTGGTAGGGGTTACGCCTGCCGCCCGAGCAGTGGGTCGCTGACACTGGGCTTGCCGTCCTCGCCGTGGCCGGCGAGGCGGCGCTGGAAGCTGGGCGCTTCGGCGCAGGTGACGACGAGGTCGTACCAGTTGCGGCTGGCCTTCAGGTCCCAGGCGTCGATCGCCGAAGCGCCGGGCTCCAGGCGGTGCAGCCGTGCGGGCCCCTCCACATATGCGCTGGGCGCGACGTCCAGGCTGAGGGGCTTGGAGCCCGAGTTCTTCAGCGTGACCAGCAGGCGGCCGGTCTTCGCGTCGAAGCTCGCCGAGGCTTCGGGGCCGGGCGCGCCGGCCTCGCCGCGGAAGCTGCGCAGGAAGCCGTTCGGGCCATAGAGCGTCAGATCGTAGCGACCGTCGACCGGGATCTCGTCGGCCACGCGCTTTCCGGCCTCCACGGCATAGAAGCGCGGCTCGCCGCCATGGGTCACCCGCAGGTCGAACGCCGCGCCGGCCGCGCCGGTGTTGGCGAGTGTCAGGGTCAGGGCGCCGGGCTTGACCTCGCTGGCCGTCTCGAAGGCATAGGGCAACGGCCGCGCCAGCCGCGGGCCGGGTTCCTGACGCGGATGCGGCTCGGCCACATCTGGAACCTTCGGCATCGGCAGCGTGAGCTTCGCCTTCGCCGCGCGGGCCGGCAGGCCCGACGCGTCGGGCAGCGGCGGCGGGGCGCGGTTCGGGGTCTTGAAGTCGAACATCGAGGTCAGGTCGCCGGTCACCGCGCGGCGCCACGGCGAGATCTGCGGCTCCATCACCCCGAAGCGGGCTTCCAGGAAACGGATCACCGAGGTGTGGTCGTGCAGTTGGGAGTTTACGTAACCGCCCTTGGACCAGGGCGAGATGATCATCAGCGGCACGCGGGGACCCAGGCCCACCGGTTCGCCGTGATAGTCCTCGTGGGTGGTGGCGACCGTGCTCTTGCCGAGCGCCGTCCCCACCGGCGGGATCGGCGGCGGAACGTGGTCGAAATAGCCGTCGTTCTCGTCGTAATTCAGGATGAAGACCGTCTTGGCCCAGACCTTGGGGTTAGACGCCAGGACGGCGATCATCCGGGCGGTGAAATAGGCGCCGTCCGACGGGCTGGCCTGCGGGTGCTCGGAAAGCTTGTAGTTGGTGACGATCCAGGAGACCCGCGGCAGGCGGTCGGCGGCCACGTCCTTGGCGAAGTCGGCGATCAGGTGGTCGCCGTCGCTATCCTTGGCGTTCTCCGCGGTGGACCCGGGCGACCAGGCGCGGCCGCGCTGGTAGAGGACCGAGTCCGGGCCGACGCCGCGGAAGGTTTTGAAATAGGAAAGGCCGTTGTCCCCGTAGTTCTCATACTCCTGATAGACCTTCCAGGAGACGCCCGCCGCCTGCAGCCGCTCGGCGTAGGTAGGCCAGCTGAGCCCCGGGAATTCCGGCGAGTCCTCGGCGGGATTGGCGTTGTCGTTCTTCTCCTCCGGCGGGTTCCTCACCACGATTTTGCTATCGTCGCCGGCGGCCAGGCCGCTGGTGCCGGTGAACAGGAACAGCCGGTTCGGATTGGTCGGACCGAAGATCGAGCAGTGGTAGGCGTCGCAGATCGTGAAGGCGTCGGCGAGCGCGTAGTAGAATGGAATGTCCGCGCGGGTGAAGTAGCCCATGGTCAGCGGCGTCTTGGTGGGGACCCAGACGTCATGATGCTTCCAGCGGGCGTGGCTGCCCTTCCAGCTGTGGTCGAGGTCGACCATAGTCTCGGCGCGGGTGGCGCTGGTGTCCAGGTGGAAGGGACTGACGGTCGAGACGCCGTCCCGGGCGGGCTGCTTCCACACCGGCTGGCCGCTGGGGAGCGTCAACGGGCGCGGGTCGCCGAAGCCGCGCACGCCGCGCAGCGTTCCGAAGTAGTGGTCGAAGCTGCGGTTCTCCTGCATCAGGATCACCACGTGCTGGACGTCCTGGATCGTGCCGGTGACTCGGTTGGCGGGCAGGCTCAGCGCCTTGGCGACGCCGGGCGGCAAGGCGGCCGCCCCCACGGCGCCGGCCGCCAGCTGCAGGAACGCTCTGCGATCTTCTGAGCGATGCGCCACGAATTGCCCCCTCTAAGCCCAGACCTGATGGTGGACGCGCCGATAGCGGAACTCAACATGCGTGCCGATAAACTGGGTGAATTTAATTCCTATAGATCTGATAGGTATTGCGCGGAGTGCGAGGACATGGCGCTATGTCACGTCGCTTCATATCGCTCATCGCCAAGGCTGCGGCCCGACCGAGAAAATCAGGAATGCACATCGAGAACATGCCGCTTCGACGCCTTTTGGTGGCAGCCGCATCAGTGAGCGTGATCGGGTCCGCCGCCCACGCCCAAGCCGCCACCGATCCGCGCGACGCCGAGATCCAGGAGCTGAAGGCCGAGGTCCAAGCCTTGGCCGCCAAGCTCGACCAACTGGAAGCACGCGCCAACACCCCGCCGGTGATCCAAACGCCCGCGTCGGCGCCGCAGGCCGCAACTCCCGCGGCGGTGTCCATCGTGGCCGGCAAGCCATCGATCGCCAGCACCGACGGCCGGTTCACAGCGAACCTGCATGGGGTGATGAACTTCGACGCCGCCGACTACAGCCAGGCGAGCACCGGCCCCGTCACGACCGATTTCCGGCGCGGTGCGGCGTCGACCGACACTTCTCACGCCCGTGACCTCTCGTCCGGGACCGACTTCCGCCGCGCGCGCCTGGGCGTCGACGGCCAGGCCTTTGGCGATTGGGACTACAACATCCTCTATGAGTTCGGCGGCGCGGGCGAAGAGGACGCCGGCCACATCTACGATCTGTGGCTCCAGTATTCCGGCCTGAAGCCGTTCCATGCGCGCATCGGGGCGTTCACCCCGTCCTATGGTCTCGACGATCAGGGCTCGACCAACGGAATGCTGTTCCTCGAGCGTTCGGCGGCGTCCGATATCGCCCGCGGACTCGCCGGCGGCGACTCCCGCGAGGCTGCGGAGGTCTGGGCCAACGGCGCGTGGTGGTACGTGAACGCCGCCGTCACCGGACGCTCCGTGGGTGTCGTCAACTCACAGGCCACCGGCGTCAGCCAACCCTACGACAGTCAGCTGGGCTACATCGGGCGGTTGGGCGTCCTCCCGGTCAGGACCGAAAAGGCCCTGGTCGAGATAGGCGTCCACGGCTCCTACGTCGACCGCCCGGCCGACACTGGCGGCCCTGACACCGCGGCCAATGCGTCGCGCTATTCCATCACCCTGCAAGAGCGTCCGGAACTGCGGGTGGATGGCACGCGCCTGATCTCCACCGGAGGCATCAATGCGCGACACGCGGACACCGTCGGTTTTGAGGCGGCCGGCCAATACGGGGGCTTCTTCCTGCAAAGCGAATACGAGACCATCAAGATCGAGCGCATGAACCCCGCCGCCGGCGTAAGCGACCCCAGTTTCCATGGCTACTATATTGACGCCGCCTATAGCATCACCGGCGAGCGTCGTCGGTTCAACAACGCGACCTGGGCCTTCGATGGCCCGGCGGTGAATCACCCGTTCAGCGTGCAGGATGGGACCTGGGGCGCCTTCGAGGTGGCCGCGCGCTACTCCGATATCGACCTCAACTACCACGCCGGCGCGGCTGGCGCCGCGGCGACGGCCGACGCTGTGCGCGGTGGCGACCAGGCGATCTGGTCAGGCGGGCTCAACTGGTACCCGAACAGCTTCGTGCGCTTCATGCTCGACTACCAGGATGTCACCATCCATCGGCTCTCGCCGTCGGCCACGACCTTTTCGACCCCGGTGGGCGCGGAGATCGGCCAGCACTACCATGTGGTGGCGCTGCGCTCGCAGTTCGCTTTTTGATAGGTCTTGAACGCGGGCCAAACCAGCCGTTCCGAGAAAATTCCCACAATTAACCCAATTTTCAGACGCGTTTGGGAAGGTCGTCGAGCAACCCGCCGAGGACGGTCGGGAAACAATTCGAGATCCCCCATGACCCGCTGCCCTCTGAACACCTCGATGACACTGGCCGCGTGCGCCAGTTTGACCCTGATCGCCTCGGGATTACTTGCGTCGCCCGCCCTTGCAGACGGAGCCGCGGCGTCGACGCCTGCCGCCGCGTCGGCGGCGTCCGAAGCTTCGGCCAAGCCGGCAAAGACGGACGACGGCAACCTGACCTGGAAGGGGATCACCCTCTATGGGACGATCGACGTCGGCTTCGCCCACCTGGACCACGGCGCGCCGCTCACCAGCTATTACGCGCCTGGCCTGCCATTCGTGATCCAGAAGAACAGCAATCGTGCGATCACCTCGATCTCCCCGAACGGGCTGTCGCAGTCGAAGATCGGCCTGTCCGGCGCCGAAACGATCAACGACGACCTGAAAGCGGTGTTCAAGCTGGAGACCGGCTTTCAACCCACCTCGGGCCACCTGAGCGACGGCTCGCGCAGCCTGATCGTCGACAATGGCGTGCCGCTGGCCAGCCAGACCACCAACGGCGATTCCAGCCGCGCCGGCCAGCTGTTCCAGGGCGCGGCCTACCTCGGCGTCTCGTCAAAGACCTATGGCGCCCTCACCTATGGTCTTCAAACCTCCCTGATGGTGGACAACTTCGCCAAGTACGACCCGCAGAACCAGTCCCTGGCCTTCTCGGTGATCGGCTATTCGGGTTTCGCCGGCGGCGCCGGTGCGACGGAAACCGGACGCTTCGACTCCTCGGTCAAGTACGTGATCGCGAAGGGCCCGGTCCGTGCGGCCTACCTGCACAACTTCGAGGGCGGCATCAACTTCCCGGGTCGGGCCGACCAGGTGGACGTGGGCGGCGACTATAGGGGCGTGTCCGTCGACCTGACCTACAGCCACGTGGACGACGCCGTCACGGAATCGCCCCTGAGCGCGGCTCAGAACGCAACGGCGCCGGGAACCCTGGCCGGCACCGTCTCCGACGACACGACCTACGCTATCGAGGCCCGCTACGTCATCGGCAGGGCGAAGATCTACGGGGCGGTCGAGGCGATCGACATGGCCAATCCGTCGCATCCGCTCCCAGCCGGCTTCCGCGGCATCGGCGGCTATGTCGTCAGCTTCGTGAACAATGCCGCTTACAGCATCCACCGCAAGGAAACCGTATCGTGGGTGGGCGTTCGCTATGCGGTCACCGACAAGCTGGATGTGACCAGCGCCTACTACCGCTACGATCAGAACAGCTACAAGGGCAACGGCTGCTCCGACACCAGCGCCTCGTCCTGCTCGGGCTCGCTGTGGGATGCTTCCCTGGTGGCCGACTACAAGCTCACCAAGCATTTCGACGCCTATGCCGGCCTCAACCACTCGGCGGTAGCCAACGGCCTAGCCTCGGGCTTCCTGAACCGCAGCTCGACCGCGGCTCCGGTGATCGGCGTGCGCTTCACCTTCTAGGGCGCCGTTCGGCAGGTAGCGTGCCGATCGCCCAGCTCCTATCATGGGCTGGGGCTGGGATCCCAGCCGCCACCTTGCCGCGCGGAGTCCGCCATGATCACCCGACGCCTACCGCTGTCCCTCTTATTGGCCGTCGGGGTGATGGCGTCGGCTGCGGGCGGGGCGCTGGCCGCTGAGACGCAGGTCGCGGTGGCCGCCAACTTCACCGAGCCGGCCAAGGAGATTGCCGCGGCCTTCAAGGCCAAGACCGGCGACAGCGCGACCTTGAGCTTCGGCGCCTCCGGCCAGTTCTACGCCCAGATGTCCCACGGGGCGCCGTTCGAGGTGTTCCTGTCGGCCGACGCCGAGCGGCCGCAGGCGGCCGAGCGGGACGGATTGGGCGTTCCAGGCACGCGCTTCACCTACGCCGTGGGCCGGCTGGTGCTCTATTCGAAGACGCCGGGTCTGGCGGACGGCGGCGCGGCCGTCTTGAAAGCCGGCAAGTTCGCCAAGCTCTCCATCGCCGACCCGGCCGCCGCGCCCTACGGAACCGCTGCGGTGCAGACGCTGCAGAAGCTCGGCCTCTACGAGGCCCTGAGGCCGAAGATCGTCACCGGAAGCTCTATCGCCCAGGCCTATCAGTTCGTGGATAGCGGCGCCGCCGAGCTCGGCTTCGTAGCGCTGTCCCAGGTGATCAATGCGCCCGGCGGCTCGCGCTGGACCGTGCCGGCGGCCGACCACGCTCCCATCGAGCAACAGGCGATCCTGATGAAGACCGGCCAGGACAGCTCCGCGGCCAAGGCCTTCCTCGCGTTCCTGAAGGGCCCGCAGGCAGTGGCGATCATCAGGAAGTACGGCTACGAGGTGCGCTGAGGCTTAGGGGAAAGCGCGTGGGCGAGGTTGTCTGGACCACACTTAGGCTGGCAGGGCTGACCACGGTCCTGCTGCTGGTGCTGGCCACGCCGATCGCCTGGTGGCTCGCCCGCCGGCGCGCCTGGTGGAAGGAGGTCGTCGCCGCGGTCACGACCCTTCCGATCATCCTGCCGCCGTCGGTGCTTGGCTTCTACCTGCTGATCGCCATCGCCCCGCAGAGCCCGCTGATGGGCCTGTTGCACCCCTTCGGGATCCGCACCCTGGCGTTCACCTTTCCGGGCCTGGTGATCGGCTCGATGGTCTATTCTCTGCCCTTCGCCGTGCAGCCGATCCGCGGAGCGTTCGAGGCCATGGGCCCGCGGCCGATGGAAGTGGCGGCGACCCTTCGCGCAAGCCCGATGGACGCCTTTTTCACCGTCGCCCTGCCGCTGGCGCGGCGCGGGTTCCTGACCGCCGCAATCCTGGTCTTCGCCCATACGGTCGGCGAGTTCGGGGTGGTGCTGATGATCGGCGGCGGCATCCCTGGCAAGACCGAGACCATCTCGGTGCGCATCTACCAGCTGGTGGAGAACCTGCAGTATGCGGAGGCCTACCGCCTGGCCGCCGGCGTGGTGGTGTTCTCGTTCCTGGCGCTGCTGGCCCTGCTGCTGCTCGACCGGCGCGCCGACGAGGCTGTGCGGTGAGCGTCGAGGGACGGTTCTCCGGAATCCTGGGCGCCTTTCGCCTGGACGCGGTATTCGCCCTGGCGCCTACCGGGATCACCGCGCTGAGCGGGCCTTCGGGGGCCGGCAAGACGACGCTGCTGCGCTGCATCGCCGGCCTCACGCGTATGCCGGGCGAGCTCAGCGTGGCCGGCGAAGTGTGGCAGGACACACGCCGCTTCATGCCGGCCTATCGCCGGCCGGTGGGTGTGGTGTTCCAGGAGGCGAGCCTGCTCGGCCACCTCTCGGTGCGGGGCAACCTGCTCTACGGGGCGAGGCGGACATCGGCCAAGCCAGAGATCGGCTTCGACGACACGGCGGACCTGCTGGGCCTTGGTCCCCTGCTTGACCGCGCGCCGGCCAACCTCTCCGGCGGCGAGCGGCAGCGGGTGGCGTTGGGTCGGGCGCTGCTCAGCCAACCCAAACTGCTGCTGATGGACGAGCCACTGTCGAGCCTCGACGCCGCAGCTAAGGCCGAGATCCTGCCCTACCTGGAGCGGCTGCACAGGGCGCTGGCGATCCCGGCGCTCTACATCAGCCACGACGCCGGCGAGATCGCGCGGCTGGCGGATCATGTGCTCGAGATGCGCCAAGGACGGATCGCGCCGTGCGAAGCGCCTGCGCCGACGCTTGAAGGTCTGAGCTCGCAGGCGCGCGACCGCCTCGCCCTGGCAGCCCTGCGAGCGGGGTTGACGGTGGAGGGCGAAGACGTCTCTCCTGGTCCCCGGAGCCGGGTGTAATACAGCCGTCATAGACAAGGCCTAGCCCAGTTAGACCGGGGGCGAATGACCATGGAAATCACCGTTCGGGACGCTGTGACCATGCTGCATGGCATGGGGTTCGGCGCCCTGCTGCTGCTGGCGTTTTCGGGAGCCGTGGCGGGCCTCTACTCCACCTCCATCGCCGGGCACCCTTGGACGGACCGCGAGCGTCGGCTGGCCTGCGCCTATCTGGTGGCCATGGCGGCCCTGGCCTGGATCACCGTGCTGGCCGGCGCCTATCTGGTCTACCCCTGGTACCGCGCAGTCGCGCCGCCCGGGACGACCGACCTCAGCGGCTATCCGCAGCGCCTGTTGATGTCGAACACCTCCACCTCCGGCTGGCACGACATCGGCATGGAGTGGAAGGAGCACATCGCCTGGTTCGCCCCGATCACGCTCACGGCGGTGGCCTACATCTTCATCCGCTATGGCGCGCACCTTTCGCAGTTCCGCGGGGTCAGGAACGCGGTCCTGGCGCTGGCGGTCACCGCCTTTGTAGCCACCGCGGTCGCCGGCGCCTTCGGGGCCATGCTCAACAAGTTCGCGCCGGTGCGCGGCGGGTCGACGATCACGATCATGAAGGGTGAAGCTCATGACTGACGCCAACCAGACCCCGATCACCAACGGGCCCGGCGCGGCGGCGATCCTGGCGGCGTCCGCAGGCTGTTTCGCCCTGGGCGTGCTGGCGCTGGCCGGCGACGCATCGCCGCCGATCGCGGCGATGCTGAAGGTCTGGAAGCCCACCGGTCCGCTCTCCGGCGTCACCGATGTGGCGATCTTGCTGTGGCTGGTGATCTGGTTCGCGCTGAACCGCCTGTGGAAGCAACGGACCGTCAACATGGCCACGATAAACCTCGCCTCGGTGGCGCTGTTTGTCGTGGGAATCCTCCTGACCTTCCCGCCGTTCATGGACCTGCTGCAGGGCAAGTAGCTGATGCGTACGAAGATCCGCCGCAGGCTTGCTGGGCTCTGCGCCGCCGTGGCCGTGGGCGGCGCGGGCGCGGCCCAGGCCGGCCCGCCCTTCATCACCGATGATCCGGAACCCGTCGATCTGGGCCACTGGGAAGTCTACGGCTTCTCCGCCGGGACCCATGTTCAGGGTGACAGCTCCGGCGTGCTGGCCGGAACCGAAGTGAACTACGGCGCAGCCCCCAACCTGCAGCTGCACATCATCGTACCCCTGGCCTATGACGATCCGCGGGGCGGCAGCACCCAGGTCGGGATCGGCGACGTCGAGCTGGGCGCGAAGTACCGGTTCATCACACCCGGCGAGAAGGACTGGTTTCCCCAAGTGGGAGTCTTCCCGCTTATCGAGGTCCCCACTGGCAACTCGGATCGCGGACTCGGCGACGGCAAGACGCGCGTCTATCTGCCCGTCTGGCTGCAGAAGGACTTCGGCGACTGGACGACCTATGGCGGCGGCGGCTACTGGATCAATCCGGGGCCTGGGAAGAAGGACTACTGGTTCGCCGGCTGGCTCCTGCAGCGGCAGGTCACCAAGCAGCTCGCGCTCGGCGCGGAGGTGTTCCACCAGACCGCGATGGGCCAGGGCGGCCGGGATTCGGCCGGGTTCAACTTCGGCGGAATCTACGACTTCACCGAGCACTACCACCTGCTGTTCTCCGCCGGCCGGGGCCTGCAGGACGCGCGGGATACGAACGAGTTCTCCTACTACCTGGCGCTGCAGAAGACCTTCTGACGGCGTGGCGCGCCGCGTTCAGGGCCGGGCCGGCGCCCGGTCCTTCAGGCCATAGGCGCCGGCGAACCGCCAACCAATCGTCAGGAAGATGACCCCGCCCGCCGCGACGATGGCGGCGTGCAGGCTCCAGAACCGGAACGGCGTCAGGCTTTCGTAGAGGCCGCCGATCCGGCCGCAGATCAGGCTGCCGAAGAAGGTCGCCAGCATGTTGACGCCCACCAGGGTGGCGCTGACCTGGGCCGGGGCGCTGCGGGTGAAGATCGCCACCATGGTGGGCGTGAAATAGAGCCAGCCCAGGTTCGAGGTCAGGTGAAAGGCGACCGCCCACAGCAGCGAACTTCGCCCCGCGGCGTCGGCGGCGAAGCCCGCGACAGCCAGCAGCATGGTCCCGGCGGCGAAGATGAAGCAGCCGATGGCGGCCTTCAGGAACTCTCCAGGTTCCTGGCCGCGTGCGGCCTGCCAGCGCCAGAAGGCCAGCATCGGCGGCAGGCAGATGAAGGGCGCGAGGCCATCCAGCGCCTGCAGCCAGGGCACCGGCACGGTGAAGCTCCCGATCCCGAGCTGGATGTGGTCGCGGACCCAGAGATTGTAGGTGTTCCAGACTTGGCTCTGGGCGATCCAGAATAGCATGGCCACCGGGAGCAGGCCGAGCAGGGCGATAACCCGGTGGCGGTCCTCGGCGGTGAGCGGCGCCTTGGCGAGCCGCTCGACGCGGCGCGGGTCCACGGGGATCACCCAGCTTTGGCCGGCCAGGTAGACGGTCAGGCCCACCAGCATGCCGACGCCCGCGAAGCCGAAACCGAAGTGCCAGCTGTAGGCCTGGGCGAGCGCCCCAGTGAACACCGGGGCGATGAACGCGCCGAGGTTGATCATCGAATAGTAGAGTTGGAAGGCCACGTCGCGGCGGTCGTCGTCGCGGCGGTAGAGCTCGCCGACCTGCGGGATCAGGTTGCCGCGGAGCGCGCCGGCTCCGAGGATCAGGAACAGCATGGCCAGCAGGAACGACTGGTCGAAGGCCATGCAGAAATGGCCGGCGGTCATCAGAAGGGCGCCCAGGGTGACCATGGCCTTGCGGCCGAACCAGCGGTCGCCCAGCCAGCCGCCAATCACCGGCGTCAGATAGACCAGGCCCGCGTAGAGACCGAAGACCTGACTGGCCAACGCCTGGACCGACAGCGGCCCGGTCACCTCCTCGATGGCGGCGCGGAAGTCCGCGAAGCCGACGATCCGCTCGATGTGGCCGGGCAGGAACAGCTGGCCGACCATGTACAGCACCAGCAGCGCCTGCATGCCGTGGAAGGAGATGCGGTCCCAGAGCTCGGTCCCGGCCAGCACCACCAGGCCGCGCGGATGGCCGAATATCTCGGGGCTGGCCGTCGGCTTCCCACCCTCGACTGTGACTGCGGTCATCGCGCCCTCTCGGCGACGACGCTAGGGCGCCCGTCAGCCCTGACAAGCGGCCATATTTGACAGGGCGGTCCCGGCCCCCGATCTAGGGGCCATGATCGACGACCTCTATTCGGCGAAGCTGCTGGCGCTCGCGGCGAACATGCCCCGGGTGGGCCGCCTCGCCGCGCCTGACGCCAGCGTCGAGAAGATCGCCAAGCTGTGCGGCAGCCGGGTGGTGGTCGATGTCACCGTCGCCGACGGCCGGGTGGCCGACTTCGCCCAGGACGTGAAGGCCTGCGCGCTCGGCCAGGCGGCCGCCTCGGTGCTCGGCGCCCATGTGGTCGGCGCCAGCCTCGAGGAGCTGGAAGTGACCCGCAACCAATTCCGGGCTATGTTGAAGGACGGCGCCCCCGCGCCGGACGGACGATTTGCGGATCTGGCCATGCTCGCGCCTGTGAAGGACTATCCCGCCCGCCACGCCTCGACGCTGCTCGCGTTCGAGGCCGTGACCGAGGCTGTCCGCACGGCTACCGCGGCCCAGACCGGGCGAACTAGCCCCGCCGGCGCAGCTTGATCCTCCGCTAGGCGCAGCGTAATCGCTGCCCTCAAGCGGAAGACCTTAGCCGGCATGACCTTCTATGAACGCTGCGTTCGTGGGCTCCTGCGAGCCTACAAGCTGACGCTTTCGCCGCTGATCGGGCGGCAATGCCGGTTCCTTCCGACCTGCTCGGAATACGCCGCAGACGCCCTGATCGGCCACGGCCCCTGGCGCGGGACTGCTCTCGCCGCCAAGAGGCTGTGCCGTTGTCATCCCTGGGGCGGCGGTTCGGGCTTCGACCCGGTCCCGCCCCCGCGCCACAAGACCGCCAAAGACACCGGCGATCAGGCGCGCAAGCGGACCTGTGAGACATGATCGACCTGATTTTCCCCGATGGCGGCAAACGCCAGTACGACGACGGCGTGACAGGCCGGGAGGTCGCGGCCTCCATCGCCCCGTCGCTGGCCAAGCGCGCCGCCCTGATCAAGCTGAACGGCGAACTCTATGACGTGGACCGGCCGCTGTCCGCCGGCGGCCATTTCGAGATCCTCACGCGCGACGCCCGCGAGAGCCTCGAGACCCTGCGCCACGACGCCAGCCACATCATGGCCGAGGCGGTGCAGGAACTGTTCCCCGGCACCCAGGTGACGATCGGCCCGTCGATTGAGGACGGCTTCTACTACGACTTCGCGCGCACCGAGCCGTTCAGCCTGGACGACCTGGCCAAGATCGAAGCGAAGATGAAGGAGATCGTCGACCGCGACGAAGCGATCAGCCGCGAAGTCTGGAAGCGCGACGAGGCTATCGCCCACTTCAAGTCCATCGGAGAGGCCTACAAGGCCGAGATCATCGAGGGCATCCCGGCCGGCGAGGACGTCAGCGTCTATCGCCAGGGGAACTGGAAGGACCTTTGCCGCGGCCCGCACTTCCCCTCGACGAAGTTCGTGGGCAAGGCGTTCAAGCTGACCAAGCTGGCCGGCGCCTATTGGCGCGGCGACCACCGTAACGCCATGCTGCAGCGGATCTACGGCACGGCCTGGGCGTCGGAAGCCGACCTTGAG
Organism: Phenylobacterium sp.; assembly: GCF_004799395.1. Taxonomy (GTDB): domain Bacteria; phylum Pseudomonadota; class Alphaproteobacteria; order Caulobacterales; family Caulobacteraceae; genus Phenylobacterium. Next base: position 16,607 of record NZ_SSMZ01000157.1, read on the forward strand.
GCCTACATCCACAGGATCGAGGAGGCCGAGAAGCGCGACCACCGCAAGATCGGCAAGGCCATGGACCTCTTCCACCTGCAGGAAGAGGCCAAGGGGATGATCTTCTGGCACCCCAAGGGCTGGACGCTCTACCGTACGGTCGAGGCCTATATGCGCCGCCGTCTGGATGCCGACGGCTATGTCGAGGTCAAGGCGCCCCAGATCATGGACCGGGTTCTTTGGGAGAAATCCGGGCACTGGGAGAAGTTCGGGAAGAACATGTTCACCTGCGAGACGGAGGAGGGCGAGGTCCTGGCCGTCAAGCCGATGAACTGCCCGGGCCACGTGCAGATCTTCAACCACGGCCAGAAGTCCTACCGCGACCTGCCGCTGCGCATGGCCGAGTTCGGGGCCTGCCACCGCTATGAGCCGTCGGGCGCCCTGCACGGCATCTTCCGAGTGCGCGCTTTCACCCAGGACGACGCACACATCTTCTGCCGCGAAGACCAGATCGAGGACGAGTCGACGAAGTTTGTCCGCCTGCTGGAAAGCGTCTACCGCGACTGCGGTCTGGAACTGCACGCGGTGAAGCTGGCGCTCCGCCCCGAACTGCGCTTCGGCACGGACGAGGTCTGGGACATCGCCGAGCAGAAGCTGGAGCGCGCGGCGAAGAACGCCGGCATCGCCGAGGTCGAGCTCTTGCCCGGCGAGGGCGCCTTCTACGGCCCGAAGCTCGAGTTCCACCTGCGCGACGCCATCGGCCGCACCTGGCAGTGCGGCACGCTGCAACTCGACTATGTGCTGCCCGAGCGGCTGGACGCGGAATATGTGGCCGAGGATGGCTCGAAACAGCGGCCGGTGATGCTGCACCGAGCCATCTGCGGCTCCATGGAGCGCTTCCTGGGGGTGATGATCGAGAATTACGCCGGGGCCTTCCCGCTCTGGTTAGCTCCCGTTCAGGTTACAGTCGCCACGATCACCTCCGACGCCGACGACTTCGCCCTCCACGCGGCGGCGGCGTTGCGGACGAAGGGGCTGCGCGTGGAAACCGACCTGCGCAACGAAAAGATCAACCTGAAGGTCCGGGAGCATTCCCTGGCCAAGGTCCCGGTGATCGCCGTCGTTGGCCGCCGCGAGGCGGAGGAGGGCAAGGTGGCGCTGCGCCGCCTGGGCTCCGACGGACAGCAGATCCTCGACCTCTCGGCTGCGGCGAACCTGCTTGCCATGCAGGCCACTCCACCCGATGCTGCGCGCCAGGCTGGGGACGTCGAGTCATCGTCCTCTGGCGCAGTTGGCGCCATGGAGGCTGGATGAACGGCATCGCCGCCCCGATCGTCGCCCACGAGCCCGCGCCGACCCAGGATTTCCTGACCGCCCGGCGCAGCGTGTCGGTGGTCATGGTCGTCTACATGACCGGCGCGGCGCTCGAGGAAAGCGCGCAGCGGGTGCTGGCCGATCCGCTGGTCGATGAGTTCGTGATCATCGACAACGGCTCGACCGGCGCCGAGTCCGCGCATCTGCGCGGCCTCGCCGAACGCGACCCGCGGGTGGTGCTGAAGTCCGGCCACGGCAATGTCGGCTTCGCCCGCGGCGCCAACCTGGGCGCGCGGACGGCGAGCGGCGACATCCTGGTGTTCCTCAATCCCGACGCTTTCCTGCAGCCGCGCTGCATCGCCGAGCTGGTCCGCGAGATCGAGGGGCGACCGGCGCCGTGCATTGTCGGCGGGCGGGTGCTGAACAGCGACCTGACCGAACAGCGGGGCGGGCGGCGCGGCGAGATCACCCTGATGAACGCGCTGATGTCGCTCAGCCAGCTGGCCAGCAAGACCACAGCCTGGCGGCGCTATGAGGTGCATTGGGAAGACGAGACCGTGCCGGACAGGGCCATGGCGGTGCCAACGATATCCGGCGCCTGCTTCTGTATGCGTCGCGAGGATTTCGACGCGGTGAACGGCTTCGACGAAGCCTATTTCCTGCACGTCGAGGACGTCGACCTCTGCTGGCGGGTGCGCGAGATGGGCGGGCGCGTCCTGTTCCACCCCAAGGCCGAGGTGATCCATCTGGGCCACACCAGCCTGACCAGCCCTCTGCGCGTCGAGTTCCACAAGGGCGTCGGCCTCGCCCGCTATTTCCGCAAGCGCGCCGTGGGCGTGACCCAAAGCGTCATCGCCTGGGTGATGTCGCCGGTCGTGGTCGGGGCGGCGATCGTGCGGCCCATGATGTGGCGCTTCCGAGGTCGCGCGGGCTAAGGCCCGAGGCGTAGGCGAGCAGATGGCGCCGCGTATCCTTCGCAGGCTGTTCGCCGTTGCGCCGCCGGGCGCGCGCCGCAGGCTGGCAGGCGCTCTCCTGGATTTCAAAAGCCTGCCGGCGCGTCTGGCTGACCCGCGGCGGCGCGCCGAGCCCTGGGCCTTCGTCCACAACGTCGGCGATGGCGACTTCGTGGCCGTGGGCGCCCAGCTGGCGCGCCACCTGACCGACCACGCCGGCCTGAGTCCTGGAGACCGCGTGCTGGACATCGGTTGCGGCAACGGTCGCGTGGCCGAGCAGCTCGCGCCGCTCCTGGCTGACGGCGGCGGGAGCTATATCGGTTTCGACCTGTCGCCCGCGGGCGTCCGCGCCTGCCGTCGCCGTTTCGCCGGCCGGCCGCACATGGCGTTCGAACATCTCGACGTCTGGAACGGCGAGTACAACGAGACCGGCAAGCTGGCGGAGACCGAGGTGGTCTTTCCGGCCGCGGACGCTTCCGTCGACCTGGCCTTCGCGACCTCGGTCTTCACCCACATGCGGATGAGCGGCATGCGCCGTTATCTCGCCGAGACGGCGCGGGTGCTGAGGCCGGGCGGCCGGCTGGCCTTCACCGCCTTCGCCCTGGCGCCCGAGCGGCAGGCGTCCGAGGTCTTCGGTTTCCAGCCGTTCGACGCGACTTCGATGATCATTGATCCCCGGTCGCCGGAGCGCGCCATCGGTCACTGGAGGCCGGCCATCGAGGCGGCGGTCGCCGAAGCGGGCCTTGCGCTGACCAGCAGCCTCAACGGCCTCTGGGCGCCGCCCAGCGCCTACGACGGCGGCCAGGACCTGTTCGTGGCGGTGAAGGGCTAGGCCGGAATCGGGAACACGCCGGCGCGGCTGACCGAAGCCGCCGGCGGCTTGCCGAGGAGGCCTGCCATCCACTTGGCCGTGTCGATCAGCCCCGGCAGGTCGTAGCCCGTCTCGAAGCCGGCGCGCTCCAGCATGTAGACCAGGTCCTCGGTGCCGATGTTGCCGGTGGCGTCCGGGGCGAAGGGACAGCCGCCAAGGCCCCCGCAGCTGGCGTCCAGCACGTCGACGCCGGCCTCGACGCTGGCGTAGGCGTTGGCGAGGCCCGTGTTGCGGGTGTCGTGGAAGTGCATCCTCAGGCGCTGGTCCGGCGCGGCCTTCCGGGTGGCCTCGACGCGCCTGCGCACCAGCCAGGGGTCGGCGACGCCGATGGTGTCGGCGAGCGCGATCTCGGCCACGCCGGCTTGCGCGGCGGCGCGGACGATGCGGATCACCTGCTCTTCGCTGACCTCACCGTCGAAGGGACAGCCGAAGGCCACGGAGATGGTCACGGTGATCGGCGGGCCGCCCTCGGCCTTCTGCCGCGCGGCGATGGCCTGCATGGCGGCGGTCTGCTCGGCGGCACTCGCGCCCTGGTTCCTAATCCCGAAGCCGTCGGTGGCGCAGACCACGACGTTGGCCTCATCGCAGCCGGCGGCGACGCAGCGGTCCCAGCCCCGCTCGTTCAGCACCAGGCCGATGCGCGACAGGCCGGCGGCGTGGGGCAGGGCGGCGGAAATCTCCTCGGCGCCGGCCATCTGCGGCACGCGCTTGGGATTGACGAAGGAGACGGTCTCCATGCGCCGGGCGCCGGCGGCCTCCAGGCGGTGGATGAAGTCCAGCTTCTGGTCGACCTCGAGCAGGGCCTTTTCGTTCTGCAGGCCGTCGCGGGGGCCAACCTCGACGATTTCGATCTGGCGGCTCACGGCGCGCCTCCTGTCTCTTGCGATGGCGCCTGGGGCGATCCGGGCGCGGCCTCGTAGACGCGCAGGGTCATCTTCTTGCCGTCGGAATAGTCGAGGCCTTTAACGGTCGCCACCAAATGGGCCTGCGCGTGGTAACCCGCCAGAGCCTTCTCGAAATTGGCGTCCTCGCGCTGTTCGACGACGGCGGGACGGTGCTCGGAGATCGCCTGGGCGGCGTCGTCGGCGCCGGCGAGTTCGGTGGGCGTACCCAGCGCGAAGACCAAGCTGGGCTCGGCGTAGCCCGCCACGGTCACCGGCGCGTCGGCGATGCCCTGCTCGGGCAACAGCTGGGCCCTCTCCATGACCTTCTCGACGCGCGAGGAGAGCCAGAGCGGATTGAGGCGCGGGGCCAGTCCCGCCGCCAGTGTGGCATGGCCCGCGACGCCCAGGGCCAGGGCCGCGACCGCGGCCTTCGGCGGCGCCTGGCGCACCAACAGGTAGCCGCCGGCCAGGCCCGCGCCGGCCAGGAACAGGGCCGCCGGGATCGCGGCGACCAGGTCCGAGCCGTCGCCGTAGGCCTTGACCAGGTAGAAGGCGCCGCCGGCCAGCAGCACGCCAAACAGGCCCGCCAGCACCGCGCCCGTCCATCGCGCGCCCTTGCCGATCGGCGCCATCAGGGCCGCGGCCGCCAGCCAGGCGACCGCGCCATAGGCCGGCAGGGTGTAGTGCGCCAACTTGGTCGGCAGGGCCTCGAAGACCAGCCAGGTGGGGATCAGCCAGCACAGCGCGAACCGCACGCCAGGCTCGTCGCGCCGCTTCCAGGCGACGACCGCGGCCGCGGGCAACAGCAGAGTCATCGGGAACATCAGGACCGGCGAGAGGAGGGTGTGATAGCCGGGCGGGGCGCCGTGGGTCTCCTGCCCGCCGGCCAGCTTCGGCGCGAGGTCGCCCCCGATCGCGGCGCTCCAGAACCCGCCGTCGGTGGCCACAGTCACCGCCCAGGCCCAGGGTCCGCAGATGGCGACCAGAATGATCAGGCCCCAGACCCAGTTGAGCCGGCCCAGCCAGGCGGCGCGCCGCTCGCTGATGCAAAGGGCGATGATCGCCAGTCCGGCCACCATCGGGCCCACCGGCCCCTTCACCAGGGTCGCGACCGAGATGCCGACCCAGAACAACAGCCACGCCCGCTTGCCAGCTGGAGGTCCCTCGTGGGCCTCGGCATAGATCCGGCCGAGCGCGGCCATCGCCAGGGTCGTGAACCCGCAGAGGGTCGCATCGGTCTTGGCGATCAAGGCCTCAGTCGACAGCATGAAGGTGGCGCCGAGCATGGCGCCGGCCAGGAGGCCCGCGGGCGCGCCAAAGAAGGCGTTGGCGCCCCAGGCGCAAGCGGCGGCGGCCAGCATCGCGCCCAGGAGGCTGGGGATTCGATAGGCCCAGATCTCCCGGTCCTCGGGATTGGAGAACACCGAGACGCTGGCCGCCTGCAGCCAGTGGATGCCCACCGGCTTCTTGAAGCGGGGCTCGTCCTGGTAGCGGATGACGGTGAAGTCGCCGCTTTCGAGCATCTGGGCGGTGGCCTGGGCGAACCGGGATTCGTCGCGATCCAGCGGCGGCACGGCGATCAGGCCGGGCAGGCCCGCCAGGAACGCGATCAAAGCCGCCAGCGCCGGCCCCCGCCAGCCGCAGCTCAGCCGCGCCAGTTCACCCTCAAGCGTCATGGACTCGGTGATAGCACGATCCTTTCCAAGGCCAGCTTTTCCGGTAAGGGAGGCTGCGATGGCTCGAACCCCTGCCTCTTCCGTCCCCGAAATCTCGGTCGTTGTGCCCGTCTTCGACGAGGAAGGGGCTGCGCCGGCGCTCGCCCGCGAGATCGCCGCGGCCTTCAAGGGCCGGAACTACGAGATGATCTTCGTGGACGACGCGAGTCGCGACGGGACGAGGGCCGTTCTCAAGGCGCTGAGCGCAGAGATCCCGCAACTGCGGGTGCTGAGCCATGCCAAGAACTCCGGCCAGAGCCGGGCGATCCGCTCGGGCATCCTGGCCGCGCGCGGCGCGGTGATCGTCACCCTCGACGGCGACGGGCAGAACGACCCCGCGGACGGGCCGGCGCTGGTAGATGCGCTGCTAGCCGGACCGCCGGAGCTGGCCCTGGTGGGCGGCGAGCGCGTCAAGCGCCAGGACAGCGCCGCCAAGAAGGTCGCCTCGCGGGTCGGCAATGGCGTCCGGAAAAGGTTGCTCAACGACACCGCCAACGACACTGGCTGCGGCCTGAAGGTGTTCCGCCGCGAGGCCTTCCTGCGGCTTCCGTACTTCGACCACATCCATCGCTACCTGCCGGCGCTGATGCAGCGCGAGGGCTACCAGACGGCGTTCCGTCCGGTGAATCACCGCCACCGCCAGACCGGCGCGTCGAAGTACACAAATCTCGGCCGACTCTGGGCCTCGCTGTCGGACCTGTTCGGGGTGATCTGGCTGCAATCCCGCGCCCGCAACCCGGGCGGTGTGGACGAGGTCTAGCCGGACGTGGCGACCTTGGCCGAGGCGATCGCCGCGCACCGCGCCAACGATTTTGAAGCGGCCGAGCGGGGAAACAAGGCCCTTCCCGAGCGCCCGGCGGCGCGCCGCAACCTGGGCGCCCTCTACTTCGCTTTCGGCCGGCTGGACCAGGCCGAAGCGGCGTTTCGCAGCGCGCTTGAACTGACGCCCGGCGACGCCGCGACGGAACACAACCTAAGCTTCGTCCTTCTGGCCCAGGGCCGCCATGCGGCGGGGTGGGCGCTCTACGAACGCCGGCGCGACAATCCGGCCAGCGATATCGCTGGCCGGACATGCCGTGTCCGGAATGGCGGGGCGAAGCCCTGGCCGGCCGCCGGATCCTGGTCCTCAGCGAGCAGGGCTTCGGCGACCACATCATGTTCGCCCGGTTCCTGCCGCTGCTGGCGGCGCAAGGCGCCGAGGTGACCCTGGTGGCGACGACGGAGCTGGCGCGTCTGTTTGCGTCGCTGTCCGTTCAGGTCAGGACCGGCGTCGCCCGCAGCGAGGCCGCCGCCATGGATGTCTGGACGACCTTGGGCTCGTTGCCGCACCGATTGGGGTCACGCTGGTCACCCTGCCGCCACCCTTCGATCCGGGGCTCGCGCTCACGGACGGCGGTGGGGGCGGCGTGGTGGCGCGCGGACGGGCCGCGGGGCCGCACAACAGCGACCGTTCGGTACCCGCCGGCCTAGAAGACGACCTGCTTAGACTGGGCCGCGACCTGCACCCCGAGGCGACCGGCGCGCGACTTCCGCGAGACCGCCGACCTGATGGCCGGCCTCGACCTGGTGATCTCGGTGGACACTGCCGCGGCCCACCTGGCCGCGAGCTCGGCAAGCCGACGGTGATCCTGCTGCCGGCCGTCGGGGTGGACTGGCGCTGGTATCCGGCGGACGCGCCCAACCCCTGGTATCCGTCGGCGACCCTGGTGCGCCAGGCGATCGGCGGCGACTGGGCCAAGGCCCTGGCCGTCGCGGAGGCGCGAGCGGCGATCTAGATTCCGGCGTTCAGGTGAGCGCTGAGAGGATCAGGGCGACGACGGCGACGTCGAAGAGGCGGTAGACAGCTTGCAGCATGATGGGCCCCCGTGATCGGAATCGCCAACACGGTTAAGCAAGACGGGCGCCACACGCCGCCGCGCGCGCCAAGAGATCCCATGGCCCTATTCTTCGACGCCGACTGGTTCGACGCCCGCCTTGCGGAGCGCGGGCTTTCACGGGCCGTGCTGGCGGCCGCGGTCGCGATGAGCGCCGAGGACCTGACGCTGGTGTTCAAGGACCAGCGCGAGCTGTCCGCCGCCGAGGTGGCGGTCTTTGCCGAGCTGTTGGGCGTCCACGCGGCAGAAGTCGCCGCCCACGCGGGAATCTCGACGCCGGTTCCGGGGCAGGACGATGTCACGACGCGGATCACTGCCCTGGAACGGCGAGTGGCGGCGTTGGAAGCTGAAGTGGCCCGGCTGCGCGCCGGCTAGATTTCCGTCCGCGCGGCGCCCCCAAGGGCGGCGCCGCGCGGACGGAAATCTAGCCGGCGCGCAGCCGGGCCACTTCAGCTTCCAAC
>NZ_SSMZ01000158.1 GCF_004799395.1 Phenylobacterium sp.
GAAATCCCCGCGCGGATCGTGGGCATAGGCATTGGCGTCGAAGATATCGGGCACCCCGATCTTGCCGACGGTGATCACCAGCCGGTCGGCGGTGTGCGACCCGGCCAGCTGGTTCAGGTCAGCCTCGGTCTTCTCGCTTTCGCCGCCCAGGTCGATGGTCTGGCGCACGAACAGCCGCTGGAGCCGGAAATAGGGGGTCGCCATGCCCACCTTGTAGGCCTCGCCCGAGGGAAAACCTGCAATCCCCAGCGTGTCGCTGAGCCCGAAGCCCTGGTCGATCTCCGGATCGACCCAAATTTCCATGCCGGGCCAAAGGCGCGCGCCTGCATAGAGCGTCACGTCCGCCGTCTCCCGGCCGCGCGCGGCGGGATCGAGGCTGTTCGGCCCCCGGTAGGGCGAGGTGAAAGCAGCGTTGCCCTGGTCGACGAAGGTGACCTGGCCGTGAACCGCGAAGCTTTCCGGCGCCGCGTCGGCCGTCTTGTCCGCCGACTGCGCCAGGGCGGGGCCGGCCGCCAAGGCGCTGAGCGCCGTCATGGCCAGCCATAGGCGAGGATTGCGGGTCATGGGCTGCCTCGTGATCCTGGGGCCAAGCTTGACGGTGGGCGGCGGCGAACAAACGCGGCGATCTCGGTTCCGTTGCAGAGCTTCGACCACCAGCCCCATATCCTCCCCTGGGGGATACGAGGCGCTTGACCTATCCCCCCCCCAGGGATACGTCAACCCACATGGTCCATGTCGCGCACAAGACCCATCCGGACATCGTCAAACGCCTGAAGCGTGCCGAAGGGCACCTGCGCAACGTCATCGGCATGATGGAGTCCGACCGCCCCTGCATGGAGGTCGTCCAGCAGCTTCACGCCGTCGAGCGCGCCGTCGCCGCGGCCAAGAAGGTCCTCGTCCACGACCACATCGACCATTGCCTGACCGACGCCGCCGACAGCGGGACACGCGCCCCGCAACAGGCGATCGACGAGTTCAAGGAAATCACCAAATACCTCTGACCCCGCGCCCCCAACGGGACCGGTGGAGCTGTCAGGCCAGAGCCCTTGCGCGCCTTTTGTGAAACCTGTGAGACAATGGCGGATGCGCCTTGACAGGCGCCGCGCCGAGGCCCATTCCGCCGACTGTTGAACATCCTCCCCTAGGGGATCGTCAGCCCCACCGGAACCCCACTGATGCCAAGCGACAGTCCCAGTCGATCTAACGCGCCGCCGAAGGCGTCTCGCTAGGGCCTGGGGACGGGCTCGACCCGTGACGCCCACCGGCGGCGTTCCACGAGGTTAGCCATGGTATTTTTCTCCCGAGAACGACTTGGATTGCGTTCGTTCGCGTGTTTTCCGGCGGTGTGCGCATGACAGGCGTGACGAACCAGCCCGGCGCCGACGGACACGGAATGCACATGGCGGACGCCCCAACCGAACGTCCCGCGGCCACGGTTCTCGACTCCGCCCACATCGGCAATATCGAGGGCGCGTTCGGCACGATCCAGCTCGGTGACGACGCGCCGCGGGCGGGTCTCAAGGCCCGTCTCGGCACCCTGCTTGCCGTTGTCGGCCCCGGGCTGATCGTGATGGTCGGCGACAACGACGCCGGCGCCTTCGGCACCTACACCCAGGCAGGCCAGACCTACGGCACCAGCCTCCTGTGGGTGCTCCTCCTGCTCGTGCCCGTGCTCTACGTGAACCAGGAGATGGTGCTTCGCCTCGGCGTGGTGACGGGCGTCGGCCATGCCCGCCTGATCCTGGAGCGCTTCGGCAAATTCTGGGGTGCGTTCAGCGTCATCGACCTGTTCATCCTGAACGCGCTGACCATCGTCACCGAGTTCATCGGCATCAGCCTGGGCCTCGACTACCTGGGCCTGCCGAAGATCCCCGGCGTCCTGCTCTCCGCGGCGGTGATCGTCGCGGCGGCCAGCACCGGGTCCTTCAAACGCTTCGAGCAGGTCTGCATGACCCTGGTCGCCGGCTCGCTGTTGCTGGTCCCCATCGTGCTCATGATCCACCCGCCGCTCGCCCAGGTGGCCCACGATTTCGTCGTGCCCGGCATGCCGAAGGGCGCGGACCTGTCGAAGGTGGTCCTGCTGATCATCGCCATAATCGGCACCACGGTCGCGCCGTGGCAGCTGTTCTTCCAGCAGTCCTACATCATCGACAAGCGCATCACGCCGCGGTTCATGAAGTACGAGAAGGCCGATCTGTGGCTCGGGATTGTCATCGTGATCGTCGGCGCGGCGGCCATTATCGCCTTCACCGCCGCGACTTTCGCCGGCCATCCGGAGTTCGGCAATTTCACCGACGCCGGCGGCGTCGCCCAGGGCCTGTCGAAGTACGTCGGCAAGACCGCCGGCGTGCTCTTCGCGCTCGCCCTGATCGACGCCTCGATCATCGGCGCGGCCGCTGTCGGCCTCTCGACCTCCTACGCCCTGGGCGACGTCCTGGGCCTGAAGCACTCCCTCCACCGGAAGATCTCCGACGCCAAGGGCTTCTACCTGATGTTCGCCGGCGTGCTACTGGTCTCGGCGGTCATCGTTTTGCTCCCCGGCAGCCCGCTGGGCCTGCTTACCGTCGGCGTCCAGGTGCTTGCCGGCGTCCTCCTGCCCTCGGCGACCGTGTTTCTGCTCCTGTTGTGCAATGACAGCCAGGTCCTCGGGCCATGGGTCAACGGGCCCGCCCTCAACGTCTTCACCTCGGCGGTGATCGCCGTCCTGGTGGTGCTGTCCCTGATCCTGACGGCGGGCGTGCTGTTCCCCGATCTGGGAGCGCAGGCCATCCTCGACATTCTGATCGGCGGCGTCGCGGCCTTCGCGATGGCCGGCGCCGGCTTCCTGATCTACCACCGCCTGCGCCCGGCGCACCTGGCGGCCCCGCCGATCGACCGGTCTCACCGCGCCTCATGGCGCATGTCGCCGCTGTCCCTGTTGACCGCCCCCAAGCTTTCCGCGGGCAGCCGGATCGGCCTGACGGTCCTGCGCACCTACCTGCTGATCGCCATGATCCTGGTGATCGTGCGCGTCGTTCAGCTGGCGCTTGGACACGGAACCCCTTCCGCATAGGATGTCTGACATGGCCGGCTCACTCCGCCGCGAGCCCACTGAAGGAATAAACGTGAACACCGCTCCAGGTGCTCTCACTTCCGAAACCGAGTTATCGCTGGCGCTGCTTCTGCGGCGCGCCGTGATCGACGCGAAAGACAAGTCGCTGGCGCGGCTTGAGGACGTCATCGTCAAGCTCCGCAACGACGAATATCCGCTCCTCTCGGGGCTGGTGATCCGCGTCGGCGGCAGCCGCATCTTCGTGCCGATGGCCGACGTGATCGGCATCGACGAGGCCTCGGTCCGCCTGCAGAGCGCCAGGCTCGACCTGCGCCCTTTCACCCGGCGCGAGGGCGAAGTCCTGCTCAAGGAGGACGTGCTCGGCCACCGGCTCATCGACATCGCCCACAGCGCCCTGGTGAAGGCCAGAGACATCCGCCTGAAATCCACGCCGGAAGGCTGGGTCGCCAGCGGCCTAGATGTGCACCGGCACAGCTGGTTCTCCTTCGGCGCGCATGAGGGCCACGCCGCCCGGGACTGGCATGACTTCCTGCTCTTGATGGGCAATCAGAAGGCGCTGCAGTCGCTGTCCACGTCGACCTGGATCGGCCGCCTGAAACCCGCACAGATCGCCAAGATCATCGAGGCGGCCTCGACGCAGGAACAGAACGTCCTGCTGGCCCAGGTCCACGCCGACCCGGAGCTGGAGGCCGACGTCTTCGAGGAGCTGGACGAAACCCACCAGGCCCAGCTGCTCAAGGGGCGCAGCGATCAGGACGTCGCCGATGTGCTGTCGCGGATGCGCGCCGACGACGTCGCCGACGCCGTCATGGAGCTTCCGCAGAACCGCCGCCTGAAGGTCCTCGAACTGCTTCCCCCGGCGCAGAACACCAAGGTCCTGACCCTGCTGGGATATAATCCCGCCACCGCCGGCGGCCTCATGGGCACGGACTTCCTGGCGCTCCCCGAAGAGCGCAGCATCGCCGACGCGCTGAACATGCTGCGCACGGCCACGACCCAGCAGCCCGAGGCCCTGACCACGATCCACAGCTTGCGCGAAGACGGCACGCTCGGCGGGACGCTGAGCCTGGTCCGCGCCCTCCAGCTCGCGCCGGCCACCCTGCTGCGCGACGCGGTCGACGCGGACCCGGTCGTCGCCCGGCCCGAGGACGACATCATCGCCGTCACCACCCGGATGGCCGATTTCAACCTCCTGACCCTGCCGGTGCTCGATCCCTCGGGGCGCGTGCTCGGCATCATCACGGTCGACGATGCGCTGGAGGCGGCGATCCCCAACGACTGGTATCGGCGCGAGCCCGGCGAAACCGGCGTGCGCCCGCGTGCGGTGGAACGCCGGCAAGCCTGAGCGACGGGGAGACATTTGTCGCTCGCACGCAGTCGTGTGCGACCATAGCGACTATGTAAGTTAGTTAGCCGACATAACGTGTTATGGTGTGGCATCGCTGGCAGAGGCCTTTGGGCGCCGGCGGCCGAGAGACCTGGCTGAGACAGCCTCCCGCTCCCGCTCGATGTCGCGAGGAGGGAATCGCGAAATGGCGATCTACACCTTCTACCTTTGCAATCTGGGTGGCGGCGCCAGCTCGTTCGAGGCTTTCGACCTCGGCTCCGACGCCGAGGCCCCGGCCCGCGCGCTCCAGATGCTCGCCGATCATCCGACCTGCACCTACGTCGCAGTCTGGGATGACGCCCGCCCGGTCCTGGAGCGCCACCGCGACATTGCCCTGACACTTCCCCTGGGGCGCCCTCAGCCGGACGCGAACAGCCTGCCCATCTAGCGACAGGGGCCTCAGAAGTTCCTGACCCGCGATAGCGGCACGCGCGCTAGTCGATGTTCTCCGGGATCATCCGCTCGACAATCACGCAGTCGCGCCAGACGCCATCGAGCTTTCCGTGCTTCTCGTGGACGCCGATGGCCTTGAAGCCCATGCGGGCCATCAGGCCAAGACTGGCGCGGTTCTCCGGGAAGATGCGCGACATCAGTTTCCAGAGGCCCCTGTCGCGTGCGGCTTCCACGAGCGCCGCCATCGCGACCTGCCCGGCGCCACGTCCGCGGTGCGCGCGGCGCACGTAGACCGAGAACTCACCGATCCCGCGATAGCAGCAGCGGTCAGCATAGGGATGGGCGACCGCATAGCCGACCACGTGGCCGGCCGGATCGACCACCGAGACGAACGCCAGCGCGTCCTCGAACCACGCCGCGATATCGGCCGGCGACCGCGGCTCGGTCTCGAAGGTCGCGATGCGGTCCTCGATCCCCTGATTGTAGATCTCGGTGATGGCCGGAGCATCCGCGCGCTTGGCGGGCCTCGCCTTGAGGGTGTCAGGACGAGTCGCATCTGAGATCGAGTTCATCGCTTGACTCTTCTATAGTTCCAGAAGTATCGAACAGGTACATCCTTAGGAGAGCCCGACATGAAGCGCCTGCACCTGCACGTGAGCGTGCCCGATCTCGCCCAGTCCATCCAGTTCTACGAGGCGCTGTTCGGCGCCCCGCCCACCGTGGTCAAGGACGATTACGCCAAGTGGATGCTCGAAGACCCTCGCGTGAACCTGGCGATCTCCCAGCGCGGCGGAGCCCAGGGCATCGATCACGTCGGCATCCAGACCGACACCGCTGAAGAGCTAGGGGTCCTGGCCGCCCGGCTCCGGGCCGCCGGCGAAACGACCTTCGACGAAACCGCGGCGACCTGCTGCTATGCCCGTTCGGACAAGAGCTGGGTGAACGACCCCGCGGGGGTGCGCTGGGAGACCTTCTTCACCTTCGGCGAAGCCACCACCTACGGCGAGGACGGGGCCCGGGCGGCCATGGCGGCGCCGGCGCCTGCCGCTGAAGCCTGCTGCGGGAGCGCCAAGCCCGCCGCCTCCGCCTGCTCATGAGCCGGGCGACGGAAACCCACGACGCGACCACCGCGCTCTCCGCCCTCGCCCATGCCGGGCGGCTGGAGGTATTCCGCCTGCTGGTCCGAGCCGGCGCGGATGGCCTGGCCGCGGGCGAAATCGCGCGCGCCACGGGCAGTCTCTCCAACACGCTTTCCACCAACCTCAGCATCCTGGCCGCGGCGGGGCTTGTCACCTCCAGGCGAGACGGCCGCTCGATCATCTACGCCGTGGGCTACGACCGGATGCGCGAGCTGCTTGCCTTCCTGGTGGAGGACTGCTGCGCCGGAAAGCCAGAGATTTGCGCGCCGCTCGCCGAGATCGCCAGCCGCAGCTGCGTCGCCGAAGCCTCATCCTGCTAGCGGAGCCTGCGCTGTGAGCCACGTCTACAACGCCCTCTTCCTCTGCACCGGCAATTCAGCCCGCTCGATCATCGCCGAGGCCCTGCTGAACCGCCTCGGTCGGGGCCGGTTCAAGGCCTATTCCGCCGGTTCCTTTCCCAGGGGCGAGGTCAATCCGTACGCCCTGCCGATCGTGGAAAGCCTCGGCTTCGACGCCGCGGACTTCCGCTCCAAGTCCTGGGACGAGTTCGCCGCGCCGGGCGCGCCGCCGCTCGATTTCGTGTTCACGGTCTGCGACAACGCCGCGGGCGAGGTCTGCCCGATCTGGCCCGGCCAGCCCATCACCGCCCATTGGGGCGTGCCCGACCCTGCCACCGTCGAGGGCTCGTCGACGGAGATCGCCCTGGCCTTCGCCGAGACGTCCCGGCAGCTGCGCAAGCGCATCGGCCTGTTCGTCGAGTTGCCCCACGCCTCGCTTGACCGCGCTTCGCTGCAGACCCGCCTGAGCGAGATCAGCGCGCCGACCGATCAGCCCGTCGAATGACGGCGCCCGGCGACGCCAGCCTGGAGCCGCCGCTCGAAGCTTTCAGCGTCGGCCGCCGGCTCACGGCGGAGGCGCTCGGCACAGCCCTGCTTTTGGCCATCGTCATCGGCTCCGGGATCATGGGAGAACGCTTGGCCGGCGGGAACCAGGCCATCGCGCTGCTCGGCAACACTCTGGCCACGGGCGCGGGGCTCGTCGTGCTGATCACCATTTTCGGCCCGATTTCCGGGGCTCACTTCAATCCCGCCGTGACCCTGGCCTTCGCACTGCGCCGCGAGTTGCCGGCGCGCCTGGCGCTGGCCTATGTCGCGGCCCAGCTCACCGGCGCGATGCTCGGGGTCTTCGCCGCTCACGCCATGTTCGCCGAGCCGATCCTGCAGGTCTCCGCCAAGTTCCGCGACGGCCCGGCGCAGGCCTGGTCGGAATTCGTCGCGACCTTTGGCCTGCTGGCGACGATCCTCGGAACTCTGCGGTTTCGCCCGCAGGCCACGCCCATGGCGGTCGGCCTCTACATCACCGCCGCCTACTGGTTCACGGCCTCGACCTCGTTCGCCAATCCCGCGGTGACGCTGGCGCGCAGCTTCTCCGACACCTTCGCGGGCATCGCGCCCGCCTCAGCGCCGGCCTTCATCGCCGGCCAGATCCTCGGCGCGCTGGCGGCCGTGGCCGCCTTCGGCTGGCTGCTGCGAGGACCTCGCGGCCCGGCCGCCAGCCCGCCGACCTGACGCGGGGCCTGCGAACGCCGACAACGTGTTATCCAGGCGCTCAAACGATCAGATCGGGGAATGCCTGGTGAAGATGTTCAAGCTGACGATCGCGGCGGCCCTGGCGGCCAGCGCGCTCTCGACCCCGGCCTGGGCCGCCCCGACCGCCAAGCTCGACGCGGGCGTGGTCGAGGGCGCCGCTCAGGGCGAGGTGGCCGTGTTCCGCGGCATTCCCTACGCGGCCGGTCCTTCGGGTCCGCTTCGCTGGCGCGCGCCGCAGCCGGTAAAGCCCTGGACGGGCGTGCGTCCGGCCACCGCCAACGGCGCGGCCTGCCCGCAGCCGCACCTCAGCGACGATCCCTGGGCACAGGTGGGCCCGCAGAGCGAGGACTGCCTGTTCCTCAACGTCTTCGCGCCAGCCAAGACGCCAAAAGCCGGCGACGCAGTGATGGTGTTCATCCACGGCGGCTCCTTCATCCGCGGCTCCGGCGGCGTGCCGCTCTATGACGGCTCGGCGCTCGCCAGGCGCGGCGTTGTGGTGGTGACCATCAACTACCGCCTGGGCCGGCTGGGCTATTTCGCCCACCCGGCGCTCACCGCCGAGAACGCCGACGGCGGCCGGCTCGGCAACTACGGCCTGATGGACCAGATCGCCGCCCTGCAGTGGGTGCAGAAGAACATCGCAGCCTTCGGCGGCGATCCGAAGAAGGTCACCGTCTTTGGCGAAAGCGCCGGCGCCGTGGCGGTACAGATGCTGACCACAACCCAGGCGGCCAAGGGCCTCTTCGTGCGCGCCATCTCCGAATCCGGCGGCGGCACGGCCGCGGCGACGGCGATCCGCGGCGGCCCGCTCACCGCCGAGGCCTTCGGCGCCAGCTGGGCCAAGGGCGTCGGCGCGGCCGACGCCACGCCCGCCCAGCTGCGCGCCATCCCGCTGGCCGATGTCCTGAAGTCCGGCCCGGCCGGCCCCATGGTCGACGGGGTCATGATGCTGCGCAGCCCAGGCGACACCTACCGCAAGGGTGAGCAACTGAGGGTCGGCCTGATGATCGGCGGCAACTCCCACGAGGCCAGCCTGGTCGGTGAGAACGTCGCCGTCGCCAAGGCCGGTCTCGGCGCAGCCTATCCTGAACTCCTGGAGGCCTCGCGGGCTCATCCGACCAAGGCGGGCCCGGAATCCGACCTGATCACCGAAAGCCTGTCGACCCAGCCCTCCCGCTACCTGGCCCAGAAGAACGCCGCCCTCGGCCTGCCCGCCTGGTCCTACTACTTCGACCAGGTCGCCGGCTCCGACCGGGCCAAGGCCAGGGGAACCGACCACGGCGGAGAGCTCAGCTACCTGTTCGGCACGCGCATCGACAAGGAGGTCTGGGACGACGAGGACGCCCGCGTCTCGCAAGCGATGGGCGACTATTGGACCCGCTTCGCCAAGACCGGCGATCCGAACGGCCAGGGCGCACCCGTCTGGGCGCCGGTCGCCAAGACCGCCTCCCCCTACATGCGCTTCGACGCCCACCCGCACACCGACCAGTGGACCCCGCTCGAGGACAAGATCGAAACCGCCGCCGTGGCCGTGGCCGTGAAGGCCTGGGACGCGGCGAAGTAGCCGACCTTGCCGGGAGGCGCGAAGCGCGGCTATGCTGGACTTGGCCTTCGGGAGGCCGACTGTCCGCGTAAAGGGCCCAGCCCGCTCGACGTCTCGATCTCTATCATCCCTGACTTCCTGCCCGTCGTGCGGACACCGGGCCACATCGGAAGGAAGGCCTATGATGCAAAATCCCGGAACCGGGACGATCGCCGCGCGTGCATTGCCGGCGAAACCCAGCCTCGAGCACCTGAAGAACGAAGCCAAGCAACGGCTGGACCGGTTGCGCGCCGTCACCCCGACCGCCAAGCTCGCCGAGGCCCAGCACCAGATCGCCCGCGAGTACGGCTTCGCCCACTGGCGCGAGCTGAAGGCCGACGTTGAACGCCGCGGCGGCGGCCCCGTCTCCGCCGTGGCACGCGCCGTCATC
>NZ_SSMZ01000159.1 GCF_004799395.1 Phenylobacterium sp.
GGACGCCGCCAACGCGGTGGTGGAGGAGATCAAGGCCTTCGGCGGCGAAGCGATCGCCAACGGCTCGTCGGTCACCGACGACGCCGGCGTCACCCTGATGGTCAAGCACGCCATGGACGCCTGGGGCCGCATCGACATCCTGGTCGCCAACGCCGGCGTGCTGCGCGACAAGACCTTCTCCAAGATGGAGATCGCCGACTTCGAGTTCGTCCTCGGCGTGCACCTGATGGGCACGGTGAAGCCCGCCAAGGCGGTCTGGGAGATCATGCGCACCCAGAACTACGGGCGCATCGTGGTCACCACCTCGTCGAGCGGGCTCTACGGCAATTTCGGCCAGTCGAACTACGGCGCGGCCAAGCTCGGCATCATCGGCTTCATGAACACGCTGAAGCTCGAGGGCCAGAAGAACAACATCCACGTCAACGCGATCGCTCCGGTGGCCGCCACGCGGATGACCGAGAACCTGATGCCGCCGGAAATCCTGGCCCACCTGAAGCCTGAATATGTGACCCCGGGCGTGGTGTTCCTCTGCTCGGAAGAGGCGCCGAGCGGCGTGATCCTGACCGCAGGCGCCGGCGCCTTCGCCATGTCCCACCTCGTCGAGACCGAAGGCGTCTACCTGGGCGAAAAGGGCCTGTCGGTGGAAGAGGTCCGCGACAGCTGGTCCAAGATCGTCGATCCGAAGGGCGAGCAGCCCTACAACGCCGGCGGCGAGCAGACCGCCAAGGTCTTCCGGAAGATGCAGGGCGGCTGACGACGCGCGCCCCGGCGCGACGGGGCGTTCAGTGATCCACATTACGCCGAATCCACTTGCGCGCCCGCAGGTGGACGCGCGTAACCTTGCCCCCTGACCGCGCCCGCCAGAGGCGTGGCATGGTGAGGAGCTGCATGTTGTCAAAGGCCAAGGGCGCCCCGGCAGGGCCGCTGTCGCTTTCGGCGACCCTCACCTTCGCCTGCTGCTATCTGCCGTTCGCCGCGCTCAATACCTCCGTCGCCGTGCAGGTGCCGAACTACTTCGCCCGCCACATCGGCCTGGGCCTGGCGGTGGGCGGGGTGTTCGGCCTGATCCGCCTGATCGACATCCCGCTGGATCCGTTCCTGGGCCTGATCATGGACCGCACGCGCACGCCGCTCGGCCGCTACCGGCCCTGGATGATGTTGGGCGCGCCGGTGCTGATGCTGGCCATCTACATGATGTACGAGGCGCCCGTCGGGGCCTCGCGCGGCTATCTGCTGCTGTGGCTGCTGATCATGTATCTGGGCATGTCGCTGCTGTTGCTGGCGGCCAACGCCTGGGCGGCGACGCTCGCCGCCAGCTACACCCAGCGCTCGCGCATCTTCGGGGCGATGCAGGGCCTGGGCACCCTCGGCGCCGTGGCGATCCTGGTGATCCCGATCCTGGTCGCCAAGTTGGAGCATGGCACCGACGCCCAGGGCATCCAGGCGGTGGGCTGGTTCCTGGTGATCATGGCCCCGATCACCATCGCGCTGGTCACGCTGCGCACTCCGGAACCGCTAACAAAGGTCCAGGCCAGCCGGGTGCGGCTGTCGGACTACGCCGGCCTGCTCGCGCGCCCCAACGTCCTTCGCCTGATCGCCGCCGACTTCTTCATCATCATGGGCCCGGCGTGGATGAGCGCGCTCTACCTGTTCTTCTTCACCGACAGCCGTGGCTTCTCGGTCTCCGCGGCGAATGGCCTGCTGGTGATCTATATCGCCGCCGGGCTGTTCGGCGCGCCGGCCACCGCCTGGCTCGCCAACCGCATCAACAAGCAGCGCGCGCTTGCGGTCACCGCCGTCGGCTACTCGCTGATGCTGATCGTGATCTTCGTGTCGCCAAAAGCGAACTTCGCCATCGCCGCGCCACCGATGTTCCTCGCCGGGGCCCTGGCCGCTGGAAGCGTCGTGATGATCCGCTCTCTCACCGCCGACATCGGTGATGAGATCCGGCTGGAAAAGGGCCAGCAGCAGATCGGCCTGCTCTACGCAATGACCAGCGGCACGACCAAGGCGGCCGGCGCCTTCGCCGTCGCCCTGACCTTCTGGGTGCTGGGTCTGGTGGGCTACAATCCCGCCGAGCACGCGATCAACGGGCCTGCCCAGATCCGCGGCCTGGAGCTGGCCTACGCGATCGGCCCCATTGTCTTCGTGATGCTCGGAGGGGCCTGCTTCCTCGGCTACAAGCTGTCGGCCGAACGCCACGCCGACATCCGCCGCCAGCTCGACGAGCGCGACGCCCTCTACGCTGAGAGCCCGGTCATCGAGGGGCTCGCGCCATCGCCCGGTGAGACCCTCGTCACCGGTCCGTGACCGCCTGCCGTGACGGAAAGCGCTTGCGCAGGGGAGATCTGCAAGCTCTCCTGCCTAGATAAGAACCCCATCAGAGGGTGACCTAGTGATATTGGGAGACGCCCAGTGACCTTAAGCTCCGCGGCCCCTGCGGGCCGGCTATCATTTCCGCGGCTCTTCGCCTTTTCCGCCGGCAGCATCCCGGCCTATCTCCTGCTCGGCATCATGGGCGTCTACCTGCCCAAGTTCTACGCCTCGCACCTCGGCATCAGCCTGCTGACCCTGGGCGCGACCATCGCCGCCATTCGTCTGTCGGACCTCGGGCTCGACATCCTGCTCGGCATCTTGATGGACAAGACCAAGACGCCGTTCGGCCGTTACCGGCCCTGGTATCTCCTCGGCCTGCCGGTGACGGTGTTGGCGGTCTACAAGGTGTTCAATCCGCCGCTCGACGCAGGCATCCCCTACCTGCTGGCCTGGTACACGCTGCTCTACGTGGCCTACTCACTTCTGGTGCTGGGCCATTCGGCTTGGGCGGGCACGATCAGTGGCGACTACGACGAACGCTCGCGCATCTTCGGCTGGATGATGGGTCTGGGCTTCGCCGGCAGCGTAACGATCAACCTGCTGCCGTGGATCACCAACGACAAGATCAACCCGGCGAAGGCGGCCAGCATCCCGACCATCGGCTGGATCATTATCGGGGCCGCGGTGATCGTCGTCCCGCTGGCGCTCCTGCTGGCGCCGGAGCGAGACGCTCCCACCGCCAAGAAAGAGCGCCTGACGGTGAAGGACTATGCGGCGGTGGTCACCACGCCGTCGATGCTGCGGCTGGTGCTGGCGGACCTCTTCCTGACGCTGGGCCCCGCCACGACGGCGCCGATCTACATCTTCTTCTTCCATGAGGCGAAGAGGTTCTCGCTGCACGAAGTGCCGATGCTGCTGATCCCCTACACCGCCGCCGGGGTCATCGGCGCGCCGTTCTGGGGTTGGGTCGCGCAGAAGATCGGCAAGCATCGCGCCGTGCAGGTCGCCTGCGTCGCCTACGCCATCACCCAGACAATCCTGATGGCCCTGCCAGCCGGGCAGTTCGCACTGACCGCGGTCGGCATGGCCTCGGTCGGATTCTGCGCCAGCGCCTTCATCCTCCTGGTCCGCGCCATGGTGGCCGATGTCGCCGATCAGCTCCGCCTCGAGACCGGCCAGGAACGTTCCGGCGTGCTTTTCGCGCTCGTCACCATGACCCAGAAGTTCGGCACCTCGATCACCATCTCGATCGTCTATCCGATCCTGGCCTACGTGGGCTTCAACCCCAAGGACGGGGCGGTGAACACGCCCCACGCCATCTGGGGCCTGGAGATGTGCTACCTCTTCGCGCCCATCGTGCTGGCGCTGATCGGCGGCGCCATGTTCTTCGGCTACTCGCTGACCGCGCAGCGGCAGGGCGAAATCCGCGCTCAGCTGGATGCGCTGGCCGCGGCCGAAGTCGGCGTGGAAAGCGCCATCGACACCCTGGGCGGCGCCGTCGGAGAGAGACCGGCGGCCGCCGAATAGATCAAAGCAGCCGGCGCGCGATATCCATGAACACATGCGCCGCGGGGCTGTCCGGCTTGGTCGCCACGAGCGGCTCGCCGTCGTCGCAGGCCTGACGCAGCGCCATGTCGAGGGGCGCCTGCCCCAGCAGGGGCACGCCCAGCGCCTGGGCTTCGCGCGCTGCGCCGCCTTCGCCGAAGATGTGGATGCGCGCGCCGGTGGCCGGATCGGGGAACCAGGCCATGTTCTCCACCACGCCCAGGATCGAGGCGCCGGTCTTGCGGAACATGGTGGCCGCGCGCCGCGCGTCGATCAGAGCGATCTCCTGTGGCGTCGAGACGATCACCACCCCGTCGAGCTGCAGCTTCTGGACCAGGGTGAGCTGGATGTCGCCGGTGCCCGGCGGCAGGTCGATGACCAGCACGTCCAGCGGGTCCTCTTCGGTGCCCCAGACGCTGTTCATCAGCGTGCGCAGCGCCGAGGACGCCATCGGCCCGCGCCAGATGTTGGCTGTCCCGTCCTCGACGATGAAGCCGATGGACATCACCTTCACGCCCCAGGCCATCAGCGGGATCAGCCGCTTGTCCTCGTCGAAGGTCGGCTCCTCGTGCTTGATGCCCATCATGTGCGGGGCGGACGGGCCATAGATGTCGGCGTCCAGCAGGCCGGCCTTCAGGCCCAGCCGCGCAAACGCCGCCGCCAGGTTCACCGAGACCGTCGACTTGCCCACCCCGCCCTTGCCGCTGGCGATGGCGATCACCTTGCCGACGAACGGCGGGCGCTCGGCCTCGCCCATGGGTGAGAGCTTGGCCTGCGGGTCTTCCTGTACGCGCGCGGTCGGTCGGCGGCGGGGCGAGACGGCGAGTTGCGGCCCCGCGCTCTCGGCGGTCAGCACCACCTGGGCCGATCCTACGCCCGGCGCGGCGGCCAGGACCCGCTCGGCCGCGTCACGGACCGGGGCGTAGAGCTCGGCGTCGGCGGCCGGGATCTCCATCATGAAGACCACCTTGTCGCCGCGGATGGTCAGGCCGCGGACCAGCCCCGCCGTGGTGAGGCCCTGGCCTGACTTGGGGTCCTTGACCGCGTCCAGGGCGGTCAGGATCGCGGCTCGATCGGGGGCGGTCTCTTCGCTCATGACGCCTTAAGCTTGCTTTGACGGAGGCTGGGTCTCATATCCATCGGACTGCGTCGCTGTATATGGGGCGCAGCGCCTGGATCGACCACAACAAAGCCCAAAGCGTAAAGCAAAGACCGACCCGGCAGATGCCCTGGAACGACAACGCCAATCCCGGCCCCTGGGGCTCCCCGCCCTCGGGCGATGACGGTGAGCGCAAGGATTCGCCCTCGCGCCGGCCCGGCGGCGGACGCGGCCCCGGCCGCCCCGGCGGCCCGGACCTGAACGCCGGCATGGACCGCCTGCGCGAGCGGCTGCAGGGCCTGTTCGGCGGCGGCGGCCGCGGCGTGCAGCCGGGCGTCATCGCGGTCATCGCCGGGGCCGCCTTCGCGCTCTGGGCGCTCTCGGGCCTCTATCAGGTCGGGCCGAACGAGCAGGCCGTGGTCACCACCTTCGGCGCCTATTCCCGCTCAGAGGCGCCAGGCCTGCGCTACCACCTGCCCTACCCGATCGAAGAGGTGGAGAAGGTGCCGGTGACCAGCCTGCAGCGGATCGACATCGGCGGCGGCGGCACCGCCGACAGCGACGTCCCGCAGGAAAGCCTGATGCTGACCAGCGACCAGAACATTGTCGACCTGAATTTCAGCGTCACCTGGCGCGTCTCCGACGCCGCCCGCTACGTCTTCGCGACCCGCAATCCGGAAGAGGCCGTGAAGGCCGTCGCCGAGAGCGCCATGCGCGAGGTGATCGGCAAGACCCTGCTGGACTCGATCTTCACCAACGGTCGCGGCCAGGTGCAGCTGGAGACCGCCGACCTGATGCAGAAGACCCTCGACAGCTGGGGCGCCGGCGTCCGGGTCGTCGAGGTGCAGATCCGCTCGGTGAACCCGCCGCAGGAAGTGATCGCCGCCTTCCGCGACGTGAGCAACGCCCAGCAGGACGCCTCGACCGCGGTCAACGAGGGCGAGACCTACCGCAACCGCGTGGTCAACGAGGCCAAGGGCGATGCGGCCAAGATTGTCCAATCGGCGCAGGGCTATCGCGAGCAGTCCGTGCGCACCGCCACCGGCGACGCGGCCCGCTTCAACTCGATCTACAACGAATACAAGCGCGCGCCGCAGGCGACGCGCGACCGGCTCTACGCCGAGACCATGGAACGCGTGCTGGCCAACTCCAACAAGGTGATCATCTCCGGCAAGGGCGTCACGGCCCCGGTGATCCTGCCGTCGGATGTCTTCCGACCGCGCGGGGGCGCCAATGCGATCCAGCAGCAGGCGCCGGTGCAGATCGCGCCCGTGCCGCAACCGCAGCCGCAACAGCAGCCGCCGCCCGGGGGCGACCAATGAGCCGCTCCACCCCGCTGATCTTCTGGCTGATCCTGGGCTTCGTGGCCGTGATCGTGCTGGCCAACACGCTGTTCGTCGTCGATCAGCGGGAAGAAGCCGTCGTCCTGCGGTTCGGCGAGCCGGTGCGGGTGATCCACGCCCCCGGCCAGTCCGGCGCCGGCCTCAACGTCAAGCAGCCGTTCGTCGAGAACGTCATCAAATTCGACCGCCGCAACCAGGCGCTGGAAGCCGACCAGGAAGAGATCATCGACGCCGACCAGCAGCGGCTCGTGGTCGACGCCTTCCTGCGCTACCGCATCTCTGACCCGCTGCAGTACTATCGAACCCTGCGCAATGAGCAGATCGCCCAGGACCGCCTGGAGCGGCTGGTGAATTCGTCGCTGCGGCAGGTGCTGGGCTCGACCACCCAGACGGACATCATCTCCGCCCGCCGGGATCAGTTGATGCAGCAGTCCAAGCTGGACGTCGCGCGCCGGGCGAAGGAGTCCCGTCTCGGCATCGAGATCATCGACCTACGCATCAAGCGGGCCGACCTGCCCGAGGCCAACCGCGCCAACGTTTATCGGCGCATGCAGTCGCAGCGCCAGCAGCTCGCGGCCCAGTTCCGCGCCCAGGGCGAACAGCAGAAGCGCGAGATCATCGCCACCGCCGACAAGCAGGTGGCGATCACGCTGGCCGACGCCCAGCAGATCGGCGAGACCACCCGCGGTCAGGGCGATGCGCAGCGCACCCGCATCTTCGCCGACAGCTTCGGCAAGGATCCCAGCTTCGCGAAGTTCTACCGGCGAATGCAGGTCTATGAAGCCGGCCTGGGCCAGGGTGACACCACCATGATCCTGTCCCCGGAAGACACCGACATCCTGCGCGAGATGCAGCAGGGCCCGAACGCCGGCGGCGCAGCCCCGAAACGCTGATGCCGGCCCTCGTCCGACCGGACATGGCCTATATGGCCAGTTACGTGGACGCCCTTCACGAGGGCTATTCCCGCGACAGCTTGCGGCCAGAAACCCCGCAGATGATCGCCCAGATCGCCCGCGAGCCGGCGTGGTTCATCCGCATGGTCAGGGATCCGCCGACCACCATCGTCCTGCCCGACGCCAGCCTCGGCGAGCGCGTGCCTGAGACAGAGTTCTGGTGGATCGAGGGCGACGCGTTCCTGGGCTCGGTCAGCGTTCGCCACCGGCTGAACGACATCCTGGAGTCCTGGGGCGGTCATATCGGCTATGCGGTGCGTCCCGCCGCCCGCGGCCAGGGCCACGCTACGGCGATGCTGGCCGGCATGCTCGACCACGTGCGCGAGAACCTGCCGTTGGAGCGGGTGACGCTCACGGTCAACCTGAACAATCCCGCGTCCGCGCGGGTGATCGAGAAGAATGGCGGGGTGTTCCGCGACGAGATCCCGCACCCCTGGATCGAGGGCGACGTCGGCCGCCGCTACTGGATCGACCTGCGCTGACTAGGCCGACCGCTGAGCTTCGAGCAGTTCGCGCACCTCGTGCAGGTCGCGGGCGATGCGGACGGTAAGGGTTCGCATCTCCTCGGTAGGGTCGAGCATGTCGGGGACCATGATGGTCATCATTCCGGCCGACGAGGCCGAGCGGACGCCGTTGTGGCTGTCCTCAAGGGCCAGGCAGTCGGCGGGATCGACGCCCAGCGCCTCGGCGGCCTTCAGATAGGGCTCCGGGTGCGGCTTGCCGCGGGTCTGCAGTTCGCGGGTGATGATCGCGGCGAAGCGGGTGTCGAGGCCGCGGCGGCCCAGGCTGCGGTCGACGGCGCGGCGGCTGGAGGAGGTGGCGATCGCGCAGGGGATCTCTTGCGCCGAGAGGTAGTCGAGGATCTCCTCCACGCCCGCCTTGAGCGCCACGCCCGCCTCCATCTCTTCCAGGGCGTGCGCACTGACCCCCTGCGACCAGGCCGCCAGGTCGAAGCCCTCGCCGAAGTGGTCCATCACGATGCGGTCGGAGTCCGCGTCCTGCAGGCCCACCATGCGCTGGAAGACCGCGAACGGCATCTCGCGGCCGATCGCGGCGGTGGCCCGCTCCATGGCGCGGAAGATCACCGTCTCGGTGTCGATGAGGAGGCCGTCCATGTCGAAGACGACGGCTTTGACGGCGCGCGGCAAATTCATGGGGCGCACTAAGCGGAGTCGGCGGTCCGCGCCAAATCAAGCCGGCCTTCAGTCTGTAACGAAGGCGTCCTCCGAATAGCCCTGGAAATAGAGCAGGGTCGTCAGGTCCGTGTGTTCGATCCGCGCGTCGGCCTGGGCCGCCACGATGGGCTTGGCGCGATAGGCGACGCCCAGGCCGGCGGCCTCGATCATCGCCAGGTCGTTGGCGCCGTCGCCCAGCGCCAGGGTCTCGCTCAGCGGAATGGCGCCGGCCTTGGCCTCCTGCTCAAGCGCCGCCAGCTTGGCCTCACGGCCAAGGATCGGCTCACCGACGAAACCGGTGAGCGCGCCATCGGCCTCCAGCAGCGTGTTGGCCCGGTGGGCGTGGAAGAGCGCCGCCTGCGCCACGCGGCTGGTGAAGAAGGAAAAGCCACCGCTGACCAGCACGCAGCGCGCGCCATTGGCGGCCATGGTCCGGACCATCGTCCGCGCGCCGGGGTTCAGCCGCACCCGCTCGTCATAGGCGGCTTGCAAGGCGGTCACGGGCAGGCCTTTCAGCATCGCCACCCGCTCCCGCAGTGCGCCTTCGAACGCCAGTTCGCCGCGCATGGCCCGCTCGGTGATCGCCGAAATCTCCGCCTTCAGGCCGGCGAAATCCGCGATCTCGTCCAGGCATTCGACGTTGATGATGGTGGAATCCATGTCGGCCACCAGCAGGCGTTTGCGCCGGCCCGCGAGCGGTTGCACGCACCAGTCGAGGGCCTGGCCCGCCATGGGCGCCTCGAGCGCCGCACGCAGGGCGGCAAGGTCCGGCCCCTCGACGAAGACGTCCGTGGCGGCGCTCTCGCCGGCGTCCAGCTTGCGCGATGAGATCCCCTTGGCGCCCACGCCGGCGAACACCTCGCGAAGGGCCAGCGAGAAAGCGCCTGCGTTGGGCGGCGCAACAACGGTAAGAACCAGATCCATGGAGCCCCGCATCTGGCTGATCGCCGGTCCCACCGCAAGCGGCAAGTCCGCGCTCACCCTGCGCCTCGCCGAGGCCGTGGGCGGCGAGATCGTCAACGCCGACTCCATGCAGCTCTACGCCGACCTGCGGACGCTCACCGCCCGGCCCACGCCGCAGGAGGAGGCCCGCAGCCCCCATCACCTGTTCGGCGTCGTCGACGCCGCAGAGGGCTGGTCGGCGGGTCGCTGGCTGAGGGCGGCCCGTGAGGTGCTGGCCGACATCGCCGCGCGGGAACATCCGGCGGTGGTGGTCGGCGGCACCGGCCTCTACTTCCGCGCCCTCACCCAGGGTCTGGCCGAGGCGCCCGAGATTCCCCCCGAGGTCCGACGCCAGACCGCCGACGATTACGACGCCCTGGGGCAGGAGGCCTTCCGCGCGCGCCTTGCCCAGCCCGATCCGGCCGCCGCGGCCCGCATCGCGGCCAACGACCGCCAGCGCCTGAGCCGGGCCTGGGAGGTCTATGCCGCCACGGGCCGTCCGCTCTCCGACTGGCAGGCCGACAATGCGCTCGCCCTCCCCGCCGGCGCCTGGGCGGCCGTCGCCCTGGAGCCGCCGCGCGAGGCGCTCTACGCCCGCTGCGACGCCCGCCTGGCGGCCATGGCGGAGACGGGCGTGCTGGACGAGGTCGCCGCGCTCGCCGCCCGCGACCTCGACCCGGCCCTGCCGCTGATGAAGGCGGTTGGCTTCCGGGAACTGGCCGCCCACCTGCGCGGCGAGGTCTCGCTCCCCGACGCCATCGCCGCCGCCCAGCGGGAAACCCGCCGCTACGCCAAGCGCCAGACCACCTGGATGCGCGGCCAGATGGCGGACTGGCCGCGGCTCACGGAACTTAACGCCGAGGACCAGTGGAGGCAGTTTATTGCCCTTAACCCCGCCTTGACGCCCTAGGCGCAGCATGCGAAACGCCTGATCCACTCCTTCTAGGAAATTCTCGTGCGCAGCATTCTTGTACTCGTAAGGCGGCCCGCCACGGTCTGAGATCAGCTCAGTCCGTCAACGGTCGCTTGCACCAGGCCCCCAGCGGGCCTTTTTTATTGCCCAAACCCGAGCCAGAGCCATGACCGCCCATTCGCCGACGATAGAAGCCGAAACCACCACCCTGTCCGGGGCCGAGATGGTCGTGCGCGCGCTCATCGACCAGGGCGTCGAGGTGCTCTTCGGCTACCCGGGCGGCGCGGTGCTGCCGATCTATGACGCGCTCTTCGCGGAACCCCGCCTGCAGCACGTGCTGGTGCGCCATGAGCAGGGCGCGACCCATGCGGCGGAGGGCTATGCGCGGTCCACCGGCAAGCCCGGCGTGGTGCTGGTCACCTCCGGCCCCGGCGCCACCAATGCGGTGACCGGCATCGTCGACGCCCTGATGGACTCGATCCCCCTGATCGTCATCACCGGCCAGGTCGCCACCCACCTGATCGGCACCGACGCCTTCCAGGAATGCGACACCATCGGCATCACCCGGCCCTGCACCAAGCACAACTACCTGGTGAAGGACGTGGCCGACCTGCCGCGCATCCTGCACGAGGCCTTCCATATCGCCACTTCCGGCCGCCCGGGTCCCGTGGTCATCGACATTCCGAAGGACGTGCAGTTCGCCAAGGGCGCCTATCAGGGACCCGCCGAGGTCAAGCACGTCCACAACTACGCGCCCCGCACCAAGGGCGACCCCGGCCGCATCGCCGAGGCCGCGGCGATGATCGCCAAGGCGCGGCGGCCGATCCTCTACACCGGCGGCGGCGTGATCAACGCCGGCCCGGAAGCTTCCAGGCTGCTGCGCGAGTTCGCCGAGCTGACCGGCGCGCCGGTGACCTCGACGCTGATGGGCCTGGGCGCCTTCCCTGCCGCCAGTCCACAGTGGCTGGGCATGCTGGGCATGCACGGCTCCTTCGAGGCCAACAACGCCATGCACGACTGCGACGTGATGATCGCGGTCGGCGCGCGCTTCGACGACCGGGTGACCGGCCGCCTGGACGCCTTCGCGCCGGGCTCGCGCAAGATCCACATCGACATCGACGCCTCCTCGATCGGCAAGAACGTGCGCGCCGACATCGGCATCGTCGGCGACGCGGGCTCGGTCCTGGCCGACCTGATCGAAATTTGGAAGTCCAAGAGCTATGGGTTGGATCAGCGCGCTCTGGCCGACTGGTGGAAGCAGATCGATATCTGGCGCGCCCGCGACAGCTTCCGCTACGCGCCCGATTCCAAGCTGATCAAGCCGCAGTACGCCGTCCAACGGCTCTACGAGGCGACCAAGGACCGCGACACCTACATCACCACCGAAGTCGGCCAGCACCAGATGTGGGCCGCCCAGTTCTACCGCTTCGAGGAGCCGAACCGCTGGATGACCTCGGGCGGCCTGGGCACCATGGGCTATGGCCTGCCGGCTGCAGTCGGCGTGCAGATGGCCCACCCGGGCAGTCTGGTGATCGACATCGCCGGCGACGCCTCGGTGCAGATGACCATGCAGGAGATGTCGACGGCGGTGCAGTACGGCCTGCCGATCAAGATCTTCATCTTGAACAACGAATGGATGGGGATGGTGCGCCAATGGCAGCAGCTGCTGCACGGCGAGCGCTATTCGCATTCCTATTCGTCCAGCTTGCCGGACTTCGTGAAGCTGGCCGAGGCCTACGGCGGCGTCGGCTTCCGCGCCGAGACCCCCGACGAGCTCGACGGGCTGATCGCCGAGATGATCGCGGTGGATAAGCCGGTGATCTTCGACTGCCGGGTGACCAAGGAAGAGAACTGCTTCCCGATGATCCCCTCCGGCAAGGCCCACAACGAGATGATCATGGCCGAGGAAGCCCGCGACCTGGGCTCGATCATCGACGACGCGGGCAAGCGCCTGGTCTAGGAGCCTGGGGTCCTAGCGGACCAGGATATCGACCGTGATCTGGCGCACCCGGCCCTCGGGCGAGGAGCCCTGCAGCACCAGCGTGTCGTGGCCGGTGAAGCCTGCGTCCGCCTGATAGAAGGCCTGGTGGCCGGGCACCTTGCGGTTGTTGCAGGCCGACCGCGGATTGGCCGGCGGGTAGGCCGCATAGAGCGGCTCATCGGACACCGTCGCCTTGCCGTGCTCGGGCGGGCGCAGGATGGAGAGCGTGACGCCATCGACCGCCGTGCAGTCCGGATTGATGGCGGCGTTGCGCCAAAGCATGATCTGGGTGCTGCCCAGCGCCGCCTTGGACACCTTCACCTTCTCGAAGCCGCTCTCGGACGACATCGGCTTCACAACGACCTCGTAGCGGCGCTCCTGCGCCGTCGCGGCGCATCCGACGGTGAGCGTGATCAAGGCGGCGAGGACGA
>NZ_SSMZ01000016.1 GCF_004799395.1 Phenylobacterium sp.
CTTCGTCACCCCGCCGCTGTCGCCCATCGAGCTGCTGGTCGGGTTCGGGGCCGGCGCCGCCACGCGTGGCCTCTTCGTCGGCGCCATCAGCGCCGTGGCGGTGCTGTTCTTCGGGCATCCGCCGATGGCCCAACCCTGGGCGATCGCCTACTTCGGCCTGGGCGCGGCCCTGATCATGGGGTTCCTGGGCATCATGGCCGGCCTCTGGGCCGAGAAGTTCGACCACATGGCGGCGGTGACCAACTTCGTCATCATGCCGATGACGTTCCTATCGGGCACCTTCTACCTGGTGGAGAAGCTGCCGGAGCCCTTCCGCACCTTCTCCAAGTTCAACCCGATCTTCTACATGATCGACGGCTTCCGCTACGGCTTCATCGGTCGCGCCGAGGGCTCGCTCGCGGTCGGGGTCAGCATGACCGCCGCCATCGTCGTCGTGTTCGGCGCCATCTGCTTCTGGATGTTCAAGACGGGCTACAAGATCAAGACCTAGGCTTCCTCCCCACGAGCGGGAGGGGAACGCGATTTCATTGACATGGCGGCTTCTGAAGACGAGAACGCCAAGCCTTCCAGTCCCCGTCGCAACGCGGCGGGGATGCTTCCGTTTTAGGAGGGCTCCTCCGGTGACCGAGTCGACCACCGCCCCCGTTCCCAGCGACCACATCATGGCGGTCTACAGCCGCACCCCGCTGGCGTTCGAGCGAGGCGAGGGCGCGCGCCTCTACACCGCCGACGGAGACGCCTATCTCGACTGCATGGCAGGCATCGCGGTCAATGCGCTGGGCCACGCCAACCCGATCCTGGTGGCGGCCCTGAAGGCTCAGGCCGAGAAGCTGTGGCATACCTCCAACATCTTCACGATCACTGGCCAGGAGAAGCTCGCCAAGGCGCTCACCGACGCGACTTTCGCCGACATGGTGTTCTTCACCAACTCCGGGTCTGAGGCCATCGAGTGCGCCATCAAGACGGCGCGCAAGTATCACTGGGCCAAGGGCCAGCCTGAGCGGATCGACATCATCGGCTTCGACGGCTCGTTCCATGGCCGCACGCTGGGAGCGATCAACGCCTCAGGCAACGCCGCCTATCTGGAAGGCTTCGGCCCGCCGCTTCCCGGCTTCATCCATGCGGAGTTCGGCGACCTGGACGCCTTGAAGGCCCTGGTCGGCCCGACCACGGCGGCGATCCTGCTGGAGCCCGTGCAGGGCGAGGGCGGCGCGCGATCCTGGCCGACCGAAGACCTGACCGCGATCCGCAAGCTCTGCGACGAGACCGGGACGCTCCTGATCTACGACGAGATCCAGTGCGGCCTGGGGCGCACCGGCAAGCTCTTCGCCTATGAGTGGGCGCAGGACGCCGCGCCGGACATCATGGCCGTCGCCAAGGCGCTGGGCGGCGGCTTTCCGGTCGGCGCCTGCCTGGCCACGGCGGAAGCCGGACGCGGCATGACCGTGGGCTCCCACGGCTCGACCTACGGCGGCAACCCGCTGGCCATGGCGGTGGGCGAGGCTTCCGTGGCCGAGCTGACCAAGCCCGAGCTGATGGAGCACGTCCGCGAGCTGGTTGGCTATTTCAAGCAGCAGCTCGGCGGGCTCACCGAACGCTATCCGGACGTGGTCGAGGAGATCCGCGGCAAGGGACTCCTGATCGGCCTGAAGCTGAAGACGCCCAACCGCGAGTTCATGCAGCACGCCCGCGACCAGCATCTGCTGATCGCCGGCGGCGGCGACAATTGCGTTCGCCTGCTGCCGCCGCTCAACCTCACCCTGGCCGAGGCCAGCGAGGCGGTCGAGAAGCTGGAAGGCGCCTGCGAAGCCGCACGGGCCAAGGCCAAGGCGGCCGCGTGAGCCAGCCGCCCAGGCACTTCCTCGACCTCTGGAAGCTGCAGGGCTCCGACCTGCGCGCCATCCTGGAGGACGCCAAGGCGCGCAAGGCTGCACGTCTCGGCTGGCCCAAGGGCAAGCCCGACGCCGACGCGGCGGGCGAGGGCCGCGTGCTGGCGATGATCTTCGAAAAGAATTCGACCCGCACCCGCTTCTCATTCGACGCGGCCATCCGCCAGCTCGGCGGTTCGGCGATCATCTCCAACGCCGTCGATATGCAGCTCGGCCGTGGCGAGCCCATCGAGGACACCGCGCGCGTGCTCTCGCGCATGGTCGATGCGGTGATGATCCGCGCCAACAACCACCAGGACGTCGAGCGCCTGGCCCTGGCCTCGACCGTGCCGGTGATCAACGGCCTGTCGGACAGGAGCCACCCCTGCCAGATCATGGCTGACCTCCTGACCATCGAGGAGCATCGCGGCCCGGTGGCGGGCAAGACGCTGGCCTACGTCGGCGACGGCAACAATGTCTGCGCCAGCTTCATCCACGCCGCGCCCAAGCTGGGCTTCAGGCTGAATATCGCCTCGCCGGCCATCTATCACCCCGACCTGCATGACCTGGCGCGCGCTGCGGCCGAGCAGGGCCAGGTCCATGCCTCGGACGACCCGCGTGAGGCGGTCAGGGACGCCGACGTGGTGATCACCGATACCTGGGTCTCCATGGGCGACACCGACCACGACGAGCGGATCGACGCGCTCGAGCCCTATCAGGTGGACGAGCAGCTGATGGAGCTGGCCAAGGGCGACGCGGTCTTCCTGCACTGCCTGCCCGCCCACCGCGGCGAGGAGGTCACCGACGAGGTGATCGACGGGCCGAAGAGCCTGATCTGGGACGAGGCCGAAAACCGTCTGCACGCCCAGAAGTCGATCCTCGCCTGGTGCTTCGGTGCGATCTGACGGCCAGACCTAGGACGCCTCGGACAACGGCTGGCCGGGTGGCGCCTTGCAGATGTCGTCGATGAAGGTTTGGCGTGGCGGGTCGGGCGCCACGCCGAGCTCGCGGCCGAGATCGAGCTCACGCTGGGCGTTCAGCGACACTCGGTATTCCAGGTAACGCGCCGTCTGCAGGTCCTGTCGCAGCTAGGCCACGTCCGGCGGGTTGAGCGGACCCTTGGATGTCAGCGTTCCCAGGTGAGCCCACGCCTGCTCTTCGGACTCGATTCAGACCCGCATCGACTGGAACTGATCGTACCAGACGCCAAGCTTGGCGCGTTCCGCCCGCGGGAAGTGCGTCAGGGTCTGCGACGCCTGTTCGGCGTTCCACTGAGCCTGCAGCGTAAGGCGGCCGGGTCCGATGAAGCTGGGCGGGCCAAGGCCGTTCGGCTGTCTTCCGGCCGCCGCGGCGTCCAGCAGATTCGTCACCGCCGCGATCCGCCGATCCATGCAGGGCGCGAGGCTCACGCGGTCGCGGAAGTAGCCATCGTCGAAGGCGATCTCGCGATACAGGGCTTCGCGTCCGGCGGCGACTGCCGACTGCCAATGCAGCATCTCGACGGTCTGCTCGGCGCCCAGCGCGATCAGCACGCCCAGCACGATGATCCCGACTTCCTTAGCGAACTCGCGCCAGCCGTGGATCGGCTTCGGCTTATGAACTTCCATGCCTTGCCTCGGACAGGGCTGCCTATGCTGAAGCTTGCCTAACACGGATTGGCGGCATGTCGTCATCGGGTCGATCGGGCGCTTCGCCGCGCTCGCAATCCGCCGGTTCTGCCCTATATCGGCGCGATGCCTTCTTCCTCTCCCATTCCCGACGACGCCGTCACCGCCTTTCAGATCGAGGGCGAGCCCGTGCGCGGGCGCCTGGCGCGCCTGGGCCCGGCCATCGACGAGATCCTGCGCGCGCATGCCTATCCGGAGGCTGTCGCCAACCTGCTGGGCGAGGCCTGCGCGCTGGCCGCCCTGGTGGGCTCCAACCTGAAGTTCGACGGGCGGCTGATCATCGAGGCGCGCGGCGACGGGCCGGTTCGCTTCGTGGTCGCCGACTACGACACCTCCGGGGGCTTGCGCGGCTATTGCGGCTTTGACGCGGAAGCCGTGGCGGCGGTCAGCGGTGGGTTCGCCCGGCCGGGCGCCCGGTCGCTGCTCGGCTCCGGCCACTTCATGATGACCGTCGACCAGGGCCCGGACATGGACCGCTACCAGGGCGTCACGGCCATCGAGGGCGAGACGCTGGCGCTCTGCGCCGAGCAGTACTTCGCCCAGTCAGAGCAGACGCCGACCCGCGTGCGTCTGGCCGTGGGTCAGTTCGACGGGCTGTGGCGGGCCGGCGGCATGCTGATCCAGTCGGTGGCCGAGGACGACGCGCGGGGGTCGACGACCGAAGCCTGGGTGCGCACTCAGGCCTTCTTTGAGACCGTCGGCGAGGACGAGCTGACCGATCCGGAACTGTCGTCTCAGCACCTGCTGTTCCGGCTGTTCCATGAGGACGGCGTGCGCGTGTTCGGCTCGCAGCCGCTGCGGGCCTTCTGCCGCTGCAGCCAAGAGCGCATCGAGACGGTGCTGAAGTCCTTCGACGCCGCCGAGCGGGCCGAGATGGTCGAGGACGATGGACGCATCCGCGTCACCTGCGAATACTGCTCCAAGACCTATGCCGTGGAGCCGGCCGCGCTCGAAACGGCGCCTGCGGCCTAGACCTTGGCGTGGGCCCGCAACAGGTAGTAGCCGCCATCCACCGTGCGGCCGGCCTCGCGGCGCAGGGGCGCGGTGTGGCGGCGGACGATCTCGAAACGCCCGGCCGCCAGGGCGGTCACATATTCCGCGCCATGCGCGAAACGGCCGTTGCCGCGCAGCCGGTAGCTGTCGCCCTGGGCGTGCTCGGTGGAGAAGACGAACCAGCCGCCTGGCCGCAGGACCTGCGCCGCCGCCGCGAAGGTCTCGTCCAGCGCGCCTAGATAGGGAAAGGTGTCGAAGGCGACGATCATGTCCCAGCGCGCGCCGGGCGTGGCGAGCGCGTCCAGCAGGTCGCGCTGTTCCAGGCTCTGGTAGAGACCGCGCGCGCGGGCCTTGGCCAGCATGGCGCCCGACAGGTCGACGCCGGTCAATCGGCGGGCGTGGGGCGCCAGGGCCTCCGCGCAGAGCCCGGTTCCGCAACCGAGGTCGAGGACGTCCAGCGACGCCTCGGCCTCGCCGCAGGCCGCCAGCAGGATGCGAAGCTGCGCCGGGCCGTCGTAGCCGAGCCGTGACACCAGATGTTCTTCGAAGGACTCGGCCAGGGCGTCGAACTGCTGGGCGACCAGGGCCGCCGGCTGCCGCTCAACGGCCCGCGCCGACATGGCGTCGCGCAGGTGCTGCGCCTCGATATTCTCAGGCCGCAGGTGCGCCCAGACCTCGCCGATCCGCGCGGCCGCCGCCCGTTCGTCCCCGGCGTCGAGCAGCAGAAGCGCGGTCTTGAAATGCGCGTCCGGCGTCTGGGGCCCCGCGTCCGGTTCGCCGGCCAGGGCGGCGGTCATCAGTCCGCTGAGTTGCTTGGCCTCCGTGATCGCTGGCGTCGCGTCGTCGAAGGCCGCGGCGGAGGCCAGCGCGGCGTCGGCCTCGGCGAAGCGGCCGCATTTCAAAAGCGCCGCGCCCAGGTTGGCGCAGAGGCTGGCGCTTGGCCCGTCCAGCTCGATGGCGCGCGCGAAGGCCTCCGCGGCGGCGGGGAAATCGTCCTGGGCGGTGCGGGCCATGGCGATGATCTGCCAGCTTGAGCCGGTCTCGCCGCCGACCGCGCGCGCGGCGCGGCAGGCGGCCTCGGCTTCCTCGAAGCGGCCAAGCTGGGCCAGGGTGCCGGCCAGGCTGTTCCAGGCCTGCGGCTGAGTGGGATCGATCGCTACCGACCGGCGCAGAGCGCGCTCTGCCTCCACCTGCCGTCCCAAGCTGATCAGGGCCATGGCGTGGTGGTTCCACGACAGCGCCAGATGCGGCGCGCCGCCCACCAGGGCGGTGAAGATCCGCGCCGCCTGCTCGAAGTTGCCTTCCTGGAAGCGCCGCAGGCCGTGGCGGACGAGGTCGGTGACCTCCGCCGTCTCGGCGATCGCCGGTGTGGGCTCGGAATGGGCGTGACGGGCAGACGAAGCCATGCCGGGATCTCTCGCAAGACGAGCCGACGTGGCGGGTCCGGCTCCACTCCTAGTTCGCGGGGACTAGCGAAAGGTTACCGGGGCGGAAACCATGTTTGCCGCGGCCGTCAGGATGGCGTGGCAGGGGCGGCGCCGAGCGCCGGCTCCAGGGGCTTGCCACTGAGGACGGCCTTGCAGATCACCTTGATCGTCGCGGTCTGGAATTCGTTGGGCGTCATCCAGGCGGGGTCAGCGGCGGGCTTCTTGGCCAGTTCGCCGCGCAGGTTGTTGTGGCTGTAGATGGTCATGCTGAGCACCGAGTAGCGCGTGCCCGCGCAGTCGACCGACCAGTGCGCCAGGCCAGAGCGCGCCCAGCCGGGTCCCATCTTCACCGGCTGGAACAGCTCGGTGCGGATATCGGCCTCGATGGTGAAGGGCGCCGTGGCCTTGCCGCCTTCGGGGCGCACGAAGCGCGCGCCTTCCACGTCATGGGTGATCAGGGTCCACATGTCGCGGTCGATGTAGGCCGAGGCCCAGGCCTCGACGTCGCCGACGTCCAGGCTGGCCGGCGGCGGCGGATCGACGATGGCGGGCTTGGCCGCAGGCTTCGGCGCGCAAAGGCCCGCGCCGGCCAGGCCCGCCGAAATCGCCACGCCCAGCACTGCTGTCCGCATCCGCATCATGTCCTCCATCCTGGCACAACGCCGCCCCGGCGCGAAGGCTTCAGGCGGCGTCCAGCGCCCGGCTGACGT
Organism: Phenylobacterium sp.; assembly: GCF_004799395.1. Lineage (GTDB taxonomy): Bacteria > Pseudomonadota > Alphaproteobacteria > Caulobacterales > Caulobacteraceae > Phenylobacterium. The sequence goes on from NZ_SSMZ01000016.1 coordinate 6,666, forward strand.
CGCGGCTGAGGTCGCCCGCGCCTTCCAGGCCGACGCTCATCCGCACCCAGCCCTCGGTCAGGCCGATCTCCAGCCGCTCGGCCTCGGGCATGGAGCGGTGGGTGGTGGTGCAGGGATGGGTGGCCATCGATTTGGCGTCGCCCAGGTTGTTGGAGATGTCGACGATCTGCAGGGCGTCCAGGAACTTCCAGGCCGCCTCGCGCGACCCCAGGTCGAAGGCCACCACGTTGCCGCCGCCGGTCATCTGGTTGGCGATGATCGCCGCCTGCGGGTGATCGGGCCGGCCGCAATAGATGGTCTGGCGTGACTTGGCGTGGGCGGCGATCACATCGGCCACCTTGGCGGCGTTGTCGGTCTGGCGGCGCACCCGCAGGTCCAGGGTCTCCAGGCCCTTCAGCAGCACCCAGCTGTTGAACGGCGAGAGCGCCGGACCGGTGTGGCGCAGGATGTCCTTATAGGCCTCGGTCATCAGGGCCTCGGCGCCCAGGATCGCCCCGCCCAGCACCCGGCCCTGGCCGTCGATGTGCTTGGTGGCCGAATAGACGACGATGTCGGCGCCGAGCGCCAGGGGCTTCTGGAAGATCGGGGTGGCGAAGACGTTGTCGACCACCAGCCTGGCGCCGGCTGCATGCGCGATCTCGGCCACCGCCCCGATGGCGGTCACCTCCAGCAGCGGATTGGCCGGGCTCTCCACCAGGAAGGCCCTGGTGTTGGGCCGCACCGCATTCTTCCAGGCCTCGAGGTCGGTGGCGTCGACGTAGGTGGTCTCGACCCCGAACCGGGGCAGCCATTCGGAAATGATCCAGCGGCAGGAGCCGAAGAGGGCGCGCCCCGCCACCAGGTGGTCGCCCGCCTTCAGCAGGCCGGTCAGCGCCACATGCACCGCGCTCATCCCCGAAGCGGTGGCGCGGCAGACCTCGGCGCCTTCCAGGAGCGCCAGGCGGTCCTCGAACATCTGCGTCGTGGGATTGCCGAAGCGCTGGTAGATGAAGCCCGGCTCGTCGCCGGCGAACCGCGCATTGGCGGCCGCGGCTGAGTCGTAGGCGAAGCTCTGGGTCAGGAACAGCGCCTCGGAGATCTCGCCGTACGGGCTGCGGGCCATGCCGCCGCGCACCAGCCGGGTCTCGACGTCCCAGTCTCGCGGATCTTCGGCCATGGCGGGGCTCCTTCACATTAGAGCGCCGCTTGAACGGCAGGGAGGCCGGGGCGTCAAGGCGCGCTTTCCTGAAAGCACACGCAACTCCGCTCATCCCCGCGTTCGCGGGGATGAGCGGGTTTGGGGGAGGTTTGCGCGGATCAGGAGGTGTTGGGCGCGTGAACGGCTGAGCCACAGGGGGCGGGGCTGCCTCCTCCTCCGCTCGCTCTGCGGCGAGCGGTCCGGGGCGGCAGGCGTTCCCCCAGCAGGCCTTGGGCTCCGGGGCGACGGCGCTTCAGGACGCTGTGAAATAATCAATTGATCCTCTGACATGCGTCAGGTATTTCTGACATATGAAACCGAATACCGGGGTCACGACCAACGGCGACCAGCTCCTGGCGACCCTGGCCGCCTTGGCGAATCCGCACCGCATGCGGGTCGTCGCCGCGCTGGCCGGCGGCGGTCGCAACTACGTCAGCCAACTGGCGCGCGAGATCGGCATCAGCCGGCCCCTGCTGCATCTGCATCTGCAGAAGCTGCAAGACGCCGGCCTGGTGACCAGCAAGCTCGAGCTGTCCAAGGACGGCAAGGCGCTCAACTACTTTGAAGTCACCGAATTCGCCTTTCACCTTACGCCGGCGGCCGTCGCCGACGCGGCCAAGACACTCACCGCCAAACCCGAGACCTAGAGGATTCCAATGACCACAGTGCTCTATCTACTGACCCTTGTGCTGCCGTTGGCGACGATCCTGATCGTCTTCGGCGTGCGCTATTACGCGGCCATCCAGCAGGCAAAGGCGCGGCTGGCCGACGATGGGGCCTATCGCCAACTCGCGGAAAGCGCCTCGGCGGCTCAGTCGCAGATCGCGACCAGCCTGGCCGCCATGGAGTCCACCTTGTCGGACGTGCGCACCCGCATGGCCGCCGTCGAGACCATCCTGAAGGCGGTGGAATAGAACGGGTGGCGTCTGGGAGATGCTTGCCTCGACGCCAGGCTTCGGCGCCATCGCAGTCGTCGGTGGCGTGAAGGCGCTTGTTTGAAGCCCTGCCACCGTAACCCGGCAGACCGAGCTCGGCAGCCCTCAAGGCGCGACGCCTAGGCGCCCGTCGGAGACATTGCGGCCACGCCACAAACAGGACATTCGCGACTCACCGGACGGTGTCCTATTCCCGCCGCGGCGCCAGCGACCGACTTGTCGTCTTAGGGCTGCTTCTGTTGGCCGCAGTGATCGTCCAGCCAGCATCAGGCCTTGTCGCACGGCGTGGCCTTGAAACTTGAAGGATGGTCGCTGAAGGCGGACGGACGGGGTCCAGCCGAACACAGCGCGGCGCAATTGGGGGAAGCATTCGTGGATATAGCTAGAATATTTGCGTCCAGTTCGTTTCTTTTCGTTTATTCCGGGGTACTGGTTTTACTGACCGCCATCGCAATTGTTCGAAATCAGGCCTCGATAATCGCGGAAACCAAGGTATCTCGCGAAATCATCAAGCTTGTCGATGCCGCCCATTCTCGTGACGCGTCCGGCAGGATCGCGCAGTTGCTTTTGTTGAACGAATCCACGGGCGCCCGCATTCTCACGCATGACGCGTGCCGTGCAGACGATCTTGGGGAACACAAGGTCTGGCGGAACCCCAAATCCTCAACCGCAAGGGCGACCGCCAGCTATCTGGGCGTGATGGCGGCGGTGCCTGCCCAACGCCACAGTCTTGAGGGCCTGCGTCCCGCAAGGACGATGCTGGAAGACGAGTACCGGCGCCTTCATAGAGGCCTGAGCGGCTTTGGCGACTTCATCATCCGCGTGTCGCTTCTCGGCACATTCATGGGCCTTATCGCCGCGCTGACGATCGCGAGCGCGAACATCGGCGCCGCGCAAGGATCGGCCGAGGCTCAAAGCGCGCACATGCGGGACTTCATCCAGGTCCTGCTGGCGACGGCCGCCAACAAGTTCTGGATCTCCGCGGTGGGCGTCGGCTGCGCCCTGATCGTGCAGATCTATCGCGCCGGCTCGGAGAGAGCTCAGCACATCGTGCGCCTCGGAGACGCCTTCGACCGGGCGCTCACCGATCCCGAGATCGCCGCCGCCTGGTGCCCGCCGGACCCCAGCCTGGCCAGCCAGGGCGAAACCGACCTCAGGTTCGTGAAGGAGGCCGTCTTCGCGCGGATTCAGAAGCTGGATCTGGAGCCCCTCAACGCGGCGATCGCCGAGACGGCCGCGGCCATCAAGGCCAATGCGAAGGACTCTGTCCTCTCCTTTGGACCGGCGCCGCCCCGAGGGAGCGGAGCGTGATGCCTGGACGGGCGCGGCGACGCGCCGGCTCCGCGGAACTGGCGGGCGATGAAGGGCCGTTCGCGTCTTTCACCGACCTTTTCATCGGGATCCTGTTCCTGTTCCTGATCCTGGTGGCCGCTCTCATGCTGATGAACCAGGACGCCGTTCGGAAGGAAAAGGTTGAAACGATCCAGCCCGTGCAGCCCAAGCCGGATGCGGCCCCCAAGCGGCCGCCCGACCAGCCGGCGTTCCGCCTGGGCATCGTCTTCAACATCTACCAGAGGCCCGCTGTCTTCGACGGTTCGGGCTGGACCTATTCCCGCACGGTTCGGGTTTTCCGGGCGCCAACCGGGGACTGCATCAACACCGTCTGGCTGCGCAGCAACCTGAGCACGGCCTGGATGCCTCCCGTCGGAGCCGACACGATTCCCACCGAAGCGCAGCGAGATGTTCTTCGGAGTTTCCAGCCCTGCGGAATCTCCGCCTCAGGCGATCATTGGGATGGGCCGACAGAAACCGGCGCCCTGAAGCGAGTAACGCCGGAGCTGTACAGTGGAACCGTCACCCTGCATGAGAAGGAGGGCGATGTTAAGCTTGAGATGCAGTATAGAGTCCTGGGCGTTTACGATGACTATTTTCGCTGATCCCAGTATTTCAAGGTGGCCCGTCCAGCCGCGGTCGCCGAGCAGCCCATGAAATCCGGCTTCGCCCTGTTGGCCTGCGCTGGCGTGCTCGTCCTCGCCTTGCCCACCTTCGCGCTGGCGCGGACCACGATCTCGCTGGGCGGCGGCGGCCCCGCGCAGCTCCCGATACCGCTGAATGGCGGCGCCCCCAGGGTCCCGGCGATCGACCCCGCCACCCTGCAGGGCCTGTCCTCGGCGCGCGACTACCGTCCCCCCGAGGGGATCGGCTTCAAGGCCACCGACTTCCTGAGCGAGAACGTGCGGCTGACGGCCCAATGGTTCTGGGCGGCCGGGAACGAGGGCCGGAAGCTGCCCACGGTAATCGTCGCGCCCGGCTGGGGCGCCACGGCCGCCAATCTGCGCCAGGACGCGGTCGACCTGGCGCGCGCCGGCTATCTGGTCATGCTGTTCGACTACCGCGGGTGGGGCGACAGCGACGGCCGGGTGATGCTGGCGGATAAGCGGCCCGCCGCGGACGGGGCGTTCACGGCGCAGGTGCGTGAGCTGCGCGGCTATGTCGATCCCTGGGAGCAGGTCGAGGACTGGTTCAACGCCTTCAGCTATGCGGTAGCCGATCCGATGGTCGACGCCGGCCGCATCGGCGTCCTCGGCTCCGACCTTTCCGGGGGCCACGTCATCGATGTCGCGGCCCGCGAGCCGAGGGTCAAGGCGCTGGTCAGCGAGGTGACCAGTGCGGATACGCGCCCCTACAAGCCTTACCAGCCGAACCCCGCCAAGGCCGTCGCGGACGCGGACGCCGCAGCCTCGCGCATCGCCACCGGCGAGGCGCCATATCCGGCCGACCGAGCGCGCGTCCCCAGCGGCCAGGGGGGCGACCTGGTTGGGGCGCCGGTGGGCGCCAAGGCAGTGCGCTGGGCGCCGGTGGAGCAGGCGAACGAGGTGACGGCCCCGGCGCTGTTCGTCTTGGCTCAGAAGGAGGAACTGTTCGCCAACACCAACAACGGCCAGCTGGCCTGCGAGCGGGTGCAGGGGCCGCGCAAGATGGTGATGCTGCCCAACAGCACCCACTATGACATCTACGGCGCCGAGCGGGAGCGGGCGGTCACGGCCGCCATCGACTGGTTCGACAGGTACCTGAAGCCCGCCGGCGCGCCGACCCGAGTTCCCGTCAACCGCAAGGAACCCGAGCGCGGCGAGTGCAACCCACCGCCTCTGCCGCCGGCCGGCGAGGAGAAGAAGGACGGCAGCGGAGAAGGGCATAAGGCGCAGCCCACATCGGGCCGCTTCAACTGACGCCCATCTCGTTGATGAGGGGCAAGCCTCGTCGCCTGCGCCCGTCGTGGCTATCCATCGCGGCTTGGGAGTGAGTAACTACGCCCAAGGCCCGGCAAAGGGCCGGCAGGGAACGAAGCCGAGGAGGACGCTGCGATGACAAGAGGCTCGATATCTGCGGCCGCAATGCTGGCCGTGCTGCTCGCAGGTCCGGCCTTCGCCCAAACACAAGGCCAGGCGTCACAGCCTGAAGCCGCCGCGCCCAAGGCCTTGGCGCGCAATTTCGAGGGGGTCTGGACGAACGCAACCGTCACCCGGCTCGAGCGACCCGCGACCTTCTCCCAGCTTGTCGTCTCGAAGGCGCAGGCGGAGGCGGTGGCGAAAGCGACGACAACACGGCGCGCGGCGGCGAACGGGAATTCGGATCTCAGCAGGGGCGCCTTCAAGGACGAGGACGCCACGGCCGGATACAATTCGTTCTGGATCGATTCCGGTGACGGGCTGATGCGCGTCCGCGGCGAAGCGCGCTCCTCCTTCATCACCAGCCCCGCCGATGGGAAGATGCCGTTCCGCGATCGCGCGAAAAGCCTGGCGCTGACGATCCGCGACGGGGCCGAGTATCAGTCCGGAAAAGGCGCCTACGTCGGGCCGGAGGACCTTCCGCTGCGCGAGCGCTGCCTGATCGCGCAGAGCGACGCCGGCGGGCCGGTCATGCTCAACGCGATCTACAACAACAACTACAGCTTCGTCGTCACGCCCGGCTATTTCGTGATCGACCTGGAGATGAACCACGACGTCCGGGTCGCCCCGATCTTCGCCTCCGCCGAAAAGGCCCGCGCGTCTCACCAGCCTGCCGCGATCAGGCCCTGGCTGGGCGATACGGTGGCCTGGTGGGAAGGCGACACGCTGGTCGCCGAGACGAAGAACGTGAACCCCATCCAGGAAGGGCGGACCCTGACGCCCGTCTCATCGCAGGGCACAGTGACGGAACGGTTCACGCGGATCGCCAAGAACGAACTGCTCTATCAGTTCAAGGTCGAGGATCCGGTGCACTACACGCAAGCCTGGTCGGGCGAGTATTCCTTCAAGCCCGCCAAGGGGCAGATCTACGAATACGCCTGCCATGAGGGGAACTACGCGATGGCAGGCATCCTTCGCGGCGCCCGGCTGCAGGAGGCGGCCGCCAAAGGCGGAAATTGATCGAGCGGCGTCTGCGCCGCGGCGGCCCCTGCACACCCCACCCCTTGCAACCTTCGCCGTCTGCGCTAACGCTTCGCCGCCCATGAGCGAACTGACCCGCCCGGGCATCCTGCCCTGCCAAGCCATCGACGCCTTGATCGCCAACCGCGCGATCGAGGCCGAAAGCGCCTTTGAATTCGACCAGGTCCAGCCGGCCAGCCTGGACCTGCGCCTGGGCGCTCGCGCCTGGCGGGTGCGCGCCTCCTTCCTCCCCGGCCGCCACACGGTGCGCGAGCGGATCGCCGAGGTCGCCATGCACGAGGTCAACCTGACCGTGGGCGCGGTGCTGGAGCGCGGCTGCGTCTACATCGCCGAGCTGCAGGAGCGGCTGAGGCTGCCGGCCGGCGTCTCGGCGCGGGCCAATCCGAAGAGCTCCACGGGCCGTGTCGACGTGTTCGTGCGGCTGCTGACCGACCGCGGAAACCGCTTCGACGACGTGGACAGCCACTACGACGGGCCGCTCTATCTGGAGATCGCGCCACAGACCTTCTCGGTGCTGGTGCGCGCCGGTACGCGGCTGAACCAGCTGCGGCTCAAGGCCGGCGACCCGCCGCGCCTGCGCACCGAAAGCGTCGGCGTCGACCTGACCGGCGAGATCGCCGGCTTCCGCGGCCGCCGCCACGCCGGCCTCGTCGACCTGGACAAGGAAGACGGCCACAACCCGCGCGATTTCTGGGAGCCGCTGCATCCCAAGGACGGCCAGCTGCTGCTCGACCCCGGCGAGTTCTACATCCTGGCCTCCAAGGCCGCGGTGGAGATCCCGGTGATGGAAGCCGCCGAGATGACCCCCATCGACCCCTCGGTGGGCGAGTTCCGGGTGCACTACGCCGGCTTCTTCGACCCCGGGTTCGGCACGGACGAGGCCCACGGCAAGGGCTCGCGCGGCGTGCTTGAGGTGCGCAGCCACGAGACGCCCTTCATCCTGGAGGACGGCCAGACGGTGGCGCGGCTGGTCTACGAGCCGCTGACGGAAAAGCCCGACCGGCTCTACGGCGACCTTGGCTCGCACTACCAGCGCCAGGGCCTCAAGCTCTCCAAGCACTTCCGCATCTGGGGCGACTAGCGCCTCTTCCGTTCCCCAGAAATGGGAAGGAAAGCTGACTTTTTGTCATGTGTACTTGACAGAAAATAGATGTCATGTTTCCTTGTCATTCAGACAAGGAGACTGTCCAATGAGCCCTGCAAACGGCTCGGCCGGACCGCGGCGCCGCGGGCCGGCCGCCTGGTCGCCGGCCATGAAGCGCCACCAGCGGCGCGTCTGGCCTGCCCTCGGCGTCTATGCCGCTGTCCTGGCCGGCACGTTGTGGCTGTTCGGGACCCACCCGCCGACAGGTCTGCTAAGGTACGCCGCCGCCGTTGCCCCCGCCTTGCCGCTGCTCGGCGTCCTCTGGATCAACGCCCGCTATCTGGTGGAAGAGACCGACGAGTTTCACCGCCGGATGCTGATGATCAGCATGCTCTGCGCGCTGGCGGTCATCCTGGCGGTGACCACCGTCTATGGCTTCCTGGAAGTGCTGGCCGGCGCGCCGATGGTCCCGCTCTACCATGTGGCGACCCTCTATGTCGTCGCCCAGGGAATCTCGACGCCGCTGGTCTACTGGAGATACCAGTGAAGAACCGCCTGAAGGTCCTGCGCGCCGAGCGTGACTGGAGCCAGGCCGACCTCGCCGATCGCCTCGAGGTCTCGCGCCAGAGCGTCAACGCCATCGAGACCGGCAAGTACGACCCGTCCCTGCCGCTGGCCTTCAAGATCGCGGCGCTTTTCGGGATGCCGATCGAGGCGATCTTCGAGAGCTAGTCGGCCTTGTAGATCGAGGTTTTCGGCGCCGCCGTCACCCGCCGCAGCATCGGCTCGAAGGCCTCCAGCGGCATGGTGTCATAGGCCGGGTCGAAGCTGTTCTGGTCGTAGAGGTGGCAGAACTGGGCGCAGTATTCGAAGTGCGGATGGCCCCGGAACTGCTCGCGCATGTCGCGGTCCAGGCCGATGTAGTGGAAGAAGTAATAGCCCTGGAAGACCCCGTGCTTGTCCATCATCCAGTGGTTGGCCTCGGAGACGTAGGGCTTGAGGATCGTGGCCCCGAGCTCGGCGTGATTGGCCGGCATCAGGATGTCGCCGATGTCGTGCATCAGGGCGCAGACCACATATTCCTCGTCCCGCCCGTCGCGATGCGCCCGCGTGGCGGTCTGCAGCGAATGCTCCAGCCGGTCGACCGCGAAGCCGCCGTGGTCGTTGTCCAGGAGCTTCAGGTGCGCCAGCAGCCGGTCGGCCAGTTCGCCGCGATGCGGGGCGGCGGCGCGGCCGATGGCGGCCCAGTCCTCCTGCGTGCCCTCGGTCATGGCGTGGAATTTCGCGCGGTCCAGGACCACTTCACCGTCGGCCATGTGGGCCTCCTCTGATCGTTGCGCCCAGCGTGCGGCGCGCAAGGTTCCCCGTCAACGCCGACGCCGCCAAAACCTCCCCCGCGAAGCGGGCGGAGGGGGACCGCGAAGCGGTGGAGGGGGAGCTGCAGTTGCACCGACTTCGAAGCATGGCCCCAACGCCCCCTCCGTCAGCTTCGCTGCCACCTCCCCCGAACGCTGCCGCTATCGGGGGAGATTTTTGAGCGTCACGCCGGCTCGGTTTCCGGCTCTGCGACGAAGCCCTTCCAGGTCTGCATGTACTTCACGAAGGCGGGGCCCAGGCCCTCGGCGCGCAGGTGGTCGGCGCTGACCGGAAGGGCGATGGGCGTGAATTCGGGGTCCGCCGCATACTTCTTCGGCCAGTCGTGGTGCAGGATCGCCGCGCGCCCCAGGAGCACATAGTCCATGCCCCGCTCCAGGCAGGCGCGCGCGTCGGCGGGCGTCATCACCTTGCCCGCACAACCCACGCGCACGGCCCCGCGCGGCAGCGCGGCGAAATAGCTCATCAGGCTGCGGCCCTGGAATTCCTCTTCCATGGGCTCCTTGGCGTAGTCCCAGAGCGACAGGTCCAGGTAGTCGATCTTGCCGTCGGCCAGCACGCCGCGGGCGACCTCGACGATCTCCGCCAGTTTCAGCCCGAACCGCTCGGGCGAAATCCGCAGGCCCAGGCTGAAATCCGCACCGGTGCTGGCGCGGACGCCGTCGATGATCTCATGGACGATGCGCGCGCGGTTCTCGACGCTTCCGCCGTAGCGGTCGGTGCGCTGGTTGACCTCCGGGCTCAGGAACTGGGCCAGCACATAGCCGTGGGCGCCGTGGAGCTCGGCCCCCTGGAAGCCGGCGGTCTCGGCCCGCACCGCCGCGGCGATGAAGTCGTCGCGCAGCTGCTCGACTTCGGCCAGGCTGAGCGCCCGGGCCCCGGTCTCGGCGTTGTCGGACGGGCAGTGCGGCGCCTCGCCGATCAGCTCCTTCGGCGAGCGCATGCCCGCGTGGTGCAGCTGGACCACCGCCACGCTGCCCAGTTCCCTGATCCGCGCCGCCAGCCGCGTCAGCCCCGGCAGATGCTCGTCGCCGAACACGCCCAACTGCCCGGGGAAGCCCTGGCCCACTCGCTGCACATGCGCCGCGCAGGTCATGGTCAGCGCAAAGCCGCCCTCCGCGCGGAACGTTAGCCACCTGAACTCGTCGTCCGACAGGGTCCCGTCGGGATGGCTCTGCAGATTGGTCAGCGGCGCCAGCACCAGGCGGTTCTTCAGCGTCGGTCCGTGGACCAGGGTCATCGGCTCGAGCAGGTCGGTCACGCAGGCATCCCTGAAACGGCTGTTTGAGCGCTTGTAGCGGAGCCGGCGATCCTACGGCAATCCAGCGGACCTGAAAGCGGCTGCGCTTATCTGGGACCGCGCAGCCGAACGCCGCCGGCCTCGCGGCCGCCGGCGTTCGGTCCAGCCTTCGGGGATCGGTCAGGCGGCGGCGAGCGCCAGATCCGCCCGGCGGCGGCGGAGCACGGCGCCCAGGCCGCCGAAGCCCAGCAGCATCAGGCCCCAGGTCGCGGGTTCGGGCAGTGCGGTGACGGTGCCCTGAGTGATGTCGATGAAGTCGCCATAGCCGTCGAGCTTGAAGCTGCCGCCCTGGGCGGTCGGCACGATCTGGATCGTCGTGCCGGTGGGGCCCACCAGGTCGCTGGCGAACTGCAGGAAGATGTTGTCGCCGAAGTAGACCGACGACATCGAAAACGCGTCCGGCGCGATGTTGTAGAGGTTGAAATAGCCGTGAACCGCCTGGAACGTGTCGGTGCTGTAGTCGCCGGGCGTGCAGCCGCCGGACTCCTGCAGGCGGCTGAAGGTGACCTCGCCGGTCGCGTCGGTGTCGAACTGGCCATTCAGCGTGCCGCCGCAAGCGATGGCGAAGTTGGACGCCTCCCAGGCGGTTGCGTGGGCCGCCGGGGCGGCCGCGGTGGTGACGGCGACCGCGACGCTGGCGGCGGCGAGAAGGGCGGTGAGGCGCATGGCGTGTCTCCAGCCGCCCCCTGGCGGCGACGACCCAGGGTTGCTGAAATGCTGAGCCTGCACAATCGGACCAAAGACCTAGGACCAAAGTCGTAGGACTCGCCTGTGGGGCGAGTCGGAGGCTCTACCAGGGCCGCCCGGCAACTATTGATGCGGGCGCGGTAGCCAAGCTCAAGGCAGATGGTGTGAAGGGCCGCCACTCTCCGGTGATCGACGCAAATCATCACCCATCAGAGCGTCAATAGACAACCTCTAGTTTATCGGTATCAATCCACCACCGAAGCGCATGGGGGGCGATGATGGATAGCTTGAGGTCGGCGTCGTTTGGGGCCTTGGTGGCGGTCAGCTGCACCGTGGGAGCGACCTTTCAGGTCGCCTTGGTAATCGTTGGGCTCTTCGTGGCGCTGCTCTCGCCCGGCGTGTTCAAGATGAACAACGCAGCCGCGACCAGCCCTGGCCAAGCCATTGGCGTACTGTTGTTCCTGTTGGTCTTTGGGCTCGTTGCAAATGTGACGATCTCGGCAGCAGGTTCTGGGATTTGGGTCGCATTGCGGAACTGGCTGCCAAAGCCGCAACCCCCCGCGCCTCAGACAACCTAGGTGAGGGAAGCGGCTAGGTTCGCCACGGCCTCCGAGGCCGAGGTCGCGGCAAGCTTCCTAGTCGCCCACGGATATCCGACCATCCGGCGTGGACCTCGCTGTCGGCCTTCGCGGCTTCGGGAGTCGAACAGCCGGCAGGAGGTGCCATCCACGTTCGTTCTGACGTCCTCAAAGGGCCCCTGGCAGAAAGATGGGCTGGGGTCCACTTGGGCCAAAGCGGCAAAAGCCGCGGGCGTGGAAAAGCATTTTCATGACCTACGTGGAACCGCAGTCACCAGGTTTTGCCAGGTCCCCCTGACGGATGAAGAAGTGGCGGACATCATGGGCTGGGAACCCAACAAGGTTCGGGCGATCCGAAAGCGATACGTGGATCGCGAACGTATTGCGGAGGGTATCGCGGCCAGAATGGAGCGGTCGGAGACCGGAGCGGCTTGAATGGCCGGTACTGAAACGCTAGGGAGGAACGCCTCCGGAACCAAAGTGTAAAACGGATTGTAAAAACGGCTGAAATCGTTCTCAATTCGTTCTATTTGGTAAAGATCAAGATACTGAAAACACTAGTGAACGCGGCCGTAGTTCAGAGGTAGAACGTCAGCTTCCCAAGCTGAATGTCGGGGGTTCGATTCCCCCCGGCCGCTCCAATTTCCTCTTTCATTTCATGAGGAGGCCCGACATGGACCGAGTCACCGGCGGCTGCCTGTGCGGCGGGGTCCGGATTGTCGCCTCGGGACCCCCGTACCGGGTCGGGCTCTGTCACTGCCTTGACTGCCGCAAGCATCATGGGGCGCTGTTCCATGCCTCCGCGATATTCCCTCAGGATGCGGTGACGATCGAGGGCGAGACAGCCGACTATGCCGGGCGGTTCTTCTGTCCCCGCTGCGGCTCGTCCGTTTTCGCGCGCAGCGCCGACGAGATTGAAGTGAACCTGGGTTCCCTGGACGCCCCTGACCAACTGACGCCGACCTATGAAAGCTGGATCGTCCGCCGCGAGTCCTGGTTGCCGCCATTCCCGCTCACGAGACGCTACCAGCACGATCGTGACCCCACCGGGCGCTTTGAGGCGTAAGTCTCGCAAGCTGGATTTCGGGGTTCATTTCCCCCGGCCTGCCGGCCCGTTTCCCCACACAGGAGAATCCAAAAGCGTAGAACTTTGTTTTCCCATATTGGGTTGGAGTGGCGATCGTCGCCGGGTGTCCGCGTCCTCTTGGGCGCAATCGGGGAAGACCAGATATGAGCCGGAAGACCACCTATCTCGCCGCTATGGCCCTGTTCGCCAGCGCGGCCCTCGCGATCTCGGCGCCCGCGCGCGCCGACACGACCCTGCTGGATCTGGTCGATATGCCGGCCGGCGGCGGCCCCGTGAGCCTCGACTTCGTGGCGGACGACACCACGACCACCCTGTCCGTGGCGGGCTACCAGGTGCCCAGCGAATTTGAGCTCAGTGACAACGACGTGTTCGCGTTCGGCGGCGGCGTAAACCTCCTCGGTCAGAACTGGACCTTCATTGCTGCGCCCGCGGGCTCGCTGGCCGGCCAAGCCAATGACGGCACCGGCGTGAACTCGCTTGAATTCGCCGGTGTCGTGGCCGGGTCCTACGACACCTTCACCCAATCCGTCGCCACGACGGTTGGCCAAACCTATGTCTACAGCTTCAACCTGAGCAACTCGGGCAACAACGCGCCGAGCGGCTTGCGCGTCGTCACCAGCGGCTTGTCCACGACCGCCGTTCCGGAGCCGGCGAGCTGGGCGATGATGCTGCTGGGCTTCGGCGGCCTGGGCGCGGTGCTGCGTCGCCGCCCGCGCGCCGTCCTCGCCTAGGTTCGATCTTAAGTCATTGCGGAAAGCCCCGGCCTGCGCCGGGGCTTTTTCGTACTCGGCGAGCGCTAGGCGCTGGCCGCCTGGCAGTCGCGCATGTGCTCGGGCGGGACAGCCAGCGACGGCTCGGCGGCGATGGACGGCGCGAGGGCCACCTTGACCTCGGAGCCGCGGTCCAGGGTCCGGTGCACCGGACAGTGCTCGGCGATCTCCATCAGCCTCGCCTTCTGGTCCGCGTCCAGCGGGCCTTCGAGGGCGATGGTCAGTTCGAACAGGTCGCGGGCCGCCAATGCGGCGCGGTGGTGCAGGACGCCGACCTGCACCCGCTCCAGCGGCCAGCCCTTGCGTTCCGCATAGAGGCGAAGCGTCATCGAGGTGCAGGCGCCTAGCGCCGCGCTCAACAGGTCATAGGGATTGGGCCCGGAGCCCAGGCCGCCCACCGACATCGGCTCGTCGATCAGGATGGCGCCGGAGGCCGTGCGGGCCTCGACCTGCAGCCGCCCTTGCCCGGTCTCGGCGACGACCACCGCTTCGCCCACGGCGGTCGATGGGGCTTCGGACATGGGTGACCTCCTTCGGCGCCGCGCGCCCTCGTAGAATTGCTTAGGGAACCGCCACGAATGGTTGAGCTCGAAAATGGGGCCTAGCGTTGGTTAACACCAGGGAGGCCTAGATGTCCGACGCGTTCACCCACCCCCAACTCGCACAAGCACTCGTCTCGCGCACCGACGTGCGGCCCGGCGCGCCGCCCTGCTACCTGATCCTGTCCGACACCGGCCAGCCCGACTGGACCGCCGATCCGCAAGCGGCCACCACCTTCGTCTCGATGCGCGAGGCGATGCGCATGGCGATGCGCCTGCCGGCCTCGGTCCGCGCCTACGGCCTGCCGCGCCAGGCGGAAGTCTCGCTTCACTAGACCCCGAACTGGGCTCGCCAGGCGGCCAGCTTCTCCAGGCTGACCACCACCCCGCCGCAAGCGATCACCGCCACGCGCGCGAAGGGCCTCAGCGCCGGATGGTCGTCGTAGGCGAGGCTGAGCGCCGCTCCGCAGGCGGGCTCCACCAGCGCCAGATGGTCGTCGGCGAACCGGGCGCAGGCCCGCACGGCGTCGGCGTCCGACACCACCACCGGAACCACTGGCCGGCTTTGCGACCAGGCGAAGGCGGCGTCCGCCACCCGCCGCGCGCCCAGGCTGGAGGCGATGGTCTCGATGGCGGCGAGGGTGACCTGCTCTCCAGCTGCCATCGACCGCGCAAGGGCCGCCGCGCCGGTGGTCTCCACCGCCACGATCGCCGTATGCTTGAGGCCATGTCGCTGCAGCCCCTCGGCGACCCCGCACATCAGCCCGCCGCCGCCCACCGCCACCACCACCGCGTCCGGAACCGGGCCCTGGGCGACGATCTCGTCGATCAGGCTTGAGTGGCCGGCCCAGAGTTGCGGCTGGTCGAAAGGCGAGACGTAAGCCCCTTCGCCGCGCTCGGCGATGGCGCGGGCCAGGGCGTCGGCCTGGTCCCAGACGTCGCCTTCGACCACGACGCAGGCGCCCAGGGCGGCAATCTTCTCGCGCATGAACGCCGGCGTGGTGGAGGGGACGATGACCGTCACTGGAACGCCCAGCGCCTGGCCGGCGTAGGCCGCGGCATAGCCCGCGTTGCCCCCGGATGAGGAGACCAGCGCGCTCGCGCCCTCGGCTTTCAGGACCTGGCAGAGCCGCCCGACGCCGCGGATCTTGAACGAGCCGGTCGGCTGGTAGGCGTCCATCTTCACCCAGGTCTCGCGCCCGCTGGCCGGCAGGCCGCGATGGGGGACGTAGGGCGTTTCGATATGCAGCTGGTCCAAGGGCGTCCCCGACGGCGGTGGTCAGGGCCTTTTCGCCAGTTCCGTACGCGAAGGCCAGAGCCGGGTTGGCGGTCGGTCGGGCGCGGTGTCAGATGGCGGATCATGTGGCGGCGCCTCTTCATCCTTCTGATCGGGCCGGCAGGGGCCGCGCTCGTCGCGGCGTCGGGCGCCTGAGGTGGCGGGCGAGACCAGCGCCGGCGTCCTGGCCTGGCGGCGCGGCCCGACGGGGCCGGAGTTCCTGCTGGTCCATCCCGGGGGCCCCTACTGGGCCAGGAAAGACCAGGCGGCCTGGTCGATCCCGAAGGGCCTGATCGCGGACGGCGAGGATCCCTGGACCGCCGCCCGGCGCGAGTTCGCCGAGGAGGTCGGCCAGGAGATCGTCGGTGAGCCCGCGGCGCTGAGCCCTTGCCGGACGGCGGGCGGCAAGCTGATCCTGGCTTTCCTGGTGGCGGCAGACCTCGACGTCTCCGCGGTGGTCAGCAACAGCTTCGAGATCGAATGGCCGCCGCGCTCCGGGCGCCGGGCCAGCTTTCCGGAAGTCGACCGCGCCGAATGGTTCAACGCTGAAACGGCCCTGTGGAAGGTCCACAAGGGCCAGAGGCCGATTCTCCTGGAGGCGCATTCATGCCTTAGGAATTAGTTAATACTTGGAATATGTAGAAGTTTGTTCCTGTCATTCTTCGAATTTGGGGATCATAATTCCCCATCGTCATCCGATGAGACTCCAATCCGACAATGATATTCTCCGCCGGCGCTTCATCATGGACCGACGTTCAGACCAGAGGTCTTCCGCCATGTTCCGCGCCTTCACTGAGCATCCCGAAAGCGTCGGCGAAAGCTATCTTGAGCACATGCATTCGGCGTCCTGGTTCGCGCTCACCATGTTCGTGGGCGCCTTCGCCTGCCTGATCCACGCCATCCTGCCCTTCGCCTGCCAGAAGAGCGGCAGCCGCCGGATCAAGCTGCTGCACCAGCGCATGGTCACCAATCGCCACCGCGCGCCCGAGACGCAAGGCTACCTGGGCTTCGCCGAAGGCATCTGACGGCGCGCGCCTCCCTCCCCCAAGGAGGAGGGATGGCTTGGCTCACCAGATCCTGACCCGCTGGTCCGGCGCCACGTAGAGCTTCTCACCCGGCTTCACGTCGAAGGCCGCGTACCAGCCGTCGATGTTGCGGATGGTGCCGTTCACCCGATAGACAGCCGGCGAGTGCGGGTCCGTGGCCAGGCGCTGGCGAAGGGTGTCCTCGCGGATCTTCTCGCGCCACACCTGGGCCCAGCCCAGGAACACCCGCTGGTCGCCGGTCAGGCCGTCAATCACCGGCGCGGGCTTGCCGTGCAGGCTGGCGTGATAGGCGTCCAGCGCCAGGCTCAAGCCGCCCAGGTCTCCGATGTTCTCGCCCATCACCAGACCGCCCTGGACATGCGCGCCGGGGAGGGGCTCGAAGGCCGAGTACTGGGCGCCCAGGCGATCGGTCTGGGTCTTGAACTTGGCCGCGTCTTCGGCGGTCCACCAGTCGGTCAGAAGGCCGTCGCCGTTGGATTTGCGGCCCTGGTCGTCGAAGCCGTGGCTGGTCTCGTGGCCGATCACGCCGCCGATGCCGCCGTAGTTGATCGCCATGTCCCCGTCCGGATCGAAGAACGGCGGCGCCAGGATCGCGGCCGGGAAGACGATCTCGTTGTTGGAGGGGTTGTAGTAGGCGTTGACCGTCTGCGGGGTCATGCCCCACTCGGCCTTGTCCACCGGCCCGTTCAGGCGCGCCACGTCCCTGCGCCACTCGTAGGCGCCGGACCGCAGGACGTTGCCGTAGAGGTCGTCCGGCTTCAGCACCAGTTTGGAATAGTCGCGCCACTTGGCCGGATAACCGATCTTGACGGTGAACTTCGCCAGCTTCTCCAGGGCCTTGGCCTTGGTGGCGTCGCTCATCCATGGGAGCTTCTCGATGCGGGCGTGCAGCGCGGTGTGGATGTCGCCCACCAGGGCGTCCATCTTGGCCTTGGCCGCGGGCGGGAAGTAGCGCGCCACATAGACCCGGCCCACCGACTCGCCGATCACCCCATTGGTGAAGGCCACCGCGCGCTTCCAGCGCGGCTGCTCCTCCGGTTGGCCGGCCAGCTCCTTGTTGCGGAACTGGAAGTGGGCCTCGACGAAGGGCTTCGACAAATAGGCCGCCGCGCCGTCGGTGACGTGGAAGGCCTGCCAGGCCTTCAGGGTGTCGAGCGGGGCGTCGGCATAGATCTTGGCGACCTTGGGGAAGGCGGTGTTGGTGGTCACCACCACGCGCTTGACGCTGGGCAGGCCGGCCTCGGCCAGGTACTTCGCCCAGCCGATGTCAGGGGCAAGCTGGTCCATCTCGGCGGGCGTTGCGGGATTGTAGGTCTTGTCGCGGTCGCGCCGCTGGACGCGGGTCCAGGAGGCCTCGGCCAGCTGGGTCTCGAACTCGACCACCGCCTTGGCGTTCTCGGCGGCCTTGGGCCAGCCGGCCAGCGTCAGCATCTGCTCGACGTAGGCCTGGTACTTGGCCTTCTTCTCGGCGAACGAGGCCTGCAGGTAGTAGTCGCGGTCGGGCAGGCCCAGGCCGCCGTTGGCCGCATGCACGGCGTATTTCTTCGGGCTCTTGGCGTCGATGGTGATGCCCACCGGGAAGACGGTGGTGAAGCCGGTGGAATTGGCCTTGGCCATCAGGGCGGTGAACTGGGCCTTGGTCTTGGCGGCCTTGATCTGCGCCAACTCCGGTTGGATGGGCGAGGCGCCAAGCCTGTCGGCCAGGGCCTCGTTCATGAAGGAGGCGTAGGCCGCGCCGATCTTGGCGGCGTCCTTATCGGCGAGCTTGCCGGCCGCAGCGTCCATGTCGATGGCGTGGGCGCGGTTCTCCGACAGCACCGACAGCTTGTCGAAGTTGCCGAACCGGGTGCGGTCGGCCGGGATCTCGGTGCGCGCCGCCCACTTGCCGTTGGCGTAGTTGAAGAAGTCGTCGCCGGGCTTGATCGAGGTGTCCATGCCCGAGACGTCGAAGCCCCAGGTCCCGTACTTCGGCGTCGCCAGGTCGGCGGCGGGGACCGGCGCCTCGCCCGTGCTCAGCGGGGCCCGCGCCGTCGTCGTCCTGTGCCCCTTTTGCGCCAGCGGGGCGGCCAGCGCCGGGGCCACGCCGAGCGCGGCGACCGCGGCGGCGGCGAGCAGGATGTTTCGGCGAGCGGGGTTCATCGGTGTCTCTCGGATGCGCGGGAGGGGAGGCGGGCAGGTCGGTTCCTGCCGTGCGCCTCAAGAAACGGGGAATTTTGAACCGGCGCAAGTTCCTTTCCCGCCAAGCGGGAAGGGTCAATCCAGCTCTACCCCTCTTCCGGCAGCAGGCGTTCGTAGTTGCGGCGGATGACGCCGTAGCACTCGCAGGCCAGTTGCTCGAGGACGCTGCGGTCGATGATGTCGACGACGCCGCGGCGGTAGCGGATCGCGCCATTGGCCTGAAGGGCGCGGGCGACGGCGGTCACGGTGGTCCGCTGCACCCCCAGCATGTCAGCCAGGAACTCCTGGGTGAGCGCCACCGTGTCGTTAGAAATCCGGTCGTGGCAGGTCAGGAGCCAGCGGCAGAAGCGCGCCTCCACCGAATGCAGCGCGTTGCAGGCCACCGACTGGATGGCGTGGCCGTAGAGCGCCTCTGAGTGACGGTCGACCAGGTCGCGGATGCGCGGGCTCTTCTCCCAGGCTTCGTGCAACTGCGCGGCGCTGATCCGGGCGGCCCGGGTGGGCGTCTGGACGATGGCCCGCGACAAGGACTGGCGCGGACTTACCGCGGCCATCAGGCCGAGGGCGCCCTCGCAGCCGATGGTGGTGCTTTCAATCGCCGCGCCGTTCTCCATCAAGGTCATCAGCGAAATGACGCCGTCGTGGGGGAAGTAGACGACATCGACGCGGTCGCCCGGATCGTAGAGCAGCCGCCCTCGCTCCAGGTCGATCTGCGCCAAATGAGGGGCCAGCAGCCCGTATTCGTCGGGCGCCAACGACGCGAGCAGTTTGTTGTGCACCTGTGGGAGCGGCCTTTGCATCGGGGACTCGAAACGCCGGTCTACGGCTTGGGTTTCAAGTTATCGACGCGAGGCGCCCAGGACTGTCGAGAACTCGACACTTCCCGCAAGAGAATTGGTAAAAGTCAGAAATACTTCAAGGAAACGCCTAAAATCGGAGACTTCGGGCCATTTCCAAATGTCGGAGAGTCGACTTTTAAATAGCTGAACACCTTCGAATACCACCGTAAACGATCATATGCGCGCCGCTACGACGCTGTGTAGGTCGAATCACGATCTGAGCCTGGGCCGCAATCCAGCGGGCGCGGTTAGTGCAGGGTGGCGTGGGCGGGGTCGCTCATCTCCAGCAGCTGCAGCGGCGCCGCGCCCCAGGCGATCTCCCAGGTGAACTTGGTCAGGCCCATGCCGGCGATCCAGACCTCGGCGTCGACGCAGTCCATGCGCAGCAGGGTCAGCTTCGGGTCGTGCAGGCCCTCCGGCAGCCAGGCGGCGACCGCGGCGTTCCAGTAGCGCGCCATCCTGCGCCGGTCCTCGACCAGGCAGAGCGCGCCCCCGATGGAGGCGATCAGGTCGCCGTCCTGGAACACGAAGGCGCAACATCCGCCGTCGCCGACGCTCTGCGCCAAGTCGGTGTCGGTGCGGGCGATGAACCACAGGCGCTTTCGCCGGCGCTCCACGAAGGCCAGCATCGGCTGGGCGTGCAGTCCGGACTTGGTGAGCCCGAGCAGGCCGATCCGCCGAGTCTCGATCGCCTCCCACAGCCGCTGCAGCGTGGCGTCGCCCTGGTGCGTGATCTTGACCATGGAATGTCCCCCCGGAGCCTTCCCTTGCGGTTCGCGGCCTCTATCGGACCGCGCGGCCGCGACCTGCCTACGCGACTTGTCTGTCTGGTGCTCACCGAGGGGCGCCGACCGGGCCCAACCCTCCGGCCCGCAGCCCATCAGCGTTAACGCCGGGACCCTAGTCCCCCTATGGCGATGCTTCAATTGAAGTCGCTCTGCACGCGAGAATTGGCAACGGCCTCACGCTACCGGCGAGCCGCCTAGCCGGTGAGCCACCGTCGCGGATGGCGCCACCCCAGCTCGCGCACCTCGCCCTGGGCCAGGCCGAGGATCTTCATCTTCGCCGGCGCTAGGGCCCGCACGGCCTGCACAGGCTCCTCGCCACCCATCGGGCTTGAGGCCACGCGGCCGGTGCGCTGGGCCCAGTCGACGGCGGTCCATTCGGCCTTGCCCTGGTCTTCATGGCCGACCGCGAAGTAGTGGCGCAGCGGCTTCGGTTCGCCGGCGATCTCCACCAGCACCGCGATCAGCCACCCTCCCGCCATTCTTGCCTCCTTGCTGAGCGCGGATGGCTTAGCGCGCCTTCATGGCGCCGCGCGAGTTGAAAGCGCCTCGAACTGCCCATAGGTTACCGGCTCAAGACGAGGAGCATTCGCCATGGCCGAGACCCCAGAAGATCCCAAGAGCAACGACGGCCCGCGGGCCCGGCCGAACCAAAAAGACAAGGGAACGGTCGTCAACTCAGCCTTTGGCGAGAAGATGGACGGCCATCTCTCCGATATCGCCGACGGGGATGACAGACGCCACACGAAGGCCGCGAAGGTCGATGACGGCAAGGCGCACCCGGGCCAGATCGACAAGGGCAAGGTCGTCAACACGGCTTTCGGCGAAAAGATGAGCGGCGGAATCGCCGACATCACCGACGGCGACGACTAGATCTAACTGAACTTCGAGCCGGCGGGGCCTTTGCGCCCTGCCGCTCTTGAAAGTTAGCGTTTGTCGTAGACGATCTTGCCGTCGACCACGGTCAGCACGGCGTGGCCCTTGGGGATCGCCGCCTCCGGCGCGGTCATCAGGTCCACCGAGAAACCGGACAGGTCGGCGCGCTTGCCGACGCTGATCGTCCCCAAATCCTTTTCCGCGAACCGCGCGTATGCGGCGGACGAGGTGAATAGCTTCAGCGCCTGGGCGCGGCTGAGCTTCTCCTCCGGATGCCAGTCGGCGTTGGAGAAACCGCTCAGGTCCTTGCGCGCCACCGCGGCGTAGAACTCGATCAGCGGCGCCCCGCGCTCAACCGGCGCGTCGGACCCGCCGACCACCACGGCGCCGGACTTTAACAGGCTCTGCCAGGCGTAGGCGCCCTTCAGCCGGTCCTTGCCCAGGCGAGCCGGGGCGAAGTGGAAGTCGCCGATGGCGTGGCTGGGCTGCATGGAGGCGATTACCCCGTCGGCGTGGAAGCGCGGGATGTCGGCGGGCCGCAGGATCTGCGCGTGCTCGATCCGCCAGCGCGCCGCCTTGCCCTTGGCCGGATCAGCCTTGAACGCCTGCTCATAGAGGTCGAGCGCCGTGGCATTGCCGCGGTCGCCGATGGCGTGGGTGGAGACCTGGATGCCCTTGGCCAGCGCCTGGTCCAGGTAGCCGGCCATCACCTTGGGATCGGTGACGAAGGTCCCCTTCAGACCCGGCGCGTCGGAATAGGGCTCGAACAGGGCCGCGCCGCGCGAGCCCAGGGCGCCGTCCATGTAGAGCTTGATGCCGCGCGTGGTGATCCGCCCGTCCGGCGTGGCCCGCGGCCCGCCGGCGAACAGCGGCCCCGCCTCGGCGGCGTCGACCATGTCGTAGACCCGCAAGGTCGCCAGGCCCTGCCGGTCCATCTCCTCCATCAGCGGCACGTCATCCCAGGCGACGCTCATGAAGTGGACGCCTGTCCAGCCGTAGGCGGTCTCCACCCGGAAGCCGGCCTTGAACTGCTCCAGCCGCTGCTCGCGGGTCGGCGCGCCCATCAGCGGCCGGACCAGTCCCATGGCGTTGTCCACCAGCATGCCGGTGGGCTGGCCGTCGGGACCTTTGAGGATCTGGCCGCCGGCGGGCGCGGCGGTGGCGCCGTCGATGTGCGCGGCCTTCAGCGCCGCGGAGTTGACGGTCATGGCGTGGCCGTCGGCTCGCTGCAGGATCACCGGGGTGTCGGGCGCGGCGGCGTCGATGTCGGCCTTGTCGAGGAAGCGGCCCTCGGGCCAGCCGGTCTCGATCCAGCCGCGGCCATAGACCAGGCCTTTGGGATGGTTGGCCTCGATATAGGCCTTCAGCCGTTGGGAGACCTCGGCGGCGGACTTCGAGCCTTCGAGGTTCAGGACCAGCTCCCGTTCGCCGATCTCGCGCAGGTGGGCGTGGCTGTCGGTGAAGCCGGGGAAGAGCGCGGCGCCCTTCAGGTCGATCACCTGGGTCTTGGGTCCGACCATCGCCTGCGCGCCGGCCTTGCCGCCCGCGTAGGCGATCCGCCCATGGCTGACGGCCACCGCCTCGACGTTCGGCGTGGCGTCGACCGCCGTGTAGATCGGGCCGCCCCAGATCACCAGGTCGGCGGGCGAGGCGGCTGCGGAGGCGGCCAGCGGGGCGGCGAGGGCGGCGGTGGCGGCGAGGCGGAGGACGAGTTTGCGCATAAGGCCTAGCTAGTTCCCGTCCATAAACGACAAGCTATTGATAATATTGATTGAATCGACGAATTCGCGAGTGCGAAGCTCGGCGGTGGCGCGTATGCTGTGGTTTCAAACCACTGATTCCAAAGACAAACCCACCACCGCCGGAGCCGACAATGCGTCAGGAACGCAC
>NZ_SSMZ01000160.1 GCF_004799395.1 Phenylobacterium sp.
CCCTCGGTGCGGACTGCGGCGATGACATCGCGCACGACAGAGTCGACCTCTTCGGGCGTTTCGCGGCGTTCTTCGATGAAGGCGGCGAAGGCCGTCTCGAAGTCAGGATCGGTGAAGCGGAAGCGGCGCATGGCGCGGCTTCTTTAGCCGCGCGGAAGGGCGAACGCCATGCTCGCGCGGCTAATCGCCATGCGCCGGCGCCCGCAGCGTCGGCCAGGGCTCGGAGACATCGGCCAGCACGGCGTCGAGGCATTCCACGTCGGCGCGCAGATCACCCCCGCCGGCGCAGCTGATGGTCACCAGGCCGCCCGGCGCTTCGCCCGCGTCGAAGGTGACTGTCAGGACCTCCAGAACCGCGTCGCGGGCGCCGCGGCGGATCTTACGGGCCTGAACCTTCAGGACTCCGCCCAGCTGCAGCGCCGAGCGCACCCGCACCCCGCCCTCGGCCTCCCAGCAATAGCGGTTGAACGACATCGTCAGCAGGCGCGCCTTCGGCTCGTAGGAAATGTCGCCCACCCTGGCGACGGCGTCCTGCATGGCTGCGGAGATGATCGCCAGATCGTCGGCGTCCTGGGCCAGCAGGCGGAGCGGCGGGGTCTTGGCCATGGGCTCAGTCCTCGTCACCCTCGCCGTCGCCCTTGATGCGCCGGATGAGCGCGCCGCAGGCGCCAAGCTTCTCCTCCAGCCGCTCGAAGCCGCGGTCGAGGTGGTAGACGCGGTTGACCATGGTCTCGCCGCGCGCCGCCAGTCCCGCGATCACCAGTCCCACCGAGGCCCGCAGATCCGTGGCCATCACCTGGGCGCCGTTCAGGCTGGCCACGCCGCGCACCCGCGCTTCGCCGCCCTGTACGCTGATGTCGGCGCCGAGCCGGGACATTTCCGGCGCATGCATGAAACGGTTCTCGAAGATCGTCTCCCTGATGACGCTCTCGCCGTCAGCCAGCGTCATCAGCGCCATGAACTGGGCCTGCAGGTCTGTGGCGAAGCCGGGATAGACCCCGGTCTCGATATCCACGGCCTTGAGCAGCGCGCCGTTGCGCCGAACCGTCAGGCCGTCGTTGTGCGGCGTCACCTCGACGCCTGCCTCGACCATCTTGTCGATCAGGGCCTGGATGAAGTCGCTGCGCGTGCGCGTCAGGCGCACCTCGCCGCCCGCCATGGCCGCGGCCACCGCGTAGGTGCCCGTCTCGATCCGGTCCGGCATCACGGCATGTGTCGCGCCGTGCAGCCGGCTGACGCCCTGTATCCGGATCGTCGACGATCCGGCCCCGGACACCTTGCCGCCCATGGCGTTCAGGCAATCCGCCAGATCGATCAACTCGGGCTCGCACGCCGCATTGGTGATCACGGTCTCGCCGTCCGCCAGCACAGCCGCCAGCATGGCGTGCTCGGTGGCGCCGACCGAATTGAAGGGGAAATCGATCCGGGCGCCTTTCAGGCCGCGGGGCGCCTGGGCGTAGACATAGCCCTCGTGCAGGTCGATCCGCGCGCCCAGCGCCTCCAGGGCCTTCAGGTGCAGGTCCACCGGCCGGGCGCCAATGGTGCAGCCGCCCGGCAGCGAGACCTTCGCCTGGCCCGTGCGCGCCAGCAACGGACCAAGGACGTTGAACGAGGCCCGCATCTGGCGCACCAGCTCGTAGGGCGCAAAGCCGCTGGTGATCTCGGGCGTGCGCAGCAAGGTCTCGGGCCCGTCCTCGCCCTCGATCTCCACCACCTCGGTTCCCAGCCGCTGCAGCAGCTTGCCGAGGAAGCGGGTGTCGGCCAGTCGCGGCATATTGGTCAGCCGCAGGGCGTCTTCCGTCAGAAGACTCGCCGCCATCAGCTTGATGGCCGAGTTCTTGGCGCCGCTGATCGGGATTTCGCCCTGCAGCTGCGCGCCGCCGGTAATGGCGATGCGGTCCAATCCCAATCCTTCGAGGCGGCCGCGCTGTTCGAGGAAGTCGTGACGGCGGCGCGACAGCGATATCTAGCGTGCGCCAGGGCGCCGCGCAAAGGCCCGCTCAGCCATCCCCAGTGCTTTTCCCGGCGACCTCGGTCGAGGCCTTTGTTCCGCCCCCGGATTTCCGCCGGCGCAGGTTGGCCCGCAAGGCCTGGGCGAGTTTGGCTTCCCGCTCCGCGGCGGGCGATTTTGCGGGTTTGGCAGGCGGCGGCATGCTCAAGGGGTGCGACCCTCTGTTCGGCGCGTCAAGACGATCGACGACGGATTGGGGCTTCACGCGGCCCCCGGCGTTGGCTATAGCCGCGCCTCGCCATTCGCCGCGATAGCTCAGTGGTAGAGCGCATCCTTGGTAAGGCTGAGGTCCAGGGTTCGAATCCCTGTCGTGGCACCATGGTTCCCTCAACGAAATCAAAGCGTTGAGGGAACCACCAATTCCCCAAAAATCCGTAGAAAACCGGCTGGGCAGCACATGGGCAGCAGTCTGACGGGAAAATTCGTCCCTGCATGACTCCGACCACGCCGGAAAATCGGCGGCTCCTGGCGACTCACCGAAGATTTTCACCCGCCGCCGACCCGGCGACTCGCGCCCTGCGGACCGCCACATAGCGCCAGGGCGTAGACTTGCGCCCTTCGCCGCAAAAAGCCGCGGGCCTAGCGTAGGTCCCGGAGCTGCAGGGCTCCGTCTTGGAGACCGCACATGCAAGACGCCTCCGCGATGCCGGCTCGGTTCCTTCGCACGCCAGAAGCCGGGCGCTTCCTTGGGCTGTCAGGCCGGACGTTGGAGAAGCATCGGACCTATGGGACGGGACCGACCTACCGCAAGATCGGAGGGCTGGTGGTCTATACGGTGGCCGATCTGCAGGCCTGGGCCGATCGAGGCCTCAGGTCGTCGACCTCTCAGGTGTCCAGCCAGCGCGTCCTCCCCGCCCGGCGCGTCCAACCGGGTCCTTCGATGACGCCGCCCCCTTAAACCTCAAGGGACGCCGTCAGGCGGCCAGGTCCGCGCCATCGTAAGGCGACTGCAGCATGCGCGGCCGGCCGCCGGGCGGCACTGTCCGAGGCACGACAATACCTTGAACGTGCGCCAAACTAACGTATTTATAGATTCATCACGTTTCTATAGAAACTATAGGTACGAGAGGAATTCCAGTGCCGACGCTATCCGGCCATACCGACGAAGCGACCGCGGCGCGCGTCAACGACATGGCGCGTCTGGAAGATCGTACGTCATCGCAGATCACGTCAGCAGCGGTGCGGTGGTACGTGCGGCTGTCACCGGCGGCGCGTGACGCATTGCGCCGGCTGGAGGCAGCCGGTGAGGACGCTGTGAAGGCCGGAGCCTGGGCCGCCGGCCGCGCCCTGCTGGATCGTGAATTTGAAGACACTGTCGCGCGGGGCCTAAAGGGCCACACGCCGATCCTCAGCCCCACCGCTAGCGAAGACGAGATAATGGCCGAGGCCGTGCGCCTGACGGCTCGTCGATAACACTCGCATGCTGAGGGTCTGCCTTGACCTCAACGTCTGGTGCGGAGCCCTGCTAGCGCAGGGACTCGGCCGCAAGGACACGGCCGCAGGCTTCCTGGCCCACACCGTCCGCGGCGGCGCCTCCGCTCAAGGCCCTATTGCGCTGGTCATCTCTCTCGGCATGCTCGATCGGCTGCGTACGGTGTTGGCTCGCGACCTCGGGTTTGGTGAAGGCGACGCGGATCGGCTGTGCGAGCTGATCGCCGCCTATGGTCGGGAAGGTCCGTCCCTTACCCTGGGCGGAGTTGGCGTGCTGCCGGTCAGCGACGAAGAAGATCGCCACGTCCTCGAGACAGCCTGGTCTGGGCAAGCCGACGTTCTGGTGACCCATAACCTGACCGACTTCCTGGAGGCCGGCGCTGAAACCTTAGTGGACGAGCAGGTGTACGGACTTCGGCGCGGCGCGGGGCGTCTCCTGCTGTGCCACACCTTTGCCGCCGCAGCCTGGCTTCGCGGCGAGAGTTGGCCCGATCCAGTGAGGAGGTTCCTGGACCGGGAGGTCAATCGTTGAAGAAGCATCGCCCTGGTTGGAGCTTAACACGGCCCTCTCGGCTGGCGGATAGCCGCCTCTTGAGTCTGGCGACAGGTCATGAATAGGCCACCCAGCCGGACGGCGGCGACGCCTTCTAGTGGGCGCCGAAGGTATCGCGATCCCTCAAGGCCCGGCGATTGAGGACCCTGACGACCTCGAGAGCATCGTCCTCGGAGACCCCGGCGATGCTGGCGTTGGCGAATTGCGCGACTTCCCCCGTCCGGCCGTCGATGACGCTGAAGCCGATCGCATCGGCCTGGGCCTGGAAGCGGCCACGAGTCATTTCCCAGTTTCGTTCGATGGCGCGGTAGGCCGCATCGTTCGCCGCCCCTCGCCGCCATTCGAAGAAATCGTGGATGTCAGCGGTGCTGACGCGCTTTTGGCCGAGCCGCGCGAGCCAGGTCGCCGCCTGGACGGTCGTTGTAGACTTCCTGGTCATGCCGAACCCTCACTCCATCTCCACGCGACGCTGAGACCAAGCGGTCGCCCCGAAGAACGGTCTGACTGATTCGCCGGCAGGCGCCCCGAGCCGGCGAGCGCCCGCTACGCCACACCGGGCGGCGCGTTGCATAGGCTTCACAGCTCGGCCTTTGCGATGCAACCGGATGGTGTAGGACTATATGACAATCGCAAGTTGATTTCATCGAGTCGCATGGATGTATCCCGGACTCAGAGTGAGGAGCAGCGGCGCGTTACGCTCTCCCAGGTGCTGAAACGGTTTCGCCGCCGCGGCGGCTTTCGGACCGCGGACATGGCCCGCGCCATGGGGCTGGCGCTGCGGACCTATCAGCGGTTCGAGAAGGGCTCTCTTGGCCTCGACTTCGATAAGATCTTCAGTTTCGCGAAGGTGGTGGAAGCCGACCCCTGGGGCATCATCTTCGCCGCCGAATTCGGCCACGAGGACTTCGCCTTCCAAACCGCCGGCAACCAGGGCGCCTCCCTGCTGCTGACCATGCTGCGCCGCTATGCGCGCCGCAGCGGCAAGGATATCGCCGCCCTCGATCCCCGCAGCCTGGTGGTGATCTTCGGCCGCGGGTTCGAACAGATCAGCAAGCGCGCCGAGCGGCTCAACGCCGACCTCGAGCAATGGATGTTCGACGAGACGTTCGGCGACTTCGAGGAAGAGGACGACTAGCCTTGCCTCGGCGGGCGGCTCCAGCTCTCCGGATCGCCGATCAGTCCCAGCGCGCGAGCCCGGATCACCGCCTGCAGCCGCGTCTTGACGCCCAGGCGCTGGCAGGCGCGAAAAACGTGCCGTTCCACAATGCGATGACTGACACCGAGGATGACGCCGATATCGCGGGAGCTTTTGCCCTCTTGGACCCAGGATAGGCACTCGATTTGGCGCGGCGATAAGCGCAGATCGGTAGCCTCGCAGGCCGTACGCGGGGTATTTACGTTGTCACTCAGGTATTCACGCATGTGATGCCTCACAACTCGAATCGGCCAGAACACTCTTCCCGTCTCAAACACTGAAAAGTCAATCTTCGACTTAGGTTCCCGCGCGACTTGCTGACGACTATTCGAGGCGTTTCTTGCGCCATGATCTGTCACGCATCGCGCCAGAAACTGGCGCAGGCGACCGGCGAGCCGTTTCTTCGGGGGGAATCTGCGCCCTGGGGAGTCTACGCCCCGGCGAGGTTACGTCCTCCTGAAGGGGCGGCGCCGAGGTCAGGTTGCGGGGAAAGGACGCCCCATGCCCCTCGACCCTTCCACCGTTTTGGCCCTAGCCGCGAGCTGCGCGGCCCATGTGGCGCCCGACACCATGCTGGCGGTGTCGCGTGTGGAAAGCGGTCTCGATCCGCTGGTCATCGGGGTGAACGGTGCTCGGCCGCAGCGGATCTCGTCGACCTCGGCGGCAGCGGCCGTGGTCACCGCTGAACGCCTGATCGCCACCGGCCGGAACATCGATCTGGGTCTCGCCCAGATCAACGTGCGCAACCTCGCGCCGCTAGGCTTGAGCGTGGCGGACGCCTTCGACCCCTGCCGCAACCTGGCCGCCTCGGCGCGCCTCCTGCGCGCCGGCTGGACCCGCGCCGCCGCCGGCCCCGTCGACCCGATCGCAGCGATGACGGCGACGCTCTCCCTCTACAACACCGGCACGATCGGCCGCGGTGTCAGCAACGGCTACGTGGCCAAGGTTGTGGCGGCTGCCGGACAAACGGAGCCCCGCCGTCCACCGCCGCCGCCGCCGCCGGCGAGACCGGCCTGGCAGGTTTTCGCGGCCGCGCCGGCGCCCGGCCGCTTTGTGCTCGCCCCCATCCCAGGAGCCGTCCAATGACGTTGTCCCTTCGCGCCCGCCACCGTCTCGGCCTTTGCGTCAGCCTCGGGCTGGCCCTGGCGGTCTGCGCCTCGCCGGCGCTCGCCCAAACCACCGCCACAGCAGGAGGAAATCTCTCTACCTTTCTGCAAAATATCGTGAATCTTCTCAACAGCGGCGTTGTCCGACTGGTGGCCGTGCTGGCGATCATCGCAACCGGCGCCGGCTGGATGTTCGGTCACCTGGACTTCCGCCGGGCCGCCACCGTGGTGCTGGGCATCATCGTGGTGTTCGGAGCCGCGACCATCGTCGACACCATCACCGGCGGAGGCGCAGGTGCCTGACCGCATCCTTATCGAGCGGCTTGAGGAAGAGCCTCTGTTCCTGGCCTGCACGCGCCCGGCCATGATCTGGGGCGTGCCGATGGAGGCCGTCGGCCTCAACGTCATGGTCTCCTGCATCGCCTTCCTGGGCGCCGGCTCCATGCTGTGGCTGCTGGTGGCGCCGGCCCTGCACCTGGTGTTCGCGGCGATCTGCAAGTCCGACCCCAACGCCTTCCGGGTGCTCTATCTCTGGGTCGAGACCAAGGGCCGCGCCCGCAACGGCGGGGTCTGGGGCGGCAGCTCGCCCTCGCCGCTACGTCTGCGCCGTCTCACGGTGAGGACGCTCATCCATGCCTAGCGCCAGGCTCCCCGATAGGGACGCCCTGATGCGGCGTGAGGCCTCCCCGCGGCCGATGCTGCCCTACGCCCGGCACGTCACCGACGAGATCCTGGCGCTCGACAGCGGCGCCCTGATGCTCTGCTTCCGGCTGGACGGCGCGAGCTTCGAAACCGCCGACATCCGCGACCTCAACGACTGGCACGGCAAGCTCAACGGCGCCTGGCGCAACCTCGCTTCCGACCGGCTGGCGGTATGGCACCATCTTGTACGCCGGCCCGAGCAGGTCTGGCCGCAGGGGCGTTTCCGTTCGGTTTTCGCCGGCGACCTCGACGCCGCCTACCGCGCCCGGATCGACGCCGGCCGCCTCTACGTGAACGACCTCTTCCTGACGCTCGTGCTGCGCCGGCGGCAGGCCGCCGCCGAGCGCGCCCAGGCCTGGATCCAGC
Source organism: Phenylobacterium sp. (assembly GCF_004799395.1). Taxonomy (GTDB): domain Bacteria; phylum Pseudomonadota; class Alphaproteobacteria; order Caulobacterales; family Caulobacteraceae; genus Phenylobacterium. The sequence goes on from NZ_SSMZ01000160.1 coordinate 7,365, forward strand.
GGTTCAACGCCACGCCGCCCCCGACCGAAGACGCCGACGTGCGCCTGCTGGAGGAAGCCGGTCGCGACCTGCAGCAGCACCTCGCGCGCTACGGGGTCAGCCGCCTGCGTCTCTACGAACGCGCCGGCCTGGCTTTTTCGGAACCGCTGGAGATGCTGCGCCTGCTGATTGTCGGCCGCCCCGAGCCGGCACCCCTGACCGCGGGCCATCTTAGCGAGGCGCTCTACGCCTCTCGGCTGATCTTCGGGCGTGAAGCCCTGGAGATTCGTAGCCCCGACGCCACCCGTTTCGCCGGCGTCCTGGGGGTCAAGGAATATCCCGCCGCCACCCGGCCCGGCCTCTGGGATGGCCTGCTGTCCGCGCCCTTCCCCTTCGTGGCGGCCCAGTCCTTCGCCTTCCTGTCCAAGGTTTCGGCTGAGGCCATCATGAGCCGCAAGCAGAACCAGCTGCTGTCGGCCCGGGATCGAGCCGCCTCCCAGGTGGAGGGCCTGGACGCCGCCCTCGACGACCTGGTCTCGAACCGCTTCGTCATGGGCGAGCACCAGGCGAGCGTCACCGTCTATGGCGACACGCCTGCACGTCTGGCCGAAAACCTGTCGCGGGCGCGCGCGGCCCTGGCCGAATCCGGCCTCGTCGTCGCCCGCGAGGATCTTGGCCTGGAGGCAGCGTTCTGGGCCCAGTTCCCCGGCAACTTCCGCTTCCGCCTGCGGCCAGCGGCGATCACTAGCCGCAACTTCGCGAGCCTCGCACCTTTCCACACCCACCCGGCGGGACGCGCGCAGGGCAACCACTGGGGCCCTGCGGTGGCGCTGCTGCGCACCTCGGCGGGCTCGCCCTTCTACTTCAACTTCCACGTCGGCGACCTGGGCCACACCTTCATCTGCGGGCCCTCCGGCTCCGGCAAGACGGTCGTGCAGAACTTCATGTTAGCCGAGCTCGAGAAGCTGGATGTCCAGCAGGTGGTGTTCGACAAGGACCGCGGCGCCGAGATCTTCGTGCGCGCCTGCGGCGGCGCTTACCTGACCCTGAGGCCCGGCGAGCCCACCGGATTCGCGCCGTTCAAGGCGCTGGCGTTCACCCCGGCCAACCGCGCCTTCCTGGGCGCCCTCGTGCGCCGGCTTGTCGCGCCGCCGGAGCGTGCGCTCACTCCGCCGGAGGAACGGGCCATCGACGAAGCGCTCGCCGCGCTTGGCCCCATGCCTGCGGCTCAGCGCTCGGTGGGCGCCTTGCGCTCCCTGCTGGGCCAGCGCGACGCGGGCGGGATCGGCGCGCGCCTCGATCGCTGGCGGCGCGGCGAAGCCCTGGGGTGGGCGCTGGACGGCGAGACCGATGCGCTGGCGCTGGAGCCGCGCTTCCTGGGCTTCGACATGACCCACATCCTGGACACGCCCGACGTCCGCACGCCGGTGATGAT
>NZ_SSMZ01000161.1 GCF_004799395.1 Phenylobacterium sp.
CAACGGCCTGCGCACCCGCATCGCGGTGCAGGTCGATGGGGGCCTGCGCACCGGCCGCGACGTGGCGATCGGGGCGCTCTTGGGCGCCGATGAGTTCGGTTTCGCCACCGCGCCGCTGATCGCGGCCGGCTGCATCATGATGAGGAAGTGCCATCTCAACACCTGTCCGGTAGGCGTGGCGACCCAGGATCCGGTGCTGCGGGCGCGCTTCACTGGCCAGCCTGAGCATGTGATCAACTACTTCTTCTTCGTGGCCGAAGAGCTGCGGGCGATCATGGCCGAGATGGGCTTTGCGACGGTCAACGAGATGATCGGCCGCGTCGACCGCATCGACCTGGCGCCGGCCGTCGAGCATTGGAAGGCGGCGGGCGTCGACCTGTCGCGCATCCTCTACGCCGCGCCCGCGGAGGCCGCGAAGGGCCTCTGGAACCAGGATCGCCAGGACCACGGCCTTGGCAAGGCGCTGGACAATGTGCTGATCGCCGACGCCAAGGACGCGCTGGAGACCGGCAAGCCCATGCGCGGCGAGTTCGCTGTGCGCAACGTCAACCGCACCGTGGGCGCCATGCTCTCCGGCGAAGTGGCCCGCCGCTACGGCCACGCCGGCCTGCCGGACGACACCATCTCGCTGACCTTCCGCGGCGCCGCCGGCCAGAGCTTCGGCGCCTTCGCCGCCCGCGGCGTCTCCCTGGAGCTGATCGGCGACGCCAACGACTATGTCGGCAAGGGCCTGTCGGGCGGGCGCGTGATCGTGCGCCAGCCGCCCGAGGCGCGGCGCGACCCCACCTGCAACATCATCGTCGGCAACACGGTCCTCTACGGCGCCATCGCCGGCGAGGCCTATTTCGAGGGCGTGGCCGGCGAGCGGTTCGCCGTGCGCAACTCCGGCGCCGTGGCGGTGGTCGAGGGCCTGGGCGACCACGGCTGCGAATACATGACCGGCGGCGTGGTCGTCGTGCTGGGCGACACCGGCCGCAACTTCGCCGCGGGGATGAGCGGCGGCGTGGCCTATGTCTACGATCCGGCGGCCCGCTTCGAGGTGCTTTGCAACAAGGCGATGGTCGAGCTGGAGCCGGTGACCGCGACGATCGGCGGCGGCGACAACGGTCGTCCCAGCCAACGCTCGGTCTCCGTCGAGGACAACGGCATGGGCGACATGCTGGCCTTCGACGCTGAACGCCTGCGCATCCTGATCGAGCGCCACCACCTGCACACCAAGAGCGCGCGCGCCGCCGAGATCCTGGCCAACTGGGACCAGGCGCTGCCGTCCTTCGTCAAGGTGATGCCCACAGACTACCGCAAGGCCCTGGTTGACCTTGCCGCCGAACGCGCGACGGCCCCCGCCGTCGCCGCGGAATAATCTTTCAAGTTCCGGAGATCATCCCGATGGGCAAGCCCACCGGCTTCCTCGAGATCGAGCGCAACGACCGCACCTATGACAAGGTCGGCGAGCGCCTGAAAACCTGGAAGGAATTCGTCCAGCCGCTGGCGCTGACCGAGGTCTCGCGGCAGGCGTCGCGCTGCATGGATTGCGGGATTCCGTTCTGCCACCAGGGCTGCCCGGTCAACAACCAGATCCCCGACTTCAACAACCTGGTCTACCGCGACCAGTGGAAGGCGGCGCTGGAGAACCTGCAGTCGACCAACAACTTCCCGGAGTTCACCGGCCGCGTCTGCCCCGCGCCCTGCGAGGCCTCCTGCACGCTCAACATCCCGGACACCCCGGTGACCATCAAGACGATCGAATGCCAGATCGTCGACCGCGGATGGGAAGAGGGCTGGATCACGCCGCAGATGTCGCCGCGCGGCACGGGCAAGCGTGTCGCCGTGGTGGGCTCCGGCCCCGCGGGCCTGGCCTGCGCCCAACAGCTGGCCCGCGCCGGCCACGCGCCCACCGTCTTCGAGAAGTCCGACCGGATTGGCGGCCTGCTCCGCTACGGCATCCCCGACTTCAAGATGGAGAAGCACCTCATCGACCGCCGCGTGCGCCAGATGGAGGCCGAGGGCGTGATCTTCCGCACCGGTTTCGAGGTTGGCGTGACGGTCTCGGTGCAGCGCCTGCTGGACGACTACGACATGCTGGTGATGGCCGGCGGCGCGGAAGCCGGACGCGACCTGGAGGTCCCGGGCCGCGAGCTGGACGGCGTCCACTACGCGATGGAATTCCTGACCCAGCAGAACAAGCGCAACGCCGGCGACTCGGAGGCCATCGCGGCGCCGACGGGCACGATCTCCGCCAAGGGCAAGCACGTGGTGGTCATCGGCGGCGGCGACACCGGCAGCGACTGCATCGGCACCTCCAACCGCCATGGCGCGGCCTCGATCACCCAGCTGGAGATCATGCCGCAGCCGCCGGAGCGCGAGAACAAGCTGATGACCTGGCCGGACTGGCCGCTGAAGCTGCGCGTCTCGTCGTCCCAGGAAGAGGGCTGCGAGCGCGACTTCGCCGTCGCCACCAAGCGCGCTATCGGCCAGGAGGGCAGGATCACCGATCTGGAATGTGTGCGTCTGGAGTGGGTGACGGGCGAAGACGGCCGGATGCGCATGGCTGAGGTCTCGGGCTCGGAGTTCACGATCAAAGCCGACCTCGTGCTGCTGGCCATGGGCTTCACCGGGCCGCGAGTCGTGGGGCTGGTGGAGAACGCCGGCGTCGAGCTCGATCCGCGCGGCAATGTGGCGGCCAACGTCGCCAACTACCAGACCAGCGTGCGCAACATCTTCACCTGCGGCGACATGCGCCGTGGCCAGTCCCTGGTGGTCTGGGCGATCCGCGAGGGCCGCCAATGCGCCCGCGCCGTCGACGAAGCCCTGATGGGCGCCTCCAAGCTGCCGCGCTAGACCCCCGCGTCTTGGGCTGGCAGAAGCCTGAGCTCGTTTGAGCGGAGGCGCCGGATGGACGTGCGTTGCGTAGTGAAGTCCGACGACCGGCTGGGCGAGGGGCCCGTCTGGTCGGCGCTCGAGGGCCGGCTCTACTGGTTCGATATCAAGGGTAAGCGGCTCGCCTGGTACGAGCCCAAGACCGATGAGCGCGGCGCCTTCGATCTGCCATTCCGCGCCAGCGCCGCCGCTCCGCGCCGCCAGGGCGGCTTGCTGATGGCCACCGACAAGGGCCTGGTGATCTGCGATCCCGACCAGGGCGCGATGGAGATCGTGCGCGCCTACGAACTCCCGCCGGGCTTCCGCACCAACGACGGCAAGATCGACCTGGATGGGAACTTCTGGTGGTCGACCATGGACGACAACCACGGCGAAAGGACCGGCGCCGTCTACCGCACGCGGCCGGACCTGGAGACCGAGCGGATGCTGACTGGCATCCACATCCCCAACACGATCTCGGTCAGCCCGGACGGCAAGACCCTCTACGTCGCCGACTCCAAGCTGCAGACCATCTTCGCCCATGAGATGGCGAACCTTTCGAACCTGCGGAACTTCGCCCACACCGCCGGCGCGCCGGCCAGCCCCGACGGCTCGGCCGTCGACGCCAAGGGCTATCTCTGGAACGCCCAGTGGGGCGGCTGGAGGATCGTGCGCTACGCGCCGGACGGGGCGATCGACACGATCGTACCGATGCCCGTCCAGCAGCCCTCCAGCTGCGCCTTCGGCGGCGAGGACATGACCACGCTCTTCGTCACCAGCGCGTGGGACGAGCTGTCCATGGGCGCGCGGGCCTCACAGCCGTTGGCCGGCGGCCTGTTCGCGATCGAGACCGGCGTGAAGGGTTTGGCGCTGCCGCTGTTCGAAGGCTGAGCGGCCAGGCGGCCTTAACTGGAATTTGAGGCGGCGTCCGGCCAGTATGGCGGCCATGTCGACTGCTTCACCCCCCGCCGTGCTGGTCACGGGCGGCGCCGGCTATATCGGCGCCCACACCGCCAAGGCCTTGCACGAACAGGGCTTTCTGCCGGTGGTGTTCGACGATCTAAGTTCCGGCTCGCGCGGGTCGGTGCGCTGGGGGCCGCTGATCGAGGGCGACCTGCGCGACCGCGGAGCCCTGACCGAGGCTCTGGCGACCCACCGGGTGAGCGCGGTGATCCACTTCGCCGGCCTGATCGAGGTCGGCCGCTCGACCGCAAAGCCGGACCTCTTCTGGGAGGTCAACGTCGGCGGCACGATCAATCTCTTGACCGCGATGCGCGAGCAGGGTGTCGGGCGGCTGGTGTTCTCGTCCAGCGCCGCCGTCTACGGCCAGGGCGGCCGTGGGCCCCTGGAGGCCATCGTCGAGACCGCCGACAAGGCGCCGGCCAGCCCCTACGGCGACACCAAGCTCGCCGCCGAGCGGATGATCTCCGCCCAATGCCGCGCCTATGGCCTGACCGCCGTGGCGCTCCGCTATTTCAACGCCGCCGGCGCCGACCCTTCCGGCCTGATCGGCGAGGCGCATGAGCCGGAGACGCATCTGATCCCGCTGGCCATCGCCGCGGCGCTGGGCGACGGCAAACCGCTCACCATCTTCGGCCAGGATTTCGACACCCCGGACGGAACCTGCCTGCGCGACTACGTCCACGTGACCGATCTGGCCGCCGCCCATCTGGCCGCGCTCACCGTCGAACTGCCGGCCGGCGCCTTCGAGGCGGTGAACGTCGGCAGCGGCGAGGGCCGTTCGGTGTCGCAGGTGGTCGAGGCCGTCGGCCGCGCGGTGGGCGCCGCCGTACCGCACGGCGTCGGTCCTCGCCGCGCCGGCGATCCGCCGAGCCTGGTGGCCGATCCGCGGCGAGGGCGCGAGCTCCTGGGGTGGACGCCGCGCCACTCCTCGCTGGACGAGATCGTCGCCGACGCCCTGCGGTGGGAGCGCAGCCCCGCCTACGGCGCCGGGCGGCGCGATCCCGCCAACCGGCGCAAATCGTCCGCGCCGGCCTAGCAGGTCCCGCAATCAGGATGAATGTTACAGGCTGTAACTGATCGGCGATAAGGCTGCATCGAAGGGCCGCCAGCCTACGGACGATTTTTGCGGAACGGCGCCTTGCTTTCGCCTCCGCAATGCTCAAGGTTCGGTCCCGGCGCTTGGGGGAAACTATGGGCCAGATGACTGCTGAGCGAGCGAAGGAGCTCGCTCAAGGCTTGATGGAAGTCCTGACCTCTTACGAGGAGGAGCTGATGGCGCTCGAACGTGAAAACCCCGGGATGGGACAACTTCGCCGGGCCGTGGGAATCACCATCGCCGAAGCGTGCTATGTGATCACCGACCAGGGCATTCCCCAGCCGGAATGGGCGCCGCCTGCCGACGACGCAGCCCGGCGCGCGCGTTAGTTCAGCCAGATTTCCGGAGACACCATGGCCCGCAAGCCCGATGCGCTCGCCGACCCTATCGACATCGCAGTTGGCGCGAGAATCCGGCTGCTGCGAAAGGTCCGAGGTCTCTCCCAGCAGGCGCTGGCCGAGGCTGCCGGCGTCACCTTCCAGCAGATCCAGAAGTACGAGCGCGGCGCCAACCGGGTGAGCGCCTCGATGCTCTCGCGGATCGCTGCGACCCTGCAGGCGCCCGTCTCGGAAATGTTCGGCGATGTCACCCCGGCCAGCGGCGCGATCGATGAGGTGGCGGCCCTGCTCGCCGAACCCGGCGCGCTGGAGTTGCTGCGCGCCTATTCGTTCCTGCCGCGCGGCGCCTCGCGCGCCGCCCTCGTGGAGTTTGTCCGCAGCCTGAAGGTGGTCTAGGCGGTCACGCCCAGGGTCGCCACGGCGCGGTCCTTGATCGCCTTGTAGTCGACCTTACCGTTGGGAGCCCGGCCGATGGTGTCGACCAGCACCAGGTCGCGTGGCGCCTTGTAACCGGCCAGCGAGCGGCGCACGTGCTCACTGAGCTCCGCCAGCGTCGGCTGGGTGTCGCCATCGATCTCGACCACCGCGCAGATCCGTTCCCCGAAGCGGGCGTCCGGCAGGCCCACCACCACCGCATCGCGCACATTGACATGGGTCTTCAGCGCCTCCTCGACCTCTTCGGGGAAGACCTTCTCGCCGCCGGTGTTGATGCAGACCGAGCCGCGGCCCAGGAGCTTAAGCGAGCCGTCGGCGTTCACCTCCGCCCAGTCGCCCGGCACGCTCCAGCGCACGCCCTCGATGACCTTGAAGGTCTTGGCGGTCTTCTCCTCGTCCTTGTAGTAGCCGCGCGGCAGGAGGCCGCTCACCGCCACCATGCCGCGTTCGCCCGAGCCGGGCTGCACGCGCCGGCCGTCTTCAGTGAAGATCACGCAGCTAGGCCCGGGCGTGAAGGCTGCGGTTTTCGCCTCGGCGCCCGGCGCGGACGCCGAGACGCCCAGGCCCACCGCCTCCGACGAGCCGAAGCTGTCGAAGATCATGGCGTTTCGGGCGTGGCTCAGCAGGCCCTGCTTGTTCTCCTGGCACCACATGGAGCCAGACGAGCTCATGGCGCGGACGCTGGAGAGGTCCCAGCGGCCCGGATGGGCCTCCAACGCCTCAAGCATGGGCGTCGAAAAGGCGAGGCCCACGATCACGATGTTGCTGGCCGGCAGGCGGTCCGTCTCGTCCCAAAGCTCCATGGCGTTGAATTTGCGCGAGGGCAGGTAGGCGGCCACGCCGCCGGCGTTGAAGCAGATGAGGTTCGAGAACTGGCCGGTGCCGTGCATCAGCGGACAGGCGATCAGGGTCACTGGCCGCTGGTGCTCGGGCGACAGGATGCGGGCGATCAGCTCCTCTGTCGAGGTGGCGGGCGGAATCCCCAGCAGTGCGTTGCCGCCGGCGCCGATGACGTTGAAGAGGTCGTCCTGGGCCCACATCACACCCTTCGGCATGCCCGTGGTGCCGCCGGTGTAGAGCAGCAGCAGGTCGTCGCCGGACCGCCCCCAGGGCGCCTTCACCGGCCGGACGGCGGGAACCTGGGCCACGATGGCGTCGTAGTCCTCGGCCCAGTCCGGAACCGGATGGCCGGGCTCCGCCACCGCGATCCAGGCCTTCACGCGGCTCAGGCGGCCCCGAATGGCTTCCAGGACCTGGGTGAAGCCGGCGTGGAAGACCACAGCCTCGGCGTCGGCGTTGTCGAACAGGTAGAACAGCTCTTCCGGTCCGTAGCGGTAGTTGGTGTTCACCGGCGCGAAGCCGCCCTTGAACGCCGCGTAATAGGCCTCGATGTACTCCGGTCCGTTGTACAGGAAGGCCGCCACCTTGGCCTGGTGGCCCAGTCCCCTGGCGATGAGATGGGCGGCGAACGCGTCGGCGCGGGCGTCGAACTGCGCCCAGGTCAGCACCCGATCGCCCTGGATGGTGGCGGGCCGCTCAGGCTGGGCGGCGGCGATCGCCTCCCACACGTCCGCGAAGGTCCAAGAACTCACCGCATCCTCCCGAAAATCTTCTTGTTTGGGGGGAAGTTGGCGTCCTGGGCGCTGCGTAAGTCAACCGCCCGTTCAGATCGGAAGCGCCGTCGTGAACTTGATCTGCTCCATGGCGAACGACGAGGAGACATCCTGCAGAGGCGCCGCGGCGATCAGGCGCTTGTAGAAGGCGTCGTAGGCGGAGATGTCGCGCACCACGACCTTCAGCAGATAGTCGGTCTCGCCGGACATCCGGTAGAACTCCACCACTTCAGGCAGGCTCGCTGCGCCCTTGGCGAAGGCGTTCAGCCATTCCTCGTCGTGGCGGCTGGTGCGGATCGATACGAAAACCACCAGGCCCAGGTCCAATTGCTCGCGGTCGAGGATCGCCACGCGACGCTCGATCACGCCGGCGTCGGTCAACCGTTTCACCCGCTTCCAGCAGGGCGTTTGCGAAAGGCCCGCCCGCTCCGCCAGTTCGGCGATCGGCACGGTGGCGTCGGCCTGCAGTTCCCGCAGTATCCGCCGATCGATAGGATCGAGAACAATCGACATGCCGTGGATCCCCATCTGAGAATCTCGTTCTACGGCGGCGTGCGTCGGCGCGCTACGTCGGCTGTCGGCGGTCGTCCAGCGGCGATGCTGAATCGCCAATCCGCCCGCCCAGCCCGCTCGGCGAAGGTCACGGGGGCGTTACCAAACGGCGCTTAAATCGTGGTTTTGCACGCCAGAGGCGAATGCCGAGCGTTTCCTAGGTGACGCGAGGCGCATTGCGCTCCTAGGATACCGCCAAGCGACTCAGTTCACGCACATTCGACGTGTGGCCGCAGACGCCTAAAATCTAGCTGGGGGAGCCCAACAAATGGCTGACGCCAAGAAAACCAACGCCCTTCAAAAGCCGCTCACGCCGTCGCCTGAATTGGCCGCCGTGGTCGGTCCGGGGCAATTGTCCCGCGGCGAAGTGGTTTCGAAGATCTGGGAATACATCAAGAAGAACAACCTTCAGGACCCGACAAACAAGCGCGACATCCTGGCCGACGCCAAGCTGAAGCCGGTGTTCGGCGGCAAGGACAAGGTCAGCATGTTCGAGATGAACAAGCACCTCGCCGGCCATCTGAAGTAGCCGATAGCCTGCCGGCAGGCGCCACGCCCGCCACGCTCATTTGAGTCGCAGAGGCCTCGCTGGTTCGCCCGGCGGGGCTTCTTGCTGTTCAGGTCCTGAGCTTTTCGACGTTCCGGCCGCATTTCTCGCCGCCTGTACGCCTTCGCTTAACCCCGACCTGCGACTTTCCCACCCGGGAAGGTTGCGCCAGGAGAGATGGTGGTGAGCGAAAGCGCTGCAGTCGCGAGCCGTAAAGCCGAGCCCGCCGGCGCGCGGCCGGAGTCTCAGGGCGCGCAACTGGACGCCCTGGCTCAGGCTCAGCTTTCCGGCGCCCTGCGGCTCGTCTCATCAGACGCCGAGACCCAGATCGAACGCTTCTGCGACCCGCAGTTGCTGGCGTCCGGCAAGGTCAACATCATCTCCCTGGAAGCCGTGCAGAAGCGCTTCGGCGATCGCTGGCAGGGCCGCAAAGACCAGGTCTTCGACTTCGCGAACCGCGTCCTCGAGCGAAGCCTGGGCGAGCGCGGCGTCTCCATCCGCGTCTCGGACATGGATTATTTCATCGTCCACCCGGACCTCAGCCGCCTGGCCGGCCAGGCCGCCTGCCTGCGATACCTGCGCGAGATTCTCGGCCACTTCCTGGGTCACGACAAAGACGCCGGCGTCGGCGTACTGCAGGTGACCAAGATCAGCCACGGCCGGTTGCAGGCCGAGCAGGTGGACGCCACGGCGGCGGAAGCCATGCTTGCCGCGGCCACTGTGGACGAAGGCGCGCACCGCCTCGGCGCCTTCCACGAGGACTCCGACATCACCACCAAGCTGGTGAACCGTTGGACGCCCTTCGTGGCGGTGGACGGACGCCAGTTGCGGGTTTCGGCGACGCTGGAGCCGGTCTACGAACTCAAGGGCTTCACCCGCATCGGCTTCAGGATGATCCGCCGGGTCATCGTGATCTCAACGGCCGAGGAGCTTTCGGCTCAGCAGGTCGCCTGCCTGTCGGCCAGCGACATCATGCGGGCGGACCTGGCCACCATCACCCGCGGAATTGACCGCCTCCGCGCCGAAGCCGGCGGCGAGCGACAGCTCAGCCTGATCGTGCCGCTCTCCTTCACCAGCCTATCGAGCCAGAAGGGCAGGGCCGAACTCGTTGAGCCGCTTAAGGAAGCTGGCGGCCTGGTCCGGCTGGGCGTCGTCTGCGAAATCCTCGACGTCGAGGGCGTTCCGCCCGGCGCCCTTTTGGCCGCGGCCTCCCTGGTCCGGCCGTTCTCGCTCTTGGTGGTGGGCCGGATGACGGGCTCGACCGCGGCTTCGATGGAGCGGATGAAGGGCGCGGGCCTGCAGGCGCTTTCCTTCGAATGCCCGCAGGGGCTGGGCGACGCCGAGTTCATGGGCTGGGCCACGACAACCATCGCCGCGGCGAAGAAGGTGGCCAAGTCCGTCCTGGTCTATCGCGTCTCGTCGCCCCAACGCGCGGCGACGCTCGCGTCGCTGGGCGCGACGCACGTGAGCCTCACCGCCGGCTGAGACCGGAGTGTCTCAGTAGCGCTGATAGGCGCCCTTGAGCGGGACCTGACCCACGCCGGGCTTGGAGAAGTCGCAGACGCCGGTCGGGAAGATCACTTTCAACCGCGCCATCTGGGCGGGCGTGAACCTGACCTTGTAGTCGGTCGCCTTCACCGGCTTCAGGCTGCATTTGAGTATGTCGTTGGCGATCGGCGCTCCGGCCTCGATCCGCGGCTCGGAGTGGTTCGGATAGGTCGCGTTGTAGCCACCGGGGCCGTTCCATGTGGCCTTTTCCGCGTGCTTGGCCCCGTCGGCGCTGAAATAGGCGTCCTTGGCCTCGGCGGGCTTGTCCCTGACCACCTTGGCGTGGCTCAGCGGCGCGGGGTCGGCGGCCAGTCTGTCCAGCCACACGGTCATAGCGTCGAGCGCCTGGCCGGACATCAGGGCGAAAGACCTGGCGACCGCCGGGTCGTTGCGCGGACCCCCGGGCTGAGCGCCGGGGCCCACCCAGAAGACCTCGTTGTCGCCGTCGCCGTTGGCCTTCACCAGGCGCGCGCGGATCGACATGTCGCGCTCGCGGCTGTGGATGTCGCCCAGCGGGTCGTTGTAGGTGCGGTAGTGCAGGATCGGCACGGTCGCGAGGCCGCCGCCGCCGCCGTTCAGCAAGCCGGACGCATAGGCCGCCCTCAGCGCGACCGGGTCGCCGTGGCTGCGCGCATCGGAAAAGGCGCCGTCGTCGTCGTAGCCGCCGATCTTCTCGTTGAGGTCCAGGAACTCATCGACGCTGATCTTGCCGGCGTTCAGCCCCTTCAGGCCGTATTGCAGGCCGACATTGTCCTCGGTCTTGCGCGCGTAGCCGGTCTTTGGATCGCGCCCGTAGATGTTGACCCGCATGTCGGCGAGCGCGCAGCGGGCGCCCTTGGGATTGGTCTGCTTGTCCCAGACCAGGCTCTGGTCCTTCAGGTCGCAGCCCGGCTTGTTGGCGGAGTTGGAGACCGGCACGAAGGAGGCTTCCCAGGCGCGGCAGGTGCCGGGCGTGAAGCCCTCGACCGCGGTCTTCTTCTCCTGGCTCCAGCCCTTGCCGGCGTCGGACTTCCAGAATTTCTGCAGGACGCCGCAGTCGGCGGTGTGCAGGGTCGAATCCGGGAACGACAGCGATGGCTGCAGGCCATCCAGCAGGCCCGGATACATCTGGGTGATGGTCAGTTGCTGGATCGCGCCGCCGGAGCCGCCATTGCCGACGGTCCACCTGGGAACCCCGTGGACCTTGATGAAGTGTTCTTTCAGCATCATCAGCGTTTCGCCCTGCAGGACGGCGTTGCCGTGCAGGTTGTTGACCAGCTCGGTGTCGACCGCATGCGCGAAGCCGCGTGACAGGTAGAGGTCGCTGAGCGCGGCCTGGGCGTCGTTGACGCCCTGATTGTACTTGGCGCCTGCCCCGCCGCCGAAGCTCACCGCCAGGCGGTGGTTCCAGCCCTTGGGGTCGGCCAGCATGGCGATGCGGTAGATGCTGCGGTTGACCGTGCCGGACTCCACGCGGACCACGTAAGGCACGCTCGCGCCGTCGATGGTGGTGGTGGTCGCCAGGTCCGCGGGGCGGTCCGCCGGGCTGGCCAGCGGTTTGAATTTCCCGTCCGTCGAGCGGTAGAAATAGTCGGTCCGCTCGGCCGCCGAACAGTCCTTGTCCAGCGGCTTGCCCAGCCCGGATTCCTCGGTGCGGCACTCGTAAGGGCTGATGTGCGGGCCCGACACGATCGGTCCGGCGAGCGGATAGTCCGTGACAATCAGCGTCGCCTTGGCCACGCCCGCATGGGCTGACAGGGTGTTCATCCCGTCATTGAGGCCGCCCACCAGGCCGCGCAGACTGTGGCTGGCCGGATCGAGCCGCAGCTCGCCGCTGACGTCTTTGCCGTTCAGCGTCAGGGTCACGCCCTTGGCCGCGCCCCGGACCTCGACCAGCGCATCACCGCCGCTGACCATCTCCGGCCGCGAGGACAGGACGCGGATTTTCAAGGCGGCAGGCGCATCCGCCGCCCGCGCCGCGCCGCCGAGGCTCAAGACCGCCAAAGCGCCCAGGGCCAGCCGCCGCGTCGTCACGCCCATACTCATCGCCCCATCCTCCCAGTCTTTCTGCAAGCTTGTCTGCTTGCGGGCGCCGACGCAATCGCCGCGCGAGGCCGCGGCGCGGTCGCGAAGGGGAAGTCGCTGAATCTGCGTAAGAAAAAGGTGGGTGCTAGGGGATTCGAGCCCACGACCCGCCGATCAAGTGTCAGCGGAATTGCGAGCCGAAGGCCAATCGAACGAGCTCTGCAGAAATACCCAAGACCGGTCCGGCCAGGGCGAGCTTTTGATCGAGTGTGCAGAGGTTAGCTCCGTTGTCGGCGCTAATAGCGAGATGAAGGCTGTCGCCGGCCCTTACGGGCGCGTTCAGCCGAGAGCGCGACAAGGGACGATTGGTGCGCGCAGTCGTGCCGCTACAAGCCTCCCGCGGCTGCTGAACATGGCATGGCGAAGCTCGAAAAGAACACCGCGAGCACAAGGCGGTGAGCGGCTCTCTAGACCGCCATTGGGGGAGTCTGGTTTCGGGCAGATCGCCGAAAGTCCGGCTCCTGGCGGCAAGCCCATGACCGCGTTCACCGGTTGAGCCCACCACCCAAAGCTGACCTTCTTGAGCACTTTCCAACCACGTGCAGCCGCTCACCGAACATGATTTGCCAAGGCGGCCATTCCAGGAGAATAGGTACGTCAAGCGGCGCGCACGGGGGCGGCGCGAGCCGGAGAATTCCATGCGTATCGCAAGGGTCGCAGGGTCGCTCGCCTTGGCCATTGTCGGTCTGGGCGCTTTCGGGGGGGCGGCGATAGGCCAGTCCCAGTCGCCGTCAGCGCCCGCCGGCCGCAAGCTCACGCTCGACGGCGACTGGCGCATCAACTTCACCATGTCGATGGAGGCGCCGCCGGGGGCCTCCGCGCTGATCGTCTCCGAACAGGAGGCCAAGGTCGTGGCCGCGCAGGCGGGAAAGGCGTTGTCGGACGACTTCGCCGCCCAGCTGGACCCGGAACTTCCGCTGATGGTGCTGCAGTCGGATGGACTGCCCATCGTCCGTGGCCAGCGGCGGACGCGCGTGGTCGTGCAGCCGGCCGACGGCAAGCTTCCCTACACCGCCGCCGCGCGAAAGGAGCTCGCTGGTCCCCCGCCGCCGGAGGTCTTCGACAACCCGGAAAACCGGCCAAACGCCGAGCGCTGCCTGGTGGGACAGGGTCAGCCTCCGTTCGAGCAGTTCAGCCTCGACAACCAGATCCAGATTGTCCGGACGCACGATGCCGTCGTTATCCACGTCGAGTACGGCGACGATCTTCGCGTTGTGCCCTTGACCGACAAGCACGCGCCGAAAGCCCTTTGGTCACGGCTCGGCGACTCCATCGGCCATTGGGAAGGCAAGACCATGGTCATCGAGACCGTCGGCATGCCGGATGGCGACCGCATGCGGCTCGCGCCGACGCTGATCGTACCCGGCGAGGCGACGGTGATCGAGCGCCTGACCCCGATCTCTGACCGCGAGCTGCTCTACCAATTCACCGTGATCGCCCCGAAGACCTACGCCGGTCCGTGGCTGGGCGAGTTCTCGTGGTTCCGGACCGACAAGCCGATGTACGAGCACGCCTGCCACGAAGGGAACCACTCCCTACCCAACATCCTTGCCGGCGCCCGCCATGACGAAGCTGTCGCCAAGGCCGCCGCCGGCCGTTGAGGGGAGCAAGAAAAATGCAAGCACCTGTGGTCTCATTCTTCGCCGCGGCCTTGGCCAGGGTCGTTCCCCTCGGGGCGGAGTTCGCCGCCTATGTCGATCAGCTTCGCGACCTCCTCGCGGCCAGTCGGGGCCCGACGGCTCAAGCGAAAGATCTGAAGTCGGAGCTCGAATGGCGCCACTGATTGCGCCGGCCATCGAAAGCCGTCTGCACCCAGGTCCGCTTTCCACCACCCGAACCGGCCTTTTACGGTGTCTTCAACAAGGACGTGAAGGTCTCAGGGAGCTTGGCGCGGCGAGCGTCTGCGATTGGCTTCCAAAGCGTCTCGGCCAGGTACTCGGGCTTGTAGTCCACAATGTGGGGGATCACGTAGTTCTTGCCTGGGAGGTACCTCACCGACGTCATCACGCGGATCGTCCAGGGCCATCCGCAGAGCCGGATCGATCAGCTGATGCTCTGGGCCTATGCGCGGGTCGCTTCTACGCCCGCCTAAAGAGCTCATCGAACACGGCCTCGGCGCGCTTCACGCCATCTTCTGTGAGCCACACCGACTTGGCCTTGCTGACCGGATCGTCGATCAGGCCCTTCTCGTGCAGCCGGTTCATCACGCCCCAGTCGAAGGACTTCCAGGTCCGCAGGGCTCTGCTGAACGGATCCTTCTGCCAAACCCCCAGCAGGAGCAGCGCCAGAGCGGCGTCATCGATGCGATCGGTGTCCACGGGCGGCTTGGGATCCATGGCGGGCCTCCGCCTAAATCCTACACCTGGCGACGGCATCGGCTAGCGCCGTGGTCTCGGGACGCCGCTTACGCTGCTGGTTGGGCAGGGACAAACTTAGGTCGGTGTCTAGCAGCGCCCTTCCGAAGGCACGCGGACACACGGAACTATTCGGATATCGCGCGGACACAAAAATCGCGAGGCGCCCGGTTCCGGTCAGGCGCAATTCGCCCAATCCACGCGCGGCTATAGCCCATGACCTCCGGCCATTCAGCCATGGCGGCTAAGCACCTTGCCGAACATGGCATGGCGAAGCTCGAAAAGAACGTCGCGAGCACAGAGCGGTAAACGGCGCTGTAAACCGCCGTCCCCGAAGGGATCACCTTCTTCGGGACCACATTGAAAACATGGAGGGAAAATGGTGGTGATGTCAGGCTAACGCCAACTAGGCTCCAGCTTGCGCCGACCGGCCAGTTTCCAGGCCGACCAACACGACCGCTTCCCCGCGTCGTTCAGGGCCAAATGGGCAGTTGTCCTGGCCTCCATGAGCCTTTTCAGTCTGTCGACGTGGCGGCGATGCGCGCCGCTATTCAGGCTCGATGCTGGCGAACTTGATCGCCTTGGCCCACGTTCGTCGACAACTCAAATTGGAAAATCGAGCCTTTGTCGGTTCCCCGCGTCGCCCAAATACGACCGTCATGGCTTTCGATAATGGATTGGCAGATGGAAAGGCCAATTCCCATACCACGCTCTTTGGTGGTGAACATGGGCTTGAAAATATCATCGCAGTTGAATGGATCGACACCCGTGCCAGTATCCTCAACGGAGACGTAGACAATATTTGGTTTTCTAGCGGCGGATTTTATGATCAATATTCTATTGGATACAGATTTCATCGCCTCAATTGCGTTCATAACCAAGTTCAAGACGACTTGCTGCAATTGAACTCGGTCTACATCGACGTTTGGGATTGATTCATCTAGTTCTGTACGTATCTCTACATGATTAGACTGCAGCTCATACCTTAGAATGGCAAGAACCGTGAAGATCAACTCGTTTAAGTCGATTGCTTCTCTAGCTTGCGTATCCCTTTTGAACATTCCTCGTAGGGCTGTAATGATTTCGCCTGCGCGGTGACCGGCCCTCTCGATTTGATCCAGCGACCCTTGCGCCTCTTCTATGTTTGGCTCTCTCAATGCGAGCCATCGTTGGGCTGAACTAGCTGCCATTAAAATTCCGGCTAGTGGCTGGCTGATCTCATGAGTGATAGACGCTGAAAGGACTCCTGCTGTCGCCACGCGATTCAAGTGAGTCAGCTCATTCATTGTCCGCTGTAATTCGGACGTTCTTTCGATCACCTTCATCTCAAGTTGATCGCGGGCTTTGCGAACTTCTTCTTCCGCCTCGCGCCGTTCGTGAACCAAGTTCGCGCCGCGGAAGGCTGTCGCCGCATGATTCGCAGCCACTGTGAGCAGCATCCTGTCAGTATCGGTTGGGAATTCGCTACGCTCACAGCCGACGGCTACCAGACCGGCATACCCTTTGAACCCAATAGGAATAATAATACCGCGGAGTGGTTTCAGTCTGTCATCAATGTCATCTACAATGAGCTGCTCACGCAAAGATTCATCGAGAGTAGAAAGTTGGGCCTGGAGCCAGTCAAAAAATTCGCTGGTGGCGCATCCACTCGTGACATCGATCGTCACCCCTCCAGCGGGGTTGAGCAAACGCACAAATGCAAAATCAAAATCCAACGACCCCGTCAGGATGTCGGCCAGCCCGGCGGCGATCGGGCGCGGCTCGACCCCGATCCACCCTGCCGGAAGGGTCGAAAGTGCGACTAAATCCCGGAGCGCTGCCCGCAGTCGGAGATTTTCGTCAGCCATCACTAATGGTGGGCTTGGATCGCGCTGCTCCGAGCCGCCCTTCTCTCCCGCAATTCAACGAGGAACTGGTCTGGGGCAACAAAAAACGGGTTTTCCTGGAGCACCCCGCCGACGATCACGACGGGATGAACCCGCAGCATGTCCATCACCAAGCTGGCGCTGAAGTTCGTCAGATCGTAAGTACAGATTACCGGATCGTTGTATTTGGATACAGCGTAGTTGACGCGTGACTCGTATTCTAACCAGTTATCTTCGCCTGCCCTTTCCACCAGGGACGGTTCCACTCGCGACACAAATCTGATGCGGGGAGCGCCGGGCGCCGCCGCTGATCCGAGCATCTCGTCGAGCAGGGCCAGCATACCATCCTGATCGAAGCAATCGTCGCGCAGGTAAGCGTCCTGCCAGCGCCGCAGCTCCAGCTGTCCGGTCGCCATAGCCTGTTCCACGTCTATGCCAGCTTCGGCGAGTCGCCTTAGATGATCCTCTCGCAGCTCGGGATCCACGATATGAAAGGCTTTGTCGCCCCGCTCGAACCCCTCTTTGATGAACGAGCGCAGCACCCTGTGCTGCTCTTCGAAGCCATTGAAAAAAGCGCAAATGTGACACTGCTTGCCAAGCACGCCGCCAGCTACGTGGATGTGACTTTCCTTGCCGGGCATGAACGACCTCCGCGAGAAAGGAATTCTGCCTACCGCTCCGGCAGCACGCTCCATGAATACCAGCCGGCATTCTCAAGATGGATGCCGGTTTCGAGTGTCAGGTTAGCCCCGTGAGCCCGGGGCGGCAATCGGGGGCGTCGTTGAAGCCTTCAGTCCCGCCACGACCGTCAAAGATGGGCGCCGCAAAAACCGAGCCTTGGCTTCGACCAGGGATTTGAGAGGCGACGTCGCCGCCTGATTGGCGGAGCAATGTTCCGCGGTCTGAGCAGCGCGGGTGCTCGGGGATTCGAATCCACGACCCGCTGATTAGGAGTCAGCGGAATTGCCGGCCAAGGTCCTAATCAAACCAGCTCAGCGAAGATCCCCAAAGCCGGTCCAGCGTTCGCGAGCTTTTGGTCGAGTGTACAGAGCTTGGCTCCGTGGTCGGCGCTAATGGCGAGATGAAGGCTATCGGCGGCCCTTAGGCCCAACTCGTGCCGGTCTGCGTACCGGGCGGCTAAGCGAAAGTGCAATCCGTTGGCAGACAGAATTGTGAAACTCTCGGTGACCAGTCGTTGGAACTGGGCCAACGCAGCGGATCGGTGACCCACCTCGATTTGTCCGGTCCGCAGCTTGATTGAAAGAGCTGACGATACTTCCGTGATAACCCAATCACTGATGGCGAGATCCTGGGGATCTTGTTCAGCAAGCCACCTTTGGATGCGGGCCGTCTCGTTCTCGCGCGTGAGCGCCGCGACGATCAGCGAGGTGTCGAGGTACAAATTCAATAGCGCTCGCCGTCACGCATGCTGCGAATCGTCACGGCCGCGGTTTCTGTTTGTACCGGCATGGTGTCGGTCAACGCCCTTAACCCGTCCAAATCGATAGGCGCTCGCGGCGGCGCAACTTGCGATAGCTGAGCAATCGGCTTGCCTCGGCGTGTAATCCGCACCGAGTCGCCTTGCGCCACGCGGCTAACCAATTCGCTCAGGTGGGCCTTGGCGCTTGCAAGGGTCACGTCTGTCACTGCGTTCTCCAGACCAGTTAGTTGGTCACGTATACGCCGACGGGCACGTTCAGCCAAGAGCACGACCGAGCACGACATTGGCGAAATTACCCCATCTTACCGCGCGCAGTAGCGCCAGGGATGCGCCCGCCAGCACTACTGCTGTTCGCGTTGCTCATCTCATGCCTGCCGTCCGCCGCCGACCCAGGCGCGGGTATCGTTCGTGAAGGCTCGGTGCAAAGGCGCGTGGGCGTAGGCCATATGGCCGCCGACGTACTGGCGCTGGAGGACGCGATCGCGCGGATAGTCGCACTGGGTCACCAGGTAGGGATCCAACAAGGATTTGGCGGAGAAACAGGGAAAGGCACACTTTTCGGGAAGCCCCAGAGAACCGGCGCCCAAATGGCGGCAATCTTCGGCCAGCAGGCGCGAACAGAGACCCGGCTTTGGGGCCGATCGTTGGCTAAGTCGCGACAACTCGGGAGTTCTGCGAAACCCAGAACCAGACTCCGCTGGAGCCTGGACTGAGTGGTGGGTGCTGGGGGATTCGAACCCACGACCCGCTGATTAAGAGTCAGCTGCTCTACCAACTGAGCTAAGCACCCGCCGTCGCACCGGATCTGAAACTGAGGCAGTATCGAGCCCCGGCGGCGAGGGCGCGGAAAATACGCGAAAACGCGGTCTTGGCAAGGCATGTACGGCAGGGGGGTTAAGTGGCGGCGCAAGGCTCTGACGGCGCAGTGGATTTTGGCTACCTGGAAGGCTTCGCGGTCGGCGACCGGCAGGTGATCGCCGAGGTGCTCGCCCTGTTCCGGCGACAGGCGGAGAGCTGGGCCGGGTCGCTGGACGCCGCCGACCCGGGCTGGCGGGACGTCGTGCACACCATCAAAGGCGCCGCGCGTGGCGTCGGGGCCAACCGGCTGGGCGACATCTGCGCGCGCGCCGAGGCGGAGGGCGAGGGCGAACTGCCCGCGGTCCGTGCGGCGCTGAACGCGGCTGTGGCCGATATCGCCGCCTACCAGGCGCGGACCTAGCGTTCCGACGCAGTGATTATGACTCTTTGAGCGACCGCCCGTCGCGTCGCGATGGCCAGCCATCCGTGGGCCGAGCCAACCCGTCAAATTCACAGCGTCGCAACACTAGTCCTCCTCCTCGGCCAGCAGGTCGCCCAGGGCGTCCATTCGGCGCTCCCAGAGCGCGCGATGCTCGGCCGCCCACTGCTCGACGGCGCGGAAGCCCGTGGCCTGCAGGCTGCAGGTCCGCACGCGGCCGAGCTTTTCGGTGCGCACGAAGCCGGTGTCCTGCAGCACCCGCAGGTGCTGTGCGACCGCGGTCAAGGTGACGCCCAGCGGATCGGCGAGGCGCGAGACCGACTTAGGTCCCAAGGTCAGGCTGGCGATGATCGCCCGGCGCGTCGGATCGCCAAGCGCCTGGAACATGCGGTCGATATCGGCGGCGGGCATCGGGGTCAGTTCGCCATCACCTGGCCGAGCCTATTCAGCAGGGCGATCCAGCCGTCCTTGCGCATCTGCGGTCCGTCCGCGCCCTCGTAGAAGCAGGCCTTGTGGGTGAGCACCACCTTGGTCCCGTCGCCGTCGGCGAACAGTTCGAAGCAGATCAGCGACGTGGATATCCGGCGAGCGCCGAAGGTCATGCTGGTGGTCGCGACGATGCGGCTATTGGGAACGATATCCTCGAAGCGGCCCTCGTTGACCATCACCAGGCCGGGGAAGGGAGTCTTGTCCCCCAGGCGGAAGGTGCTGCGCTCGGCGCCACCCACCCGGAAGTCCACCTCGAAACTTTCGACCTCGTGGCTGTCGGATTCGGCATACCAGCGGCGCACCTTCGCCGGCTCGGACAGGTAGGCGAAGACCCGCTCGGCGGCGGCGGAATAGGTGCGCTCGATCACGAAGGTGTCGTGGATCACTGCGGACTCAGTCATGGGAGATCTCTGCCTAGTTGGTGAAGTTTGGACTTCACTATTTGCTCGCGCGAAGGGTCAGTCAAGTGAGCACTTCAGTATAAGCTAGGCTCGCTCGCGAAACGCGTCCCAGGCGCCGAACTCGTGGGCGATGCAGCGCTCGATGAGCGTGCGCCAGACCGGCTCGGCGATTTCCTCGGAGAGGCCGGCGTCGCGGGCCGCGGCCTTGACCTTGGCGACCACGTCCTCGACGCGGGCATTGTCGCGCACGGCTGCGCGGTCGGCCTTTATGCGCGCGGCGGCGTCCATGTAGCGCTGTCGTTCGGCCAGGACGGCGACCAGCAGGCGGTCGAGCGCGTCCACGCCGGCGCGAACGTCGGCCATGGTCGCGCAGTCGGCGGGGGCGGGCCGAGGGTCGGTCGAGAAATCCATGCTGAACTCGTCTGCTAG
>NZ_SSMZ01000162.1 GCF_004799395.1 Phenylobacterium sp.
GAGAAGAAACTGAACGCTGCGGCGACCGCGAACGGATGCTTCCCCGCCGAAAGGGCCCGGGTCAGCGCGTTGTCCGGCTGATTCGAAAGAAAACTGAATAATTTCATGCGCGCCGAGCCGTGCCGTCCGTGTGTGCCGTCAATGTACTAGAGGGTGGCCTAAAAGAGTGAACGCGGATCGAAATTCATCGACCGGCGCTCGCCGAGCCCGGAACTCCCGGGGCGGGCGGAGAGATGCTTAGACGTACCCGCATTGTCAATGCGGCGGCTGCGCAGACGCACCCACCCCTTGCTAGAACCCATGCGGCCGCGCAGGAATGCGGCGCCGGGGCCGGGAGTTGGTATGTCGAGGGTCGCCATTGTCGGCAGTTGCATAAGCCGCGATCTGTGGCGGTTCCGTGGCGAGACTGACACCCAGGCTTCCACCGAGCTGCTCTACGTGTCGCGAACCAGTTTGCCGAGCCTTTTTGCCACACGTTTGCAGGGCTTCCGCGCCGTCGCCAAACCGCCCGGTGGGCTGAAGGCCCAACCGCATCGGGCGCTGGTCGCGGACCTCTCGAAGACCGCGATCGCCGCCCTTGTGGCCTTTCGTCCCACCCACCTGATCTTCGACTTCATCGACGAGAGGTTCGACCTCCTGTCGGCTGGCGGCGCCCTGATCACCGACAGCTGGGAGCTGGAGGCCAGCGGCTACCGCAAGCAGCCGGCCTTCCGTGGCGCGCGGACCGTTCCGCGGCTTTCGGCGGCCTGCGAGCGGCTGTGGCTGGATGGCGCAGCCCAGATGGCCGCCCTGGTGCGCGCCACGCCGCTCGCCCAGGCGCAGTTGATCCTGCATTCGTCGCGCTGGGCGGATCGACGGCGCACGGCGCAGGGCCGAACCGCGGCCATGAGCGGCGTCGAGATCCTCCCGGGCCGACCCGGCGACCTCGCGGCGCACAATGCGCTGCTCGCCCGCTACGAGACGACGTTCGCCGAGCTGATGCCGCCGATGGCCCGCGTCGAGGCCCCGGATCTGCGCGTGGCCGACGATAGGCATCTTTGGGGTCAAAGCCCGTTCCACTATGTGCCAGCCTACTACGCGGCGATCAGGGATCAGCTGACGCAGCTGGGCGTCCGCCCACAGCTCGCCGCCTAAGGCTTTGCGGCCTTGCGAGCCCAGTGCTCCAGCGGCGTCAAGCCCAGCGCCACCAACTCTGGGCTCTGCGCGAGGTAGGCCGCCGTGGGAAAGCCTGGCCGCGATTCGGCCATGGCCCAGGCGCCGCCCTGGAGATAGTCCACCAGCGGGTTTAGGTCGGCCTCCAGGTCCGATCCTCGAGCGGCGACATGGTGGGTGGTGTCGAACCAGGGGCTGGGATTGCGCCCCTCAGCGGCGCCCCCGCCCAGATAGTGGGTCAAGGGTTCGAACCCGGCGGCGGCGATGTCCTCGTACTGCTCAAGGTACCATTTCGAATCGAACAGCGGATGCGGCGAGAGGCCCTGGCGCCAGCCTTCGGTGAGGTAGTGGACCAGGGGCGCGGCGTCGGCCGCCTGCCGCGGGATCTGGCGGCGATACCAGGCCGGGTCGAACAGCGGATGCGGCGACAGCCCGTCGCGCCAGCCCCTGCGGACATAGTGCGAGATCGGATCCTCGTCCGCCGCCAGGTCCGGCCGCTGGCCCGCGTAGTGCGCCAGGTCGAACAGGGGGTGAGGATCGCGGCCCTCCCAGGCGCCGGCATGGACGAAGTGCGCCAGTGGCGAGGCCCCGCCCAGCTCGGCTGCGCTTCGGCGGCGATAGAACGCGGCATCGAACAGCGGATGCGGCGCGGCGTCGATGGCGATCCCCCGCGTCAGGTAGTGGACCAGCGGCGAGCGGCCGAACCCCGCGGCCTCCGGCTG
The DNA here is from genome assembly GCF_004799395.1 of Phenylobacterium sp. Lineage (GTDB taxonomy): Bacteria > Pseudomonadota > Alphaproteobacteria > Caulobacterales > Caulobacteraceae > Phenylobacterium. The sequence continues at coordinate 1,875 of NZ_SSMZ01000162.1, forward strand.
GGTCGCCAGATACCAGGCCTGGTCGAAGAGCGTCCGCGGCGCGGCCGCCGGATCGGCGCGGCGGCGCACATAGGCCGCGATGTCGGCCTGGTCTTCGCCGCGCCACAACCGGCTGTCGGCGATGATCCGCACCTCGCCAGAAACGCCCAGGCGCAGCAGCAGGCGCTGGCTCGTTCGGCCTGACGGCTGGGGCGGACGGCGCGCCCGCGCAGCCCAACCGGCCAGGGCGTCGCGGCGAGCATCGGCGATGGCTTCGGCCCGCGCCTTCAGCGCCGCGCCAAGCGCCAGGGTCAATTCGGATCGGGTCAGGGCCTCGCGGACCTGGGCCTGGTGGACGAGGTCGTGGGCGAGCGCCAGGTCGGCGCGCAGGCCCGCCACCTTCTTCGCCACGGCGGCGGCCTTAGGAGCCAAATCGGCGGGATGCGCCTCGGCGGGCTTCGGAGCGGACGCGGCGGTCTTGGCCATGGGCGGTTGTCTCGGGCGCAGACCGGAGCCTGTCAAGGCAAGCCGCTCTCAGAGCCCCTCGCGCTCCAGCCATCGAGCGTAGCCGCCCTCGCCCGCCGCGAAGGGGTCGGGGAAGGCCGCCTGCAGGTCCGCGCGCTGTCGGTAGAGCACCCGATGCGCCTTCTCGATCGGCGTTCCGTCGGAATAGGCGCCATAGGCCCACCAGCGTTCTGGGATCGCCTTGTCGGTCGCCGCGGTCACCTGGCGCTTGTACCAGCTCCAGACCTCATAGACCGGGAAGTTGGTCGCCCCGTACTTCTTGGTCATGGCGTCGCCCATGGGCCCCAGCTTGGTGAAGTGCCAGAAACGCAGGGGCGCGCCGTTGACCGTGACCTGTCCGTCCTTCTGCACCTCGAGCGTCCGCGTGCTGAGGTTCCAGCTGGCGACATTGTAGCCGGGGTCGCGGACCACCTTGACGTGATTGAACAGCGCCGGGACATGGTCGCACCACCGCTGGTCCACGAAGAGACCGCTCGGCATGTCGTCGTAGCACCAGTCCAGCAGCCGGTCGTTCCACCACTTCGCGAAGCGCGCGCCCTCGCCCGTCGTGCGGATTGCGACGAATCCGAGGTTGAAGATGCCGGTCCGCGAGGCCGACAGGTCGTTGTCCGCGATCGCTTCCGCCGTCACATTCGGATCGACCAGGTGCGGCGTGAGCAGAATGTCGCTCTCCTCCAGCCACGTCTCCAGGGGTTCGAGGCTGCCGAATAGGGCGGTGTCCGGATCGAGATAGATCACCGCGTCCGCGCCGCCAGAAAAGCCGCCTTGGCAGGCCTGGTGGATGAACGGCCCTTTGACCGCCGTACAGACCTCCACCACGTCGTGCTTGAAGAGCCAGCCCTGGAAGTCCGCGATGCCAAGGTCTTCGGCCCAGACAACCCGATCAAAG
>NZ_SSMZ01000163.1 GCF_004799395.1 Phenylobacterium sp.
CCTGCTCCCTGCTGCATGAGGCCACGCCGGTGACCAAGGGCGTCCGTTATGCATTCCTGCCGTTTCTCTTCGACGAGGCCGGCGAGGCCTTGCGCCAGAAAAACCTGCACCTCCTGGGTCCGGCTCCCGAACCTGGCGCGGCCGAGCCAGAGCCCTCCGCGCCCCCCGCGGGCGCGGGCGCCGACTGACCTTTTTCGGGGTTCCGGCCGGCGAGGCGAAGGCTTAGGAGGTGCGCCATGAACGGCCGGCGCCTTTCGTTGCACCTCACCGCGGCCCTGGCCCTCGTCGCGGGGACCGCCGCCGCCCGGCCGCTTTCCGTCGGCTTCTACCTGCCGTGGGACGCCGCCTCCACAGCATCGCTGGCCGCCCACGCCGGCGCGCTCGACGTCATCGCCCCCATGTCGGGCGCGCTCGACACCCCTCAGGGCCATGTGCGCTGGCAGCCCGACGCCGCCCGGACTGCGGCGCTGGCCGCAGCCCACAGCAAGCCCCGCGTCTTTCCGATCGTCTCCAACGCCCATGACGAAGTCTGGGACGCCGCCTCCGCTGACGGCGCCCTCTTGAATCCGCAAGCCGGCGACGCCTTCATCGCCGCCCTGCTCGCCGAGGCCAAGGCCCAGGACTACGACGGCTATATCCTCGATTTCGAGAACCTGAGCCCGGCTGGCATCCCGGCCTACGCCGCCCTGCTCACCCGCCTGCACGCCGCCCTGAAGCCGCTCGGGCTCGAGCTCTGGGTCACTGCCGGGGTCGCCGCCAACCCGGCCCTGATCCACGACCTGGCGGGCGCAACCGACGCCGTGGTCCTGATGGCCTACGACCAATGCTGGGCCACCGGCACGCCCGGCCCCATCGCCGGCCTCGACTGGCTGGAGACCAGCCTGGACTCCCAACGGACCGCGACTGACCCGGGCCACCTGATCGTGGCGCTAGGCGCCTATGGCTATGATTGGCCGACGGGCCGGACCGCCGCCGTGCTTTCCGCCGCTGACGCCGCCGCGCTCGCCAAGGCCAAGGGCCAGCCTGTCACGCGCACAGCGCCCGATGGAGATCCGCACTTTGCCTACGCCGCGCCCGACGGGACAGCACACAGCGTCTGGTGGCTGGACGCCCAGGCCTTCCGCGCCCAGCGCTCGGCGGTCGAGGCGCGCCATGCCCGCGGCGTCGCCATCTGGCGCCTCGGCCTCGAGGACCCGGCGATCTGGGCCAGGGCCGGCGCGTCGGCGCCCTTGCCGCCCGGCGCGGCGCAGCCCGCCTGCACTGCTCTCCCCAAGCATTGACAGGCGCCCCGCGGAACGCGGCATAAGCCACCATCCTTGGGGGAGAAGCATGCGCGCAGCCGTCGTCGCGATCCTGGCGCTCATGGCCCTGGCCGCGCCGGCGCAAGCCCAGTCGCCGGCCTACCGCTTCCTCCACAGCGACGACCCGGTCGCCGACGCCAACGCCTATCTGCTGACCCTGCTGGCCGCCGATCCGCAAGCTCGCGCGGCGCTGGCCGCCGACCCCGATCTGGCGGCCCTGCACGCGCGCCTGACCGAAGCTCGCGCCGCCGCGATCAAGGCCTGTCGCACGGCGTCCGCGTGCCCCGTCGACCAGTTGATGCTTTCCGACGCCGAAATCGCCGGGGCCGGCGACGCCTTGGCCCGCCTCGCCCAGCCCGGCGGGCCCTTGAACCGCCTGGTCCGCGACCAACTCCGCCCGTCCGGCCGCGCCCAGAAGAACGCCGCCCTGGACGACGCAGGCCTGATCCGCGTCGCCTGGGCGGACGCCGCCAAGGGTCTCAACCGTCTCTACCGGGTCTACGCCCTGGCCGAAAAGCCGCGCTACGCCGAGATCGACTCGATCTCCTACGCGCCGGGCGATCCCCACTTCCGCCAGATGCTGCGCGAGGCTCTGGAGGTCTCCGCCGACCATGAGACTCAGGCCCTCCCTTTCCATGCCTGGTCGGCCGTCGCCTTCGACCTTCTGGCGGTCAACCAGCGCGACGAAGCCGCCCGCTACGAACCGCTGGAGACCGGCGAGAACGCCGCGGCTTTCGCCCGCGCCCGCAAGACCGACTGGAGGGCCAAGCCCTACACCGCCATCGTCGTCCCCGGCATGGGGACCGAGGGCGCGGAGGTCCACGTCTCACCCGTCGGCGCCTTCCGCGACCGCCTGGCGGTAAAGCGCTGGCGGGAAGGCGTGGCCCCTTTCCTGATCGTTTCCGGCGGCCACGTGCATCCCAACAAGACACCCTTCGCCGAGGCCATCGAGATGAAGCACGACCTGATGGCGCACTACGGCGTCCCCGCCGACGCCATCGTCGTCGATCCCTATGCGCGGCACACCACCACCAACCTGCGCAACGCCACGCGCCTCTTGTTCCACATGGGCGCGCCGCTCGACCGCCCGGTGCTGATCACGACCTCAGAGGACCAGAGCCTCTCGATCGAGTTGCCCGCCTTCGCGGTGCGCAACACCGCCGAGCTCGGCTACCAGCCGATGACGGCCTACCGGCGCCTCTCGCCCTTCGACCTGGCCGCCACACCCAACATCGTTTCCCTGCAAGCCGACCCGCAGGACCCGCTCGACCCGTAACCGGGCGCCTCATTTGCGCGAATGAGAGCGTATAAGAACGCGAGCGCACCGTTCGGGGAGCCAGCCATGAAGACCGCCCTCATCGCCGTGGCCCTGACCACGCTGGCCGGCGCCGCGGCCGCCCAGCCCCTGGACCTGCGCCTGCCCGACCCCGCCGCGCCGACTTCGCCGCTGCCGGTCGCCGCCGAGGCGACCAAGCCCAGTCCGGACCTCGCCGACCCCCTGGATCCCCTCGCGCGCCCCGCGCTCCAGACCAAGACCTTGGACAGCGCCGTTTTCGCCAAGACCGCCGTCGAGACCAGACTCGCCGGCCGCTCCGACCTCACCGGCGGCTTCGGCTTCCTCTGCGGCCTCCAGCCTGGTCACAATGAGAGCGGCGGCGCCGCGGCTTACGGCGACGACCCGCACGGACGCTTCGTCGGCGCCAAGTTCAGCCTCGCCTTCTAAGGCGCCGCTTTACCGCGAGCTTTCGGCCCGCCATTACTCCCCGCTCAAGTCAGTTCGGGGGATAGCTTCCATGCACCGCAAATTCCTGGCCGCCGCGCTCGCTCTGGGCGTGGCTCATTCGGCGATGGCGCAGGGCGCGCCGCCCACGGAGCTTCGCCCCGATCAGGTTCGATTCCGCGCCCTCTACAAGGAGCTCGTGGAGACCAACACCTCGCTCAGCGTCGGGTCGTGCACCGAGGCGGCCGCCAAGATGGGCGCCCACCTGACCGCCGCCGGCTTTCCCGACAGCGACATCACCTACTTTTCGGTGCCCGACCACCCGAAGGAGGGCGGCGTCGTCGCCATCCTCCACGGCACGTCCAAGACCGCCAAGCCGATGCTGCTCCTGGGCCACCTGGACGTGGTCGAGGCCAAGCGCGCCGACTGGACCCGCGATCCCTTCACCTTCATCGAGGAGAACGGCTACTTCTACGGCCGCGGCACGTCGGACATGAAGGTGATCGACGCCACCTGGGTGGACATGCTGGTCCGCTTCAAGGAGAGCAAATACGTCCCCAAGCGCACCATCAAGCTGGCGCTGACCTGCGGGGAGGAGACGCTCGAAGCCTTCAACGGCGCGAGCTACCTGGCCACCCACAAGCGTGACCTGATCGACGCCGAGTTCGCCCTGAACGAGGGCGGCGGCGGCCGCGCCGACAAGGACGGCGCCGTCCAGTCCCAGGGCGTGCAGGTCGGCGAAAAGGTCGTCCAGCAGTTCCGCATGGAGACCACCAACGCCGGCGGCCACTCCTCCGTGCCGATCAAGGACAACGCCATCTACCAGTTGGCCCAGGGCCTGCTGAAGGTCCGCGACTACGACTTCCCGCTGCAGCTGAACGATGTCACCCGCGCCTTCTTCGCCAAGGCCGGCGCCGGGCGCACCGACGAGATGGGCAAGGCCATGGTCGCCATCTCCAAGGACCCCAACGACAAGGCCGCCGAGGCCGTGCTCAACAAGGACCGCGGCTTCCACTCCATGCTGCGTACCACCTGCGTCGCCACCCTGCTGGACGGCGGCCATGCCGAAAACGCCCTGCCCCAGCGCGCCGGCGCCAATATCAACTGCCGGATGTTCCCGGGTTCCAGCATGGAAGACACCAAGGCCAAGCTGGAAGCCGCCATCGGCGACCCCGGCGTCAAGCTGATCCCGCTGCAGCCGATCCGCGGAAAGTCCAATCCCGCGCCGCTCGATCCGAAGGTGATCGGCCCGATGGAGAAGGTTGCGGCGAAATACTATCCGGGCGCCCCGGTGATCCCGACCATGTCGACCGGCGCCAGCGACGCCCTCTATCTGATCCCGGTGGGCATCCCGACCTATGGCGTGCCTGGCTTCTACTCGGGTCCCGAAGGATCCGGCGCCCACGGCCTGAACGAGCACTCCTCGGTGAAGTCGGTCTATCTGGGCCGCGACTACCTCACCGACCTGGTGAAGACCCTGGCCGACGAGGGCTGAGGCCCTCGCGAGCCGCTAGACGAGATCGGGCGCCGGCGCTGCGTCGGGAGACGGCTCGAAGACCTGCAGGGCGGCGGGACGCGGCAGCGACTCGTCGCCCTTCAGGTGAGCCAGCAGATAGTTGACCGCCAGGACCATGTCCAAGGTGCTGTAGGGCTTTGGCAGGGAGCCGATCGCGACGGTGTCCGCCGACCTCGGCCGGTTGACCTGGCCGCTGATGTACAGCGTGGGGATGCCCAGCGCCTTGAGATCGCCGGCCAGCGCGATGCCGTCATCGTGGCCGTGCAGTTGGATGTTCACCAGCGCAAGGTCGGGCTTGTCGGCCCGGGCGGCGGCAAGCGCCTCCTGATGACGTCCTGTCAGGTCCAGCACGCGATAGCCCGCGTCTTCCAGCTCGTCGCGCAGCGCCATGGCCGGGAGGACGTCGTCCTCGACAATCAGCAGGGTCCTGCCGCGTTCGGTCGTTTTCGGGTCCATCAGTCAAATCCTCTCTGCAAGCTGCGCGGCGTCAGGCCGCCGGCTGAGCGACGGCCGCTGTGCCGTCGAGCGCACCGGCCCCGTCGACAACCAACGCGATCCGGGTGTGGGTGATGGAAATCCGCGTCCCAGGGTTCGCGGGTTCGGTGCCGACGATGGCCTCAAGTTGGGCGGCCAGGGCCTGGACGATGCTGGTGCCCAGCCCGGTCCGGATCAGCGTGGGGTCTCTGGGCATGCCGATGCCATTGTCAGTCACCGACAGGACCCAGTTGGGACCTCGAGACTCGAAGTCGACGACGATCTTGCCCGCGCGGCTGTTCGGAAAGGCGTGCTTCAGGGCGTTGATCACCAGTTCGGTGACGATCAGGCCCAGGCTCACCGAGGTTCGCGCCTCGACCAAGCCGCCTGAGCCCGTGACCTCCAGCGAGAGCTGATGCGGATCGGCGATCATGGAGGCGGTGATGCTGTCGCAGAGGCTTGTGAAATAGACCCGCAGTTCAACCTGCCCGTCGCCGGTCCCCGCCAGCTGCCGCTCGAGCTCCGCCACGGACATCACCCGATGGTGGGCGTCCTTGAGATGGCCGCGCGTCTCGTCGGACTGCGTGCGCTTGGCGTTCTGCAACAGGACGCTGGCGATGATCTGCAGGCTGTTGGCCACCCGGTGGCGCACCTCCTGCAGAAGGACGAGGTTTTGCCGCAGGGCTTCGTCCTTCAGTTTCGCGTCGGCGCGAGCCTTCGTCACATCGCTGACGGCCATCAGCAGCCGCAGGTTCTCCAGGTCGAGATAGACCAGTCGCTGCGCATGGATCACCAGGCGCCGGGGCTGTTCACCGGGCCGTATGAGATCCATTTCGTAGGCTTCGATCTTGGCGGCGCCGGACATGGTCGCATCGAGCAGCGACCGGAGTTGAGGCGTGTTCCACTCACCCGAGCCCAGGCTCGAAAACGATCGGCCGGGCGCGCTCGCCGCATCGATCCCGAAGGTGTCGGAAAACGACCCGCTCGCTGCGATGACCTTGAGCTCGCCATCGAGCAGCAGGAGGGGGCCTGGAGATGACGCCACCACAGCCATGGTCAGGCTGAGGGCCGCTTCTTCCGAGCAGGTGGGTGTCTGGGCAGCCATGGCTGACCCTTCTGGGGGAACTGGAGGCTCGCGAAGCGAAAGCCGTACCCAGATAGATTGTCCGGAAAAAAGTCGCCCGTGAGGGAACGGGCCCATACATGGCAACGCCCCTGCCAACCGTTGGTTGCACTGCAAAGCGCGCCGCAGCGACGATCAAAGACCTGCACAGGCCCGGACGATACGAACAAAGAGAAAGGCCCGGCGCGAGCCGGGCCTTGGGTCGTCCTAGCGGTGGCAGACCTTGTGGTGGTGATGCCAGTGGCAGACCATGTGATGATGACCATGGTCCGGATCGGCCTGGGCCATGGTGGCGGTCAGCGCGATCGCCAGGCTCAGGGCCACGACTATAGTTTTCATTGGGGTTTCCTCCAGGCAAAGCCTCTCCCCGGCCCGAAGGCCCGAAGGCTCGCGAACCTAACGCCGCAGAACGCCAGAGGTTCAGTGCAACCTAGGGCTCTTCCTGCTCGCCCTTCGGCTTCTGGAACTTGACCGGCATCGGGTCCTTGCCGCCCTCGGCGATGAACCGGTCGATCCTCGCGCGCAGCACCGGCAGCGGCACCGAGCCCGTGGACAGGACCGTGTCGTGGAAGGCGCGGATGTCGAACTTTGGCCCCAGCGCCTTTTCCGCCTTCGCCCGCACATCCACGATCGCCATCATGCCCAGGTAGTAGCTGAGCGCCTGACCCGGCCAGGAGATGTAGCGGTCTACTTCGATCTCGATGTCGTGGTCAGCGAGCGCGGTGTTGTCGTGCAAGTACTGGATGGCTTGAGCGCGGGTCCAGCCCTTGTGGTGCACGCCGGTGTCGACCACCAGCCGCGCGGCGCGCCACATCTGGAAGGTCAGCATGCCGAAGCGGTCGTAGGGGGTGTCGTACATCCCCATCTCGATCCCCAGCCGCTCGCAGTAGAGCGCCCAGCCCTCGCCGTAGGCCGAGATGTAGACGTTGCGCCGGAACGGCGGCAGCTGGTCCTGCTCCTCCGCCAGCCCGCCCTGCAGCGAATGGCCCGGCGCGCTCTCGTGCAGGGTGAGCGCCGTCAGGTTGTAGAGCGGCCGCGACGGCAGGTCATAGGTGTTGAGCAGGTAGGTCGTCGTGCCCCCGCGGGCCGAGGTGTAGAAGGGCGCGATGTCCGGCGCCACTGGCTCTATGCCGAAGCGGCTCCTCGGCAGCCAGCCGAAGTAGGCCGGCAGCTTGCCGTCGACACGCTTGGCGATCCAGGCGGCCCGGTTCAGGAGCTCCTGCGGGTCCTTCACATAGAACTGCGGGTCGGTGCGCAGAAAGGTCAGGAACGCCGGGAAGTCGCCCTTGAAGCCGGTCTCCTTCATCACCTCCAGCATCTGGGCGTGGATCTTGGCGACCTCGGAGAGACCCAGCTGGTGGATTTCCTCCGGATCCATGTCGAGCGTCGTGAACTCCTTGATTTGCGCTCGGTAGTAGGCCTTGCCGTCCGGGAGAGCCTCGGCCGCCAGGGTCTCGGTGGCGTGCGGGATGTACTCGGTGTCGAGGAACACGAGCAGCCTGGCGTAGGCCGGCATGACCGTGTGTTCGATCGTCGTCTTGGCCTCGGCCTTCAGCGCCGCCTGCTCCGCCGGGCTCACCGAGGCCGGCATGTGCTTGAAGGGCTTCCAGAACAGGGTGTGCTCGGCGTCCGGCGCCTGGCTGACGATCGAGACCGACTTGTCGCGGCCCACCAGCGTAGCCCGCGGCGAGGTGAAGCCCCGCGCCAGTCCAACCTTCATGTTCACCGTCTGGTCGTCGAACCAGCGCGGCACATCGCGCATCTGGCTGATCCAGTTCCGGTAGTCCTGGGCGGTGTGGAAGGTCCGGCTTGCGGTGAACCCGAGGTTCGACCAGAACTGGGAATCCGAATTGAACGGCTTCTCGTACTCGCGGAAATGCTGCTGGGCGACGCGGGTGGAAATCTGGTCCTTGTAGACCTCGTAGTTCACGGCCTCGTCGGGGGAGAGGTCCTTCTCGGCGACGCCATCGAGCTGATGCAGGACGTCGGTCCAATGGGCCAGCCTGCGCGCCTGGCTGGCGGCGTCCACCTTGCCCAGCTTGCCGGGAATGGCGGCGTTGTCGCCGCGCTCACCTGGGAACTCAGTCTTCCGCCAGGCCCATTCGGCCTTGTAGATCGCCTGGAACCTGGCGTCCGCCGGGCTCGGCGGCTTGGCCGCGTCCGCCCACGCCCCGCCAGCCATCATCGCCAGGCCGAGCGCCAGCCCCGCCGCAAGCCTTATCCGCATGTCACGCCCCCGGTTCTACGCCTCCCGACGTGCCCCACCCGGCGCGACCCGTCAAATGCCACCGCTCAGTGACCCCATCCCCAACCGCCGAATAGGCGCACGGCGGCCCAGATGATATTGCGGCGGATGACGTCGACGCCGCGGTTCTGCATGCCGTCGCGCAGCACGAAGTCGGCTTCCGACCGGTCGTACTGTTTCGTAACCCCCGGTTCGTGACCGGCCCAGATCACGCCGGTCCCCTCGGTGCGGTAGAGGAAGTCGTGGACCACTGCGGCCTTCACCCACGGCCCATCCGGCGGCAGCAGCGACCAGGCAAAGCGCGGGATCGAGGCCAGGTCGGTGACCGCGCCCGCCGGCACGGTGATGGTGTCGCCGCGGTTGCTGGGCTTGTAGGTGAGCGGCCGCTCCAGCGCCCAGAGGCTGCGTCCGCCGCGGATCGAGGGATGCTCCTTGTCATCCAGCAGCACCAGCACCAGCTTGCCGCCGAAGCGATCCACATAGCCGTCCTTCACAGGCGCCGGCGGCAGCGTCTCGTAGCGGCGGTCCAGCTCGGTCCCGGCCGGCGGCGCCCCGAGCCCGCCGGAGGCCGGCGGCCGCTCGAACTGCGGGATGATCGCCGGTCCGGGCTCGGCGGCAGGGTCTGCGGAGGGGGTCTGATCTTGCATTTCGCGGGCCTTGGCAGCGGAGGCGCACAGCAGGACGGCCACGGTGATCGCAAGGATCGGTCGGGTCGCGGCGCTCTCCCTAAGGGTGCAGCGCCCCGATGCTAGGCGCTTTGCGCGCATAACCAACCTCGCCGCCGAAGGGCCCGCGGGCCCTCACGCCCCTTCTTCGGCCACCGACGCCTTGAAGAGCACGAGCACCGCCGCCACGGCGCAGCCGGCGATGATGCCGGTGGTCAGGTCGCGGACCAGGGTGAGGCCGAAGGTGGCCAGCAGCACCGCCGCGGCGCGCCAGTCCCCCAGCAGCCGCCAGAATTCCTGCTTCTCCGCCATGCCCCAGCACACCGCCACCAGCACACCGGCCAGCGCCGACAGGAGCGCGTAGCTGGCCAGCGGCGCAGCGACCAGCATGAAGACCAGCAGGAGCAGCGCGTGCAGCATGCCCGCAATCGGGCTGCGTCCGCCGGCCCGCACATTGGTCGCCGTCCGCGCGATGGTCCCGGTCATTGCGATGCCCCCGAACAGGGCCGAGGCCATGCTGGCGATCCCCTGGCCGACCAGCTCCATGTTTGAGCGGCGCCGCCGCGCAGGCCATCAACTCAGGTTCAGTGCGTAAGCCGTGGTCCCCGTCCGCGGCTTTGTCCGGACAGGAATTTCCTGTCACAGCGACACGAATTGCGCTTTGGGCTAGGCTTCTGATCCTGCGTTTGCCCGACCGAGGCTCAAGATGACCGTCAAGTTGAAGAAGAGCGAAACGCTCGAGATCCGCCTGCCCTACCCGACGAAGCTGGCCTTCATGGCCCGCTGCCGCGGCGAAGGGCGCTCGGCGAGCGAGGCCGTGCGGCGGTTCATCGACGGCGAGATCGACGGCGAAAAGGCCTCCCGCGCGCATCGCGGCGACCGCCTGATCCTGGGCGTGCTCGCCGCCGCGGCCATGGGGGCTGTCGCCCTGCCCTCCCTCGCGCACCCCAGCCTGCGCGCCGAGTTCGACCGCCTGACTCAGGGCGGCGACGCCCTCACCGCCGCCGACTTCCAGCGCCTGGACACGAACCACGACGGCAAGATCAGCTACGCCGAATTCCGCGCCGCCCAGGAACGCTGATCCTCATTTCACCCGCTGCAGGAACCGGCTGAAGTCGACGTTGAACCAGGTCCAGGGCTTCAGGATCGAGGCGTCGCGCCAGGACAGCATGACGATCTGGGCCTTGCCGACGACGTTCTCGGCCGGGGCGAAGCCGACGCCGACTTCCATCGGCCAACGGCTGTCCAGGGAATTGTCGCGGTTGTCGCCCATGTAGAAGTACTTCCCCTCCGGCACGACATAGACGTCGGTGTTGTCGGCCTCTCCGTCCGGGGCTCCGCCGAAGGTGACATAGCGCTTGCCGTTCGGCGCGGTCTCCACCACCCGCGGCACGATGCGGGAGGGATCGTCATGATCCTTCGCAGGGCCAAGGTACTGGTGAGGGATGGGCTTGCCGTTCACGAAGACGACGCCCTTCGCCACCTGCACGCGGTCGCCCGGCAGGCCGATCAACCGCTTGATGTACACCTCGCCGTCTGGGTTGCGCGGCAGGCGGAACACCACCACGTCGCCGCGCTCCGGGTCGCGGCCGAATATCCGTTTCCCCTGCATCCACGGGAACAGGTTCAGGTTGAACGGGATCGACGCGCGGCTGAAGCCATAGGACCACTTGGAAATCACGATGTAGTCGCCGGTCACCAGGCCCGGCTCCATCGACGACGTGGGAATGGTGAAGGGCTCGAAGATCACCACCCGCAACACCGTGGCGAACACCAGGGCCACGCCCACGGTCTTGAACATCTCGATCGCTTCGCGCCTGAAGCCGTCCGCTCGGGTTTCGGGCGCGGTCACATCCTGGGCCGCCATGGGCTGAGGCTCTCATCGCAACGTCGGCCCGTCGCGGCCGGCGGCTCTCGTCTGAACGCCCGGCGCATGAGGCTCAACCGCAACCCTGTGGGGACAGTCCACGGTCTTGTCTGGACAGCGCTCGACAGGCCCGCGCCGGGCGGCGATCCTTGAGGTTATGAGCGAGACGATCACACCGATGCCGCCGGGCCTTCTCGACGCCGCCGCCGCCTGGCGGGCCGCTGACATCGTCGGCCAGGAATGGGTCGTGCGCCTCACCGGCGCCGAGGTCGCGGAGGTCGGAGCCGCCGCGCGCCGCCTGGCCGCCGACGCCGCCGATCTCAGCAGCGTCCGCGCCAGGAACTTCCCGCTGCCGATCCTGGCGCCGCGCCTGGCCGCCATGCTCCGCGATCAGGTGCTCGAGGGCCGCGGCTTCGCCGTGCTGCGCGGCCTGGACCCTGCCCGCCTCAGCCGCCGCGAGACCGCTGCGGCGTTCCTCGGCGTCGGCGCGCACCTGGGCGCCTTCCGGCCGCAGAACGCCAAGGGCCACATCCTGGGGCATGTGAAGGACCTGGGCCGCTCCGGGGACGATCCTACCGCGCGCCTCTACCAGACCCATGAACGGCAGACCTATCACACCGACAGCTGCGACGTGGTCGGGCTGATGTGCCTGATGCCCGCCAAGGCCGGCGGCCGCTCCAGCCTGGTGAGTTCGGTCACCCTCTACAACGAGATTCGCCAGCGCCGCCCCGACCTGGCCGCCGTTCTGTTCGAGCCTATCGAGACCGATCGGCGCGGCGAGGTCGGGCCGGGCGAAGACCCCTGGTTCACGATCCCCGTCTTCAACTGGCATGCGGGCCACTTCGCCGGGATCTACCAGCGTCAATACATCGAGAGCGCCCGGCGCTTCGCTGGCGTGGCGCCGCTCACGCCCGCCCAGGTCGAGGCGCTGGACCTGCTCGACGCGCTCGCCGAGGATCCCGCACTGCACATCGAGCTCGATTTCCTGCCCGGCGACATCCAGCTGGTGAACAACCACGTCCTGTTCCACGACCGCACCGCTTTCCAGGACTGGCCCGAGCCGGAGCGCCGCCGTCACCTCCTGCGCCTTTGGCTCGCCCCTCCTGACGCCCAACCCCTGCCGCCGGTCTTCGCCGAGCGGTTCGGCACGGTGACGGCCAGCGAGCGCGGCGGGGTGAGTGTCCCGCGCGACCGCTGGATCGCCCCGCTCGAGGCGGAATAGGCCTCAGGGCTTCCGCGACGCCAGGTAGGCCACGACGTCGGTGATCTCGGCGCCGCCGAGGCCCCTGGCCGGCGCCTGCATCACAGTCACGGCCGGCCCCTGGCGCGCGCCCGTCTTGATGTCCCAAAGCATGCGCGCCAGGTAGGTCGCCGAGCGCCCCGCCAGCGGCGGGACATCGCCCGCGCCCTTCAGCTCCGGCCCATGGCACGCCGCGCAGGGCTGGCCGCCCTTGCCGCCGCTCTTCACCAGGGCCTCCCCACGGGCGACGGCGCCTGGCGGCACATAGTCCACCAACCCGATGTGCGCGTCGCCGAGATAGAGCGTCGGCATGTCCTCCGAGACCTCGATGATCCGCCCCTTGATCGGCTCCGTCCCGCCGTTCGGAACCGGCTCCAGCCAGCCGAACGAGAAGGCCTTGGTGACCGGCACGGTGTCGGTCTCGACCACCCGCACGAAGGGCGTCCGCGGCAACGCCGCGAAATAGGCCGCCGCCTGGGCCAGTTCGGGATCGCTGACCTTGTCGGCGACCTTGGCCATCTCCTCAACGTCATGACGGTCGTGCTGCGCTGACGCCCGGCGGCCGGCCCGGAATTCCTGCACCTGCTGGATGATGTAGGGCGCACTCAAGCCGGCCAGGTCCGCCGCCGAAATGAAGCCGCGGCCATTGTAGAGGTGGCACTCCGCGCAGGGGGTCGGACCGCCCTCCCGCTGATGCGCGACGACCGGCGGCGGCGCGGGATGCTCGTCCGGGAACCAGTCGACCGGGTTCTTGTCGTCGGCCACCTGGGCGTTGGTGAAGCTCAAGGCGCTGCCCGGAACATGGATCGGGTCCGGCGGCGTCGGCGGCTGCGGCTCCGTCTTGCTCTGCGGATAGGCCCAGCTCATCAGCGTCGCGCCCGGTTCGCGCTTCGGCCCGCAGCCGGTCAGAGACAGGCCTGCGGCCAACAGGATCGCGACGGCGGCCCACGTTCGCATGCTTGGGATCTCTTGAGACTCGCGGACGGGCCGCGCCCCAAGCTAGGCCCTAGGCGCGCGCCCACAACTGCACATTATTGACGATGCGGCGCGGCCGCCGCGGCACGCAAAATCCCTCGCCTCACCCGACGTCCGATCGCCTATGCTCAGCGCAAACGCCAGGGGAGCCGACGCCATGACCAGCCTTGTCACCACCCATGACGCGGGCCACGTCCGCACCATCACGCTGAACCGCGCCGACAAGAAGAATGCCTTGAGCCAGGCGCTGGCCTGGGGGATCATCGAGGCGGTCGACAAGGCCGCGCAGGACGACAACGTCTGGGTAGTCGCCATCACCGGCAGCGGCGACGCCTTCTGCGCGGGTCTCGACCTGTCGCCGGGCGCAGAGCCCTATTCGCCCATGACGCCGATGACCACCCAGCTCGACGACATCGGCTGGGTGGGCAACTTCCTGCTGGCGATCCGCAAGCGCTGCGACAAGCCGGTGGTGGGCGGCGTCAATGGCGTGGCGGTGGGCGCTGGGCTCGGCCTGGCCATGGCCGCCGACGTCCGCCTGATCGCCAGGAGCGCGCGGCTGATGGCCGGCTACACCCGCATCGGCGGCTCGCCGGACGCGGGCTTAACCGTCACCCTGCCGCAGGCCATGGGCTACGAGAAAGCCATGCGCTTCATGATGGAGAACCGCACCCTGGTCGGCGACGAGGCGGTGGCCTGGGGCATGGCCGGCGAGGCGGTCGATGACGACAAATTCTCCGCGCGGCTGGCCGAATATTGCCAGTCGCTCTGCGACTGGTCGCCGATCACGCTGCGACTCCTGAAGCGCGGCATGGTCCGTTCCACCGAGGCCGTCGAGATGGAGTCCCAGCTGCGCTACGAGGTCTCCAACATCCGCAAGGCCTTCAGCAGCGAGGATGGCCAGGAGGCGCGCCGCGCCTTCCTCGAAAAGCGCAAACCGGCGTTCCAGGGACGCTAGAGGCCCGCAAGCAAACGCGCGGCGGAACCACTTTCCGGACCGGGGATTGGGGCTTCAAACCCCCTCTCTGGAGAGACCCTGCCATGGCCACCGCCGCGAAACTTGACGCCATCGCCCTCTTGAAGGCCGATCACCGCAAAGTCGAGGACCTGTTCGACAAGTTCGAAGCCGCCAAGGGCGACGACCGCCGGCGCGCGCTGGCAGAACAGATCTGCATGGAACTGACCATCCACACGCGGATCGAGGAGGACATCTTCTATCCGGCCTGCGAGGGCGCGGTGGACGAGGACCTCCTGCGGGAAGCCTATGTCGAGCACGACGGCGCCAAGGTGCTGATCGCAGAGATCGAGGCCGGCGGTCCCGATGACAAATTCTACGAGGCCAAGGTCAAGGTGCTCTCCGAAGAGATCGAGCACCACGTCGAGGAAGAGGAAAAGCGCGTCGAGGGAATGTTCTCCCAGGCGCGCAAGGCCGGGCTCGATATGGATGCGCTGGGCGCGAAGATGGCTGCGGAAAAGGAACGGCTGATGACCACCTACCAGGCCTCGGGCCTGCCCCGGCCCGAAGCCCCGACGCTGCACGGCACGAGCCTGGCTTGAAGTGGCCCGCGCCGCGCGCAACCCCTGGATCGGCATCGGCTTTGACGCCTGGCGGCTGGGGCTGGAAGCCTCGGCCGTCATCGGCCTTCGTACGATGCTGATCGTTCAGGGCGGCCCGCGCGCCCGGGCGGAGAGCGAACGTATGGTGAGCGAGAAGATCGCCGCCGGCCTCTCGCTGGGCGCGATGGCCATGTCGGGGCGCCTTGGCGCCACCCCGGCGAGCGCGTCGGCCCGCACCCTGGCCCACTACCGCCGCAAGGTCAGCGCCAACCGACGCCGCCTGGCCAAGGCCTAAAGCCCCGCCAGGATCACCTTCGAAGAAAAAGGCCCGGCGTTTCTGCCGGGCCTTTTCCAACTCGTCTCGGACGTCGGGCCTACTTGCCGCCCGCCGTCGGGGTCGCCGCAGCGGCCGGCTTGGCTTCCGCCTGCTGGCGACGATGGCCCATCATCATCTTCTGAGCCGCGGCCAGTTCCGTCTTGTCGATGAAGCCGTCGTGGTTGGCGTCGATCGTGTCCCATTGCGCCAGCAGCATCTTGCCGATCTGGCCCTTGAGCTCGGACTTCTGGAGCTTGCCGTCGATGTTCGAGTCCAGCATGCCCATCAGCGCGCTGGCGTTCAGGCTTTCGTCGTAGTTCACCAGGTGAACTGAAGTCTCGTCCATCCAGCGATAGCGGATGCGCGTGAAGAACATTTCCTCCCAGGACTGGTCGCCCCAGACCACTTCCTTCGACGGGTCGGGGTTATGCGGATTGCGCTTGGAGTTGTCGTAGACGTAGTGCGCGATCAGCTTCGAACCCGCCGGCACCTTGATCGGCTCGGCGAAGGTGTAGTGGCGCTGCCAGTTGAACTCGTAGTGTGGAAGCGCCAGCAGCAGCTTTTCCTTGCCGTCCGGATAGCGAATCCACAGGTCCGACGACGCCCCGCGATAGTGCGCGTGCGGGAAGGCCGAATAGAGCAGCGCGTCCTTCGGGAACTCCAGATAGGCGACTTCTTGGTGGTGTCCGTCGTTCGGCGGCAGCACGATCGCGTTGTTCACGATCTGGGAGTTGTGCATCACCAGGTCGGGTTTCTCGTTATCCTTGTAGAAGTAGAGCGCGATCTGCGTGGTGTCGGTCTGTTCCTTGCCGAAGGGCGTGTAGTGGGTCTGGAAGCCAATGCCGCCGCCGGCGGGGATGTAGGTGCCGGCGTCCTTCGGCGCGATCTCGCTCTCGGCGCCGACCGCATAGCTGCCGACCGAGGCGCCCCACTTGTTCTCGAACGCCTGCTCGCCGGCCTTCGGCGGGTCGGCGATGAAGCCGGTCAGCACATGGTGCACGCCCTGGCGGGCCGTGACCTTGATGGTCGAAGCCCTCAGCCACTTGCCCTCGGTCAGCGGGTTGACGATCCAGGGATGCTGGTATTCGACCACGCCCGAGGCGGGAATGGTGAAAGCCGGCACGCTCAGGATCACATCCGGCTTGCCCAGTGGCCACTCGGCGGCGACCAGGTGCTTGGCGCCCAGGGGATCGGGCCCTTCGCCGCGCGGCGAGCCCTCTTCCACCCAGTGCACCAGGGTCTTGATCTCGTCGGAGGTCAGACGCTTGTCGTCGGAGAACTTGCCCACGTGCGGGTCCGCGCCATAGGGCGGCATGCGGTTGGTGCGGATCACCTCGCGGATCATCGGCGCGAAGCCCTTGGCCATGTTGTAGTTGGTCATGGCGAAGGGGCCGATGCCGCCTTCTTCGTGGCACGCCACGCACTTGGCTTCCAGGATCGGGGCCACGTCCTTGACGTAGGTGACCTGCGGCTTGGAGTCCCGCGCCGGGAAGGCGATCGCCGCGCCCGTAACCGGGGCGCTGGCCACCGCCACCGGCTGGCCGGCGGTCAGCGCGTCGAGCGCCTTGGCCGCGCCGGCGATGCCGCCGCGATAGGCCACGGTCCAGGTCTTCGGATCGACGACGAACACTTCCGCCGAGCGGGTGACGCCCAGGCTCTCCCCGACGATCTGGGTCGAATCCATCAGCACCGGCGCGGTGTAGCCGGCCTTGACCGCCTCGGCCGCGATCGCGTCGCGGTCGGCGTTGGCCGTCGAGTTCAGCATCATGACCTCGACGCCCTTGCCGGCGTAGGATGCCTGCAGGCTCTTGAGGTCGCCGGCCATGCCGCGCACCGCCGCGTCGCCGTTGGCTTGCGTCACGATCACCACCGCCTTGGCGTCGGCCAGGCGATAGAGTTCGTGGCCCTGCAGTTGCTGGGCGTCGGCCAGGGTGAAGTTGTCGACCCGCGCCGGCGTGGTCGCCGCAACATTGCCGCCGGAGGCGAGCGCGCTGGGCGCCGGCCCGGCCGTGCAGCCAAAGAGCAGTAGCGTGCTCGCCGCGGCGCCGAACATGGCCAGTTTGACGGACGTCATGAGTTATCCCCCGCTATTCGCGTGATTTGGGCCAGAGATGCGCCTGTCGAACCGCGTTCCACAAGGGGCAAATGTGTCGCGTCGCGTGAGGAATCCGTAATCTTTACTTCGGCGTCACCCGCCACAGTGCGCCGGGATTGGCGTCCTCGATCATCCACAATGCGCCGTCGGGAGCCACCTCCACGTCGCGGATACGATGGCCGACGCTCCAGCGCTCGGCCGACTTGGCGGTCGCGCCGGTGATGACGATGCGGTTCAGCGTCTTGCTGCCCAGGCCGCTGACGAGGGCCGAGCCCTTCCACTGCGGGAACATCTTGCCGTTGTAGAAGATCAGGTTCCCCACATCGATGACCGGCGTCCAGTAGAGCACCGGTTCGGTGAGGTCGGGCCGCGTCGCCGGGCTGGGGATCGGCACGCCGTTGTAGTTGGTCGCGTAGGAAGCGAGCGGCCAGCCGTAGTTCTTGCCGGGCTCGATCAGGTTCAGCTCGTCGCCGCCGCGCGGGCCCATCTCGGCCTCCCACAGCTTGCCGTCGGGAGCGAAGGCCAGGCCGTAGGGCGTGCGGTGGCCGGACGTCCAAGTCTCGGCCGGCGTCAGGTTCGGCCCGGGGAAGGCGTAGGTCCGCACCACCGGGGCGGCCTTGGCCTTTTCGGTGTCAGCGGGCGGGTCGATCACTGGCACGGTCGCCGCACCGGTCTTGCCCGCCATGGGATTGCCCGGCGCCGGCCTGCCGTCGAGGGTCAGGCGCAGGATCTTGCCCAGCGGCTGGTTGGGATCCTGGGCCGGCGTCATGCGCTGTCGGTCGCCGGACGTCAGGAACAGATATTTGCCATCGGGCGAAAAGGCCACCTGGGCTCCGAACTGCCCGCCCTTGCCCCGCTCGCCGTCGCGCCAGATGACCTTCAGGTCGTCCAGGCTGGCGGCGCCGGGCTTGATCGTCAGTTTCGCTCGCGCGAGTGCAAGGCTGGAGCCGCCTGGCTCGCCGGGCTCCGAATAGGTGATGTAGACGAGGTGGTCGCTGGCGTAGTGGGGCGACAGGAAGACGCCCAGCATGCCGCCCTGTCCCTGGGCCAGCACCGTCGGAACATTGGCGACCGGCGCCTTCTCGCCCGTCTGGGTGACCAGCCAGATCGGACCGACCTTCTCGGTGATCAGCATCCGCCCGTCGGGCAGGAAGGCGATACGCCAGGGCAGGTTGAAGCTCGCCACCTGGGTCATGGCGAACGGCAGGCTGGCCTCGGGCGCCTGGGTCCCGATGTTGGTCTGTGCGTAGGCGCTCGTCGAAACCAGGGCCGCAAGCACGGCGGCTTTCCCAAGATGCATACTCGATCCTCTACCTAGGTCGGCGGGCGGATACGCCGCCCGATCAGGACTTCTAGCCCATCCACCAGTCGGCGCGACAGGGCGTGACCAGAACCGGGCTCCGCGGCCTCATGGGCCATCGACAGCGACGCGACCCCGCGCCCGAAGGCCCACAACGCCAGGGCGCCGTCCTCGGTTGCCTGGGTGGGCGCGCCGTCGGCGATACCCGCCGCGAAGGTTGCGAAGGCGCGGCGTTCGGCTTCCCGCGCCACCTCGAACCCCGCCAGGATCCGCTCGGAATACATCACCTTGTAAAGCATGGGCTGCTCGCGGATGAACCGCAGGTAGGCCCCGCCGCACGACCGGATCGGCTCACGGCCGAGGCCGTCGTTGCGCGCCGCGGTCACCGCCGCCTCCAGCCGCCCGAACCCCTCGGCGGCCACCTCGGCCAGCAGCGCGTCCTTGCTCTTGAAATAGTAGTAGAGGCTGGAGACCCCGGTGCCGATGGTCTCGGCGATGTCGCGCAGGTTGACGTGGTCCGGTCCGCGCTGGCCCACCATCTCGATGGCGACGTCGAGCGCACGGGTCTTCAGCGTCTGGACGGACATCCCGCCGCTGATCGCTCCGGCGCTCATCGCCGCCTGGCTGTCCGTCACGGCTGCGCCCCCGTCGCCGCCCCCGTCGTGTCGAACCGCTTGAAGAAGCTGTCGGCCTTCCAGACCGGCCGCGCCTTGGCGTCCGCGACGCGGGTCAGCAGCGCCAGCAGATAGGCGTCGAAATCGTCCGCCGACTTGAGGTCCACAGGCTGGCTCAGGTCGTCCTGCGGCGAGTGATAGCGGTAGGTGTTCCAGTCCTTGTCCATCTGCGCCTCGGGTGAGCCGGGCAGGCCCTCGATCTTCAGCGCCACCGACGGCACCCCGGTCTTGATGAAACTGTACTGGTCGGAGCGCACAAAGATGTTTCGGTCGGGCGCCGGGTCCGGAAGCGTGTCGTACCCCCTGGCCTTGGCGACCTCGCGCGCCATGTCCCCCAGCGTGCTTTCGCCCTCGCCCAGCACCAAAAGGTGTTTCAGCGGGAACAGCGGCAGGAACTCGTCCATGTTGATGTCGGCCACGATCGCCGCCTTCGGCACCGTCGGATGCTCGGCGAAGGCCTTGGAGCCCAGAAGGCCCTTCTCCTCACCCGCGATCGCCACGAAGACGATGGAGCGTTTCAGCTTGTGGCCCTTGAGCCCCTTGGCGGTCTCGATCATCGCGGCCACGCCCGCGGCGTTGTCCATCGCCCCGTGATAGACCTTGTCGCCCTTGATCGGCTCGCCGACGCCCAGGTGATCCAGGTGGGCCGAGACCACCACGTACTGAGCTTTCAGCTTGGGGTCGGTCCCCGGCAGGACGCCCACCACGTTGGGCGATGAAATCTCATGGGTCTCGGTGACCACCTCGGCCTTCACGCCCTGGTTCAGGGGGAACCTGGGTAGCGGCTTGTGGGCGTCGGCCAGCGCCAGCAGCTCAGCGAAGCTGTGCCCTGATTTGGCGAACAGCACCTCGGCCTTTTCCGGGTTCAGCGAGGCGCTGAACACCGGCCGGTGGTAGACCTGCAGCGCAGGCTCCGCCAACCGCATCCCCGGCTGGCTCGACAGAGCGATCAGCCGCGGCCAGGGGATGTCCATGGCCTTGGGATTCTGCACGCGGATCACGCCAAGCGCGCCCGCCGCCTCCAGCGCCTTGGGGAATTCCGTCGACGACGCGTGCGACTTCAGCGCGGCCGAGAGCGTGTCGGGCCCGCCGCCGATGACCACCACCACCTTGCCCTTCAGGTCCTGGCCGGCGAAGTCGTCATAGCCTTGCTCCGGCAGGTGCAGGCCATAGCCGATGAACACCAGGGGCGCGGTCACCGTCTTCGGCTGCTCGTCGCGCGCGCCCAGCGTCACGTCCGGCCCTACCGCCAGCGGGATCGTCCTGCCGCCATCTGTCAGGGCGACGGAGGAGTGCGCGGCGTCGACGTGCTCTTCCAGGTACCTCACCGCCTGGAAGTAGGAGCCCTTATCGCCGCCCGGCTTCAGCCCCGCGGCCTTGAACTGGCCGGCCACATAGTGCGCGGCCTTGTAGTAGCCGGGACTGCCGGTCAGCCGCCCCTCATAGGCGTTGGACGCCAATACCTTGATGTGCCCCCACCAGGCGCTGGTCGCGTTGGTGGGAGCCGCGGCCAAGGCCGAGACTGGAAGCGCCGCGAGGGCGGCGGCGAAGAGGATCGAGCGCACGGGTCATCCTTTGCGTATGGCGTAAGGCGACCCTAGCAAGCTTTGCCGCCCTGCCTAGGCGGCCGCGACGTCATCCTCAGCTCTTCCACCCGCATTGCTGGCCTTTGTTCTGCACGGTCAGCCAGGCGTTGAGCGGGGCGAAGTAGTCGGCGATGGCGCTGGCGTCGATGTCCTTCTCGCCGGTGAAGGCCTCCAGGGCCTCCGGCCAGGGCTTCGATTGGCCCATGGCCAGCAGCTTGTTGAACTTCGCACCGACGGCCTTGTCGCCATAGACCGAGCAGCGGTTCAGCGGCCCCTTCCAGCCGGCCTGCCGGCAGGCGGCGCGGTAGAACTGATACTCGTAGATCCGCGCCAGGAAGTAGCGGGCGTATGGCACCGAGGTGGCGATGTGGTTCTTCGCGCCGGGATCGAAGGCGTCGGCGGGCCTGGGTCCCGGCGGGACCATGCCCTGGTACTGCAGCACCAGCGCCCACCAAGCGTCGTTGTAGTGCTCTGGCGTCACCTGGCCGGAGAACACCTCCCAGCGCCACTTGTCGACCAGGAGGCCGAACGGCAGGAAGGCGATCCCGTCCATCGCCTGGCGCAGCAGATAGGGGATGTCGGCGTCCGGCCCCGGCACGGTGTCGATCAGGCCGAGCTGCTTCAGATAGCCGGGGGTCAGGGCGTTCAGGCCCGCGAAGTCGCCGATCGCCTCGTGGAAGCCGTCGTTGGCGCCGTTCTCGAACAGGAACGGCTGCGGTGCATAGGCCCGCTGATAGAGATTGTGGCCGAGCTCGTGGTGAACGGTGAAGAAGTCGTCCGCGTTGACGTGGATGCACGCCTTCAGCCGGATGTCGTCCTTGTTGTCCACGTCCCAGGCCGAGGCGTGGCACTGCACCTCGCGGTCGCGCGGCCGGGTGATCAACGAGCGGTCCCAGAAGGTCTTGGGCCAGGGATCGAAACCCAGCGAGATGTAGAAATTCTCCGCCGTCTTGACCATTTTCGGCGCGTCATAGCCGTGCGCCACCAGCTGCTGGGTCAGGTCGTAGCCCATGCCCGGACTGTTGGCCGGCGCCACCACGTCATAGATGTTGCCCCACTCCTGGGCCCACATGTTGCCGAGAAGGTCGGCGCGGATCGGACCGGTCCTCGGCTGCACGACGTCGCCGTACTTGGCGTTGAGGCGCGTACGCACATAGCAGTGCAGGTTGGTGTAGAACGGCTCGACTTGGCCCCAGAGCTTGTCGCTCAGCGCGGCGAACTGGTCCGGCGTCATGTCATAGCCTGCCCGCCATAGCGCGCCGGTGTCCTTGAAGCCGATGCCGCGCGAACCCTCGTTGGCCAGCGCCGTCAGCTTCGCATAGTCGGCCTTCATCGGCGGCGAGACGCGCCGCCACTTCTCCCAGATCTCCTTGGCCTTGGCCGGGTCGCGGGTCTTGGCCAGCTCGTCCTCGAGGTCCTCCAGGTGCAGCGTCTTGCCGTCGATGGTGACGGCGCCCGTGGCGTAGAGCGTCCCCATCCTCGCTTCGATGTCGCCCATCTCCTTGGCCGCGCCGGGCCGGTCGGGCGAGGGCAGCACCAGTCCGATCTTCAGCAACAGCAGCTTGCGCCGGGTGACGTCGTCGACCTTCACATGGTCGAAGCGCGCCGCCTGCTTGGCGTAGCGGGTCGCCATCTCGGTCTGCTCAGCGCCCGCCTTGGCGGTGAGGTCGCTGGTGTCGGAGGTGATGTCGGTCTCGTAGACCCACTCGGCCTTGTTGGCGTAGACGCTCACCTCCGCCAGGTCCTTCTCCGCCTTGGCCACGAAGGCCCTGGCCTCGGCCGGCGTCGGCGCCGACATGGGCGGGGCCGGCGCGCCGACAGAGGATCCGGCCAGCAGCGTCACGGCCGTGACCGACAGTAGAAGATGTCTCATGGAAGGCTCCCCCGGGAGCCGGCTCAGCGCCGCCTCCCGGAGCGCACTCGATCCGCGCGCGGTGGCGACGTCAAGCCGCCTCAGAACTGCGCGTGCAGCCGCACCGCGGCGATCGACACCGGCCCGCGGTCGCGGTTGTAGGCCGGGTGGTTCACCGCCTGATAGTCCAGGCTGACGTGCGCCGGCCCATAGGCCGCGAAGTCGTAATAGGTCTCGAGAATCTGCTCGGCCCCAGGGTGCGGCAGCCGCCCGTCGCCGATCAGGATGCCCAGCCCGCCGTCCTCCAGGTAGCGCGCATGGGCCGAGGAGATGCCATTGACCACCGCCGCCAGCCCGACGGTGTCGTCCTTGCGCCCCCACTTCGCGCCTTTGAGCGACAGGCCCACGGCCGCCGTGCGATCGATGTCGGCGAACTCGTAGGGCTCCACGTCGCCCCCGGCGACGCCGGCGCGGGCGAAGACGCCGAGGTCTTCGGCGACCTCCTGCTGCAGGTTGACGCTGACGCCGGTGCGGCTGCGGTAGTGGCGGACCGCAGCGGTGTCGGGCGCCTCGCCGGTCGCCTGGGCCAGCGCCACGGCGTCGTCGAATGTCCCCATCCGCCCGCGGCTCACGAAGCCGGTGATCTTCACCGCGCCCTTGTGTCCGGCGATCTCATGGCGCTCTTCGACTTCGCCGATCATCTGGAACTGGCTGAAGTCGTACTCCAGGTGCTCGCTGTTCGGGACCTTCGACAGGTTGAACACCCCGCTGCGCAGGGTCCAGCGGCCCACATACCATTCCGCCGCCGCGCCCACCGTATAGCCCCAGGCGTCGGCGGCGTAGTCGAACGTCCCGGTGTCGATCAGCGCCCAGTTCAGGAAATCCCCGCGCGGGTCGTGGGCATAGGCATTGGCGTCGAAGATATCGGGCACCCCGATCTTGC
>NZ_SSMZ01000164.1 GCF_004799395.1 Phenylobacterium sp.
TGATAACACCGGGCGGGCGAGCCCCTGCGCGCGGGTATGTGCGGTTCTTGGCCACGTTGCGCGGGTGGTCTGCGCGCGGAGGGCGGCGGCCGAGAGCCTGGCGTCGATCTGCTCTGAACCTGGCCTGCCATCCGCTCAATCCCTAACGCGCTGGGCGCGGCGGTATCCGGGGTTCGGGCGGATCTTCGACCGGGCCAAGGCGCAGGCGGCGCGCAAACCCGTAAGCGGCCAGGGCTTCTGCCCGGCGACGGCCAACGAGGCCGTCGCCCGCGTCTCCCAGGGCGAGATGCTGACGACCATCGCCGCCGACCCGCTGGTGCCGTCGCTGCGCACCATCTACCGCTGGAAGGCCGACCACCCGGAGTTCGCCGAGGACATGCGCCTGGCGCGCGAGGCGCTCGCCGAGCGGTTCAGCGACCTCGGCTGGAAGATGGCCCTGGAGGCGACGCCGCAGACCGCCTTTCTGACCCAGGTGCGGCTGAAGCAGTTGCGCTGGGCAGCCGCGGTGCTGGGCCCGCGCACCCACGCGCGGCTGAAGGCCTACGCCCCGCCGGGGCTGCCGGAGTCCACGACCATCCTCTCCCGCCACTTCAAGATCGAGGTACATCCCGAGACCGGCCAGCACCGGGTGGTCGGCTACACCGCCGACCCGGACACCATGCTGCCGGTGCGCACCAGCGACGGCGAGCGGAAAACACCGATCGACCCGCCGGCGAAGATGGACGCCATCATGGAAGCGGGCCCCTAGCGCCTGGAAACCTGGGCCGACGATGACGACTGATGGGGGTGGCAACGTCGTTTCGATCCTTCTCCCTCGCGGAGAGAAGGATACAATTGGGCGATGACCATGGAACCCGAACTGCTCCGCCGCCTGCTGCGGGCCAAGGACCGGATGGACGTGGCCAGCCATGAGGCCTGGCCGGTGCGGCGGCTGGCCAAGGTGAGCGGGGTGTCACAGGCGCATTTCGCGCGGTCGTTCGCCGCGGCGTTCGGGACGCCGCCGCACCGCTACCTCCTGACGCAGCGGATCGAGCGGGCGACCGCGCTGCTGCGCGAGACCAACGTGGCCGTCACCGAGATCGCCTTCGAGACCGGCTGGGCGAGCCTGGGCACCTTCGGCCGGGTGTTCCGCGACATCACCGGCGAGAGCCCGCGGGAACTTCGCGCCCGCGAGCAGGCCGCCCCTCAGGACCTCAAGGCGACGCCGCGCTGTTTCCTCCGGGCCGCCCGGCGCCCGCACCTGACAATCGCAGTTTCGGAGAAGCGGCGGCGGGAGGCCGGCGCTATGACCGGGTCCGAACAAACGGAGGTCCCATGAGCCAAGGTGTCGGAGTCGCCGGACTCTATGTCCGAGACCAGGAAGAAGCCCTGCAATTCTATGTCGAGAAAGTGGGGTTCCGCGTCCATACCGACGCGAAGAACGGCGACTACCGGTGGCTGACGGTGCAGCACCCAGACCAGCCGTCCTTCCAGCTCGGCCTCTTCGCGCCGCAGCCGCCGACGGTGGACGAGGCCACCGCCCAGACCCTGCGCGAAGCGGTGGCCAAGGGCGCCATGCCGCCGCTGGTCCTGACGGTCGACGACTGCCGCGCCGCCTACGACCGGATGAGCGCCGCGGGCGTGGAGTTCACGCAAGAACCGGTGGAGCGCTACGGCGCCGTCGACGCCAGCTTCCGCGACCCCTCGGGCAACGGCTGGAAGCTGGTCGAGGGGCGCTGAGGCTGGGGGAGGACCTTTCAGAACAGGCCCGGGAAAAGGCCGCCGTCCATCAGGATGTTCTGGCCGGTGACGTAGCCGGCGTGCGCGCTGGCCAGGAAGGCGCACGTGGCGCCGAACTCCGGCGGCTGGCCGACCCGGCCGGTGGGGTTGGCGGCGGCGACCTCGGCGCGCACCGTCTCCGGCGGGACACCGCGCGCGGCGGCCACGGCGGTCAGGTAGCTCTCCAGCCGGTCGGTGGCGAAGTGGCCGGGGAGCAGGTTGTTGATCGTCACCCCGTCGCGGGCCACCTCGCGGGCGATGCCGCCGATGGCGCCGGTCAGCCCGGCCCGCGCGCCGTTGGAGAGGCCCAGCATCGGCAGCGGTGCCTTCACCGCGCTGGAGGTGATGTTGACGATGCGGCCCCAGCGGCGCCGGCGCATGCCGCCGACCACGGCGCGGATCAGCAGCAGGGGCGCGATCATGTTGGCCGAGGTCGCAGCCTGCCATTCGGCCTCCCCCCAGTCCTCGAAGCGGCCGGGCGGCGGGCCGGCGGCGTTGGTCACCAGGATGTCCGGGTCCGGGCAGGCGGCGACCAGGGCGGCGCGGCCGGCCTCCGTCGTCACGTCGGCGGCGACGGCGGTCACGGGCTGGCCGGCGAGGGCCTCGATCTCGGCCGCCGCCGCCTTCAGCGGGCCTTCGCTGCGGGCGCAGATGGTCAGCCGGGCGCCGGCCTGGGCCAGGGCCTCGGCGCAGGCGCGGCCCAGCCCCTTGCTGGCGCCGCAGACCAGGGCCGAGCGCCCGTCGATACCGAGGGAAAAACCTGTCACACGTCCGCCCTTTCCGGCCGCTCGCCGGCACTGCTATCGTGCCCGCGAACTTGGGAGCTGTCCCCCGCGTGACCGACGCCCAGACCTTCGCAAAGGCCATCGCCGAGCGCCACCGCAATCGGGAACGCTTTACCCTCGAAGCGCCGCCCGGCCGCGCCGGCGACATGGCCTTTGGCTATGACGTCCAGGACGCGCTCGTGCCCCTGCTCGCCCAGCCCGGCGAGGCGGTCGCGGGCTACAAGATCGGCCTCACCACGCCGCGCATGCAGCAGATGTGCGCGATCGACGAGCCGATCGTGGGGGCGGTGCTCAGCCGCCGGATGCACGTCTCACCGGCCCGCGTGGCGATGGGCGGCTATGTGCGCCTGGGCGTCGAGAGCGAGATCGCCGTGCGGATCGGCGCGTCGTTCCTTGGCGGCCAGGTCGCGCCGGAGCAGGCGCTGGACCATGTGGACGCCATCTGCGCGGCCTTCGAGCTGGTGGACGATAGCGGCGCCGACTACGGCCGGCTGGCCGCCGCCACCCTGGTCGCCGACAATGCCTGGAACGCCGGCCTGGTGACCGGGCCGACGATCGCCGCGGCGGGGATCGCCTCGCTCAAGGACCGCAAGGGCGTGCTGTTCTGCGACGGCGAGGAGATCGACACCGGTTCGTCCAGCGACGTCCTGGGCGATCCCGCCAACGCGCTGAGCTGGGTGGTCCGTCACCTGGCCCGCCGCGGCCAGGCGCTCCAGCCCGGCCAGTGGGTCAGCACCGGCAGCATCGTGCCGACCAAGTTCGTCGCCTCCGGCCAGAGCTACCGTTTCGAGGTCGAGGGCTTGCCGCCAGTGGAGGTGACCATCGCCTAGCGCCGCCGACGGCTCGCCAGGCGGAACGCTGTTCGTTTCCGCTGGCCTCCGGTGTCGACCAGGGTAAGCTGCCCTCCACGCCATCTTCGCTGCTTTGGACGGGAGACGGGGGGCAGGCGACCATGCAGACCATCGGACGTTTCCTAACGGCTGGGCGCGCCGCCGCGCGCCGTATCGGGCCGGTGCTGGCGATGGCCGCGGGGCTCAGCCTGGCCGCCGTCGCCGCGCCGGCGAACGCCTACCAGCTCGGCGACTTCCTGAAGAATGCCGCCTCCAGCCTGCCGAAGATGCCGTCGCAGAAGCCGGCGACGCCCGCGCCGAATTCCCAGACCGCGACGGCCGGCGGGGCGCCGGGCCAGCCCATGGGCCTGCAGTCGAGCGCCACCGCGCTCCCGCCGCTGCACAAGCTCGGCACCGACGCCGTGGCGGTGATCGAAGCCGCTTCGCCGGGCGCCCCGGTGCGGCAGATGGACTACGTCTTCGCCAAGCAGACCATCGCGCTCGGCCCCAAGGGCACGGCCACCCTGAGCTTCCTGTCCGGCTGCCTGACCGAGGTGGTCCAGGGCGGCACGGTCACGGTTGGGACCAAGGGCAGCACGGTCGCTGGCGGCAGGATGCAGAGCCGTCCCACGCCCGGCTGCCGCTCCGCCAACCCGATCATTCTGGCCAGCGCCTCGGAAGCCGGGGCGACGGTCAACCGGATCACCCCGTTCACCGGCGTCGACTGGGACGAGCGCGCGCTGAAGGGCGGCCCGCCGGTCTTCAAGTGGGACGCCGCCCTTGGCGCGGCCACCGTGCGGGTGAAGGCCATGAACGAGACCGGCGCTCCGGTGCTCTGGCAGGCGTCGGTCGCCAAGGAGTGGATCGCCTATCCGCCGAGCGCCCCGCCGCTGGCGACGGGAATGCCCTACAAGGCCGAGGTGCTGTCCGGCGACAAGGTGGTGGCCAGCGCGCTGTTCTACATCGACCCGGCCCTTGACGAGGATCCAAGTCTGGCCAACCGCGTTGTCCCGCTCGCCGCGCCCTAGCAACCCCGGGGCGGGCGGATCGCGGCCGAGGCAGTGGCGCCGCCGCCGGGTCGTGGTGGCGCTGGCGCTGGGCGTGATCGTCGGCGTGCTGGCGGCGCTGCCGCAGTCGCGGGCCTTCGACCGCCGCGGCATCGACTTCCTGCTGCCGCTGCGCCACCAGCTGTTCGGGCCGCTGTTCCCGCCGTTGAAGTCCGACGTGGTGGTCGTGGCGGTGGACGAGCAGACCTACAAGACCGCGCCCTTCGACAACACGCCCAAGGTCGCCTGGACGCCCTACTTCGCCTACGTCATCGACGCCATCGACAACGCCGGCGCCAAGGCCATCGGCCTGGACATGGTGATGCCCACGACGCTTGACCGGCCCGAACTGCTGCTGGGCTATGACCGGCCGTTCCTGATCGCGCTGCGCAACGCCGCCGACCAGGACCGCATGGTCATGGGCGAGACGCGCCTTTCGGGCGAGACGCTCGCGCCCTACGCCGGCCAGGTGATGGCGGTGAAGGGCGCGGACAATCTGCGGGTGGTCAACACCGACATCGACGACGACGACGTGGTTCGCCGTTATTGGCGGAGCTTCGCCAACCAGGAGGGCGGCGACCAGTTGTCCTTCGGCGTGGAGCTGGCGCGGCGCGCGGGCGCAAAGGTCCCGGCGAAGGACTTCATCATCAATTTCAACACCGGTCCCGGAGACGTGCCGGTCTACAGCATGGCCGACGTGTTCGCTTGCGTGCAGGCCGGTGACACCGGCTATTTCCAGCGGGCCTTCGCCGGCAAGGTGGTGCTGATGGCGGAGGTGTTGGACGTCGAAGACCGCTTCGTCAGCTCGAAGCGCATGGCCTGGGACGAGGCCGCCAGCGCACGGGCCGCGCCCAAGCCCTGTCGCATCGCCGCCGACCCGGCCAAGTACGCCGCCGCCGTCCGGCGCAGCTCGATGCCCGGCGTGCTGATCCACGCCGCGGCGATCAATACGCTCACCAAGAACCTCGCGCTCAGCGAGACGCCGCCGGCCGCGACCTTCGTCCTGGTCGCGGTGACCACGGCGCTGCTCGCGGCTGCATTCCTGTTCCTGCCGCCGGTCACTGGCGGGGCCGTCGGCCTGGCCGCGCTGGCCGCCGAACTACTGGCCTCGATCTGGGCGCTGCAGGAGAAAGTGGTGGCGCCGGCGCCCAGCCTGATCGTCTCGGCGGTCCTCGCCTACACCTTGATCTACGCCTACCGCTTCGTGGTCGAGGACCGTGAGAAGCGCTGGGTGCAGCACGCCTTCCGCCACTATCTGGCGCCGGCCCTGGTCGACCAGATGATGGAGAACCCCGACGCGCTGAAGCTGGGCGGCGACAAGCGCTGGGTGACGGTGATGTTCACCGACATCGCCGGCTTCACCACGATCAGCGAGGGGCTGCGCGAGACGCCCGAGCGGCTCATCGAGCTGATGAACCGCTACCTCACCCTGATGTCGGGAGTGGTGAACCGCCACGACGGCTATGTGGACAAATATATCGGCGATGCGGTGATGGCGATCTGGGGCGCGCCGGTGGTGGTCGAGGACGCTGAGCGCAAGGCCGTGGAGACCGCGCTGGATTGCCAGGCGGCGCTGGCGACGTTCAACCGCGAGGTGGTCGGCGACTATCTGCCGAACGGCAAGCTCGGCACCCGTATCGGCATCGCCACTGGCTTCGCCGTCGCGGGGAACATGGGCTCGGCCCAGCGGCTAAACTACACAGTGACCGGCGACATGGTGAACCTGTCGGCGCGGCTCGAGGGCGCCAACAAGGAGTACGGCACTTCCATCATGATCTCCGAACTGACCGCCGAGAAGCTGGGCGACGCCTTCGTGCTGCGCCGGCTGGACCGGCTGGTGGTCAAGGGCAAGACCCTGCCGATCACCGTCTTCGAGGTGATGGGCCGCGGCGGCGACGTGCCGAGCGATGTCCTGGCCCGCCGCGGCGAGTTCGAACGCGCGCTGGCGCTGCATGACGCCCGCGACTTCGCCGGAGCGCTGAAGATCTTCACGAGCTTGGCAGCAGCCGATCCGCCGTCAAAGGTATATGCTGAACGCTGTGAGGCCTATCTCGCGAACCCACCGCCGGCCGACTGGCAGGGCGAGTTCGTGCTGAAGACCAAATGACGGGAAGCCCAGGTTAGGGGAGGGATGGCATGAGCGACTTCGCACCTATCGGCCGCCGCGGCCTGCTGACGGGCGCCGCCGCCGGCGCGGCCATGGCCGCGACGCCCGCGCTGGCGCAGATCCCCGGCCTCGGCAGCCTGCCCGGCCTCGGCAACATGTCCCCTGGTATGAGCCGGGCCGTCGACCTGATGGGACAGACCGCCAACGTCATCGCCGGCATGCAGATCAGTGAAGCCGACGAGATCTCGATGGGCACGAACTACTATGAGAAGTTCATCGACCAGTCCGGCGGCCGCTACAATTCCACCCGCGACCAGGAGGCGCTGCACCGTTTCGCCGAGCCGCTGATCGCCACCAGCAAGCGCGCGGGCCTGCCCTGGGACATCACCCTGATCGACGCCGACACCGTCAACGCTTGGGCCCTGCCGGGCGGCAAGATCGCCGTGCACAAGGGCCTGATCCGCTACTGCGCCGCGCCGGAGGAACTGGCCGCGGTGATCAGCCACGAGATCGGCCACGCCGAGCTCAGCCACGGCGTCGCCCAGATCAAGAACAAGAAGTTCGTCCAGGGCATGGGCGGCATCGCCAAGCAGCAGATCGTCAACCAGGTGGGCCGCAAGGCCGGCGGAGCGGGCGCCTTCCTGACCAGCGAGGTGCTGACCGCCTTCGAAGGCCCGGTCTACGACATGATCACCAGCGGCTATTCGCAGGACCTGGAATATGCCGCCGACGGCCACATCGTCCACGTCTTCCACTTCGTGGGCTACGACAGCACCCACGCGCCGGACTTCTTCAACACCATGCTGCGGCTGGTGCCGCCGGGCACCAAGGCCACGACCTCGCTCTATTCCACCCACCCTGGCACCAAGGACCGCATCAAGCGGCTGCAGACGGTGATCAAGGCCGACAAGACCCCGGTCGGCTCAGCCTCGGGCCATCCAGGATGGGACGACTTGAAGCAGTCCTTCCCGACGCGGACGGTGTTCCGGCTGACCTAGGGCCCCCGGGCAACGCCGCCTATTTGGCTACACCACGTTCGCTGAACGGCATCATTTATTTACCAGTTCACGCTGATTTTATTGAAGTAACTTCGCTTCTCGAGCGAGTGATCACTGAATATCCAGTATCAGCAGCGAGCGATTTCGACCTTCCGAAGCGGCCCAACCCTAGGGCGGCGGCGCTCGTCAGGGGAGTTGACCTGAGGTCCTATCCACCGGCCACGCCAAGAGCTTGGTTGAGCTCGGCGTCGCCAATCGAGGCCGCCATGTCTCTTGCCGATGCGCCCGCGCGGTTCCTGACGTCGAGGTTGGCGCCGTGGCGGCGCAGGAGAGCGGCGGCGGCAGGATGGTCAGCCTGGACGGCCTTCATCAGAGCGGTTTCGCCCTCGGCGTCAGGCGCGTCCACGGGGACGCGCCTGGCCAGCAAGGCTTCGATCTCAGCGGTTTGATCGGCGCCTGCGGCGTCGCGCAACCGCTGGGCCCGGTCGGCTGGCGAATTCGGCGGCGCCGTGCGCTTCTCGGCCGTCACGACAAGCTCATTGATCTCCCCGCTGACCGCCGGGGCCGCGACCGAGGCGGCGCGGGCCGACCTTGCCGTCGGAGGGGCCGGAGCGGCCGCTGGCGCCTGTGAGACCAGAGCCGGCGGCGCCGGCATGACCCGAGGCGGCAGCGCAGGCCCCGCCCGCCCGGCCGTTTCGAAGTCCTGCGGCGGCGTCGATGGGGTTGGCGCAGCGGCCGGGGCGGACCGGGCCGGCGGGGCGGCGGCCGCCCGCGGAGCCGGCTTCGGCTGCTGTGGCGGCGGCGGAACGGCTGGGGTCGGCGCAGCCGCAACCGGCGGCGCCGGCGGGGTCAGTATCGCCACGGTCGCTGGCCCGGCCCGTGGAGGCTTCAGGGTCGGAAGATAGACCTGGCTGGCCAGGAGTACGCCCAGGCCCGCCACGCCGGCCGCCAGCAGCCAGCCGCCCCGGCTCCACGCGGGCCGAGGCTTCGCAGGCGCTGACCCAGCCGCCGCCGGCTCGGCCGCCACGGCGGCCAGGACCCGCGCCCGCCGCGCCGCGCGGGCGGCCTCGTCGTTCAGCACCGCCTCGGCCTCGCCATAGGCCTTGTCCATCGGATCGGACATGGCGTCGTGTTCAGACATGGGCCGACCTCTCGCCCGCGAGCGCCTGTCTCAGCTTGGCGCGGGCATAGCGCAATCGGCTCTTGGCGGTCTCCACGGTGACGCCGGTGACCTGGGCGATCTCGTCGAGCGAGAGCCCGGCCTGGGCGAACATCACGAAGACGCCGCGCTGTTCCAGCGGCAAGGCCTCGACCGCGGTCACGATCTCCTGGGCCAGTTCGCGCGACTGCACCGCCTCCAACGGCGACTGACCCGGATCCGGGACCATCATCGCCGCATCCTCCTGGGCCGGGGCCAGGACGGTGACCTTCTGCCGGCGGAAATGATCGAAGGCCTTGTGGCGCGCGACAGTGAACAGCCAGGCGGGAAAGCTGGCCCTGGCGGGGTCGAACGCGGCGGCGTTCTTCGAGATCGCGATCCAGGTCTCCTGGTGCAGGTCCTCGGCGGCGTCGCTGTGCGCGGGGCCCAGCAGTCGGCGGATGAACTGGAAGCATGGGCGGTCATATCGGTCATAGAGCCGTGCGAACGCTTGCGGGTCACCGGCGCCGTGGGCGCGCAACAGGTCAGCGTCGTCCGCGGCGTCGAGCTCCATCAAGGCCAAACCTATCCTCTGCACGGGGCGGCGCGCAAAGGCCTATGGCCGGCCGGGCGGATCCGGGACATAGGCGGCCCCGTCGCCGTTCCCGGGGAAGGGCCGCGGCCGGCGCGCCTCGCCCAGGTTGGGCCGGACCATGCCGCTCGCAACCAGGTTGTCAAAGGTGTCGTATTCGATGCGACGGATGAGCTGCGGATGCGATGTCGCCCGCTCGAAATCGACGTTGGTGATCACCGACCATTCCCGCGCGCCGTGCGCCGTGCCCAGCTTCTCCGCCCGCCGCTCGGCGGCGGCCGCCATCTCGGAGGATGCGGCGGCGGGCGGCGCGGCCGCCGGGGACCGCAGCGCCGGCGCGGCGCGCGGGGCGGCCGGCGGCGGCGCGGACTGCGCCCGCGTGGCCCGCTCCCCGGTGACCACCGTCTCAGAAACCTCATTGCGCGCGTCCGCCGTGGGCGCCGCCACCGGTGCGACGGAGTCCACGGGGATCACGCGTTCCTTGAAGACGGCGAGCCCGATCACCCCAATATCGCCGGGCCGCCCGGTGCGGGCGGCGTAGGACTGCGGCAGCGGCGCGAAGCTGAACGCGGCGACCTCTGTGTTGGACTTGCGCCAGCCGGTCACGTCATAGGACTGGTAGGCGTCGAGCACATAGCCGGTTTGGCCGTAGTTGGCCGTTTCGCCGCTGACCACATTGACGCCGTCCACCGACATCACCAACAGCACCCGGCCTGCGGTGTGGTTCGCGACCCGCAGGCTGTAGCGGGCGCCCGGCTGGCCCGCGACGAACAGCCGCCCTTCATGGCGCCAGACCTGCAGCGGCTGGCCCGTCTCGCGGTCCACCACTGTTAGGTCGACGAGTTCGGCGGCGCTGGCCCTCGCCGTGCAGGCCGCGCCCATCGCCGGGATCGCCACCGCCAGCGCCATCCCCAGAACCGTGCGGCGTCTCAGCGCCGTACTTTCCGCCATCGTCATGTGCGCCTCCCTGGGGCCTTACATGACGACCTACGCGGCCGGCTGGCGGATGGGGTTATTGTCGGGCGATTTTTCCGTGGGGATGCGGCGCTATTCGCCTCCGTTGCCCCCGGAGCGCGGCCCGGGCATGCTGATCCATCGGGCAGCAGCGGCACGGGGGGACGACATGCGCCGGGACATCGCTCTAATCATTGGGCTTGCGACCTTGAGTGCACATGACGCCTTGGCGGCCGGGGCGGCTTGTCCCAATCCGGCCTTCGTGCGCGAGGCCCAGTCGGCAATCGCGGCCTACGACCAAGCGGGCATGTTCTCGGGCGCCGTCCTGGTGGCGGCGAACGGCCGACCGGTCCTGCGTCGGGGCGTGGGCTTGGCCGACCGTGAGCTGGGCGTGGCTGCGGCCCCGGAGATGAAGTTCCGCATAGGCTCGATCACCAAACAGTTCACCGCCACTGCGATCCTGCAGCTGCAAGAAGCCGGCAAGCTGTCAATCGACGATCCAATCTCCAAATACTATGCCGACGCGCCTGCGGCCTGGTCCAAGGTCACCCTGCGCCACCTTCTGACCCACAGTTCCGGCATCCCCACCTATACGGCTTTGCCCGGCTTTTTCGACCGGACGGCGCGCCTGCCGCATACGCCTGAGGAGCTGATCAAGCTCACCCGCGACAAGCCTCTGGAATTCGAGCCGGGCAGCAAATTCGCCTACGACAATTCCGGCTACATCCTGCTCGGCTATGTGGTGGAGAAGGTCTCCGGCCAGCCCTACGCCGACTATCTGAAGCAGCACATCTTCGGGCCGCTCCACATGACCGGGTCGGGCTATGACCGGGAGGACACGATCATTCTGGGGCGGGTTCCCGGGTACCAGCGCGCGCCGGACGGCGGCTTGGGAAACGCCCCCTTCCTGGACATGAGCGTCCCCTTCGCCGCCGGCTCCCTCTATTCGACGGTGGATGACCTGCTGGCGTGGGACCAGGCGCTCTATGCGGCGAGTCCGCTGAAGCCGAACTCGTTGAAGGCGATGTTCACCGACTACGGCCATCACTACGGCTTCGGCTTCGTGATCGACCAGCAATGGGGCCAGGACCGCATCTGGCACAACGGCGGCGTCAATGGCTTCACGGCCTCGTTCCAGCGCTATCCGAAGTCCCGCATCACGGCCGTGGCGCTCGCCAATCAGACGACGCCCGCCACGGACAAGCTTGCGACCGATCTCGCGGGCCTGTGCCTGGGTGCGAAGGTCTATCCCCGGCAAGCGCCGGAAACGGCGACAGCCCTCGCGCGGTACGCCGGGTTCTACGAGCTCTCGCCCTTCATCGTGACCAAGGTGGATATTCGCGCTCCCGGCTTGATCTCCCACATCGCCGGCCAGCCGGACCTGCGGCTCTATCCCGCGGGCGGCGGCAAATTCTTCGCGAAGACCGCCGATGTCGAGCTGACGTTCCAGACCGGCGCGGACGGGCAGGTGAGCGGCGTCGTGATCCAACAAGGCGGCCAACAGCCGTTGGCGAAGCGGATCGACGCGGCTGAGGCTGAGCGGCTGGCCAAGGCCAAGGCCGCGCACTTGGCGGCCGGCGTCGCCTCGCCCGGTACAGAAGAGGCTTTGCGACGCGTCATAGGCGGACTGCAGAGCGGCGCGCCTGATTACAGCCGCATGGCCCCGAGCCTCGCCGAGGCCACGCGCCGGCAGGCCGACGGCATAAGGACCGCCTTGGCCCAGCTTGGTCCGCTGAAGTCGGTGACATTCCAGTCGGTCGGCCCGGGCGGGGCCGATATCTACATTGTGGCCTTTGAAAAGGGCTCGCTTGAGTGGCGGATTGTGCTTGGCGATGGCGGCCAGATCGTTGGCCTCGTGTTCAGGCAGTCGCCGGGCTGAGCGTGCGCCGCAGGGCGCCGCAGGGCCGTGATCGGGCGATGAGAAACGGCTAAGCTTCGCGGAACGAAGCGCCGCCGGGCGCGCTGGATTCGCCGATGAAATCGCTCCCAAACATCCTGACCTCCATGCGCCTGGTGCTGGCGCTGTTCATGTTCGTGGCCCTGGCTGCAGCGGCGGGCGCGGTGCCTGGCCTCTCCGACCACCTGGAGCCGCAGACCCAGTTCGCCCTGCAGCGGTGGGCGATCTACGCCTTCGTGGTGGCCGCGGTGACCGACTTCTTCGACGGTTGGTTGGCGCGCAAGCTGGACGCGGTCAGCGTCTGGGGCGCGATCCTCGATCCGATCGGCGACAAGGTGCTGGTCTGCGGCGCGATCCTGGGCCTGATGGCCTTGGGCGGGGCCCAGCCGATGGTGCTGCTGCCCGGCGGCTTGATCCTGTTCCGCGAATTCACGGTCAGCGCGCTGCGCGAAGTGGGCGCGGGCCGCGGGATCAAGCTGCCCGTCACCCTGCTCGCCAAGTGGAAGACCACCCTGCAGCTGGTGGCGCTGGCCATGGAGCTGGTGGTCGGCGCCTGGGGCGCGTTCCCGCTGTTACCGCAGGATCCGGCGGTGCAGGGTCCCGCCGCCATCGCCGCGCACACGATGTTCTGGCTGGCGACCCTGGTGACTCTGATCACCGGCGCCCAGTACTGG
Source organism: Phenylobacterium sp. (assembly GCF_004799395.1). Classification (GTDB taxonomy): domain Bacteria; phylum Pseudomonadota; class Alphaproteobacteria; order Caulobacterales; family Caulobacteraceae; genus Phenylobacterium. Next base: position 12,780 of record NZ_SSMZ01000164.1, read on the forward strand.
GAACAGACCCGCAAGGCGCTGCAGCCCTAGGACGGGGCTGCAGCCCCGGGTCAGGCGATCGCGGTGAGCGCCCGGCGACGGCGCAGGAAGGCGCCGGCCCCGAAGAAGCCGCTGATCATCAACGCCCAGGTGGCGGGCTCCGGCACCGCGCCGCCGCCGGCGACGTCGGTCACCGAGAAGTTGTCGAGGCTGCTGTACCCAGGGTCGTTGCGGAAGTGCACCGCGAGGGTGTCGGAACCGGTCGCGGTGACATTCACCGCGTAGTTCGTCCAACCGCCGGTGTTGGGCGTCGGATTTCCGGTGTCGAACACCAGGTTCCCGTCGAACACGTACTGGACGTGGCTGAAGCTTGCGCCATTGCCGTTGATCCAGCCCGAGAGGTCCAGGGTGTCGCCGGCCGTGTCGGAGAAGGACTGGCTGAGGATCCCGTCCGAGCCCACGGGGCCTTCGGAGACGTAGCACGAACCGTCTTCCGCGCCCGAACCGCAGCTCACGCCGAAGTAGCCGGTATTACCCGTGAAGGTCCAGCCGACGATCCCGTCCTCGAAACTGCCGTCAGTCAGGAGATTGGTCGCGCTGGCGGCGCCAGCGGCCACGCTGGCTATCAGGGCCAGCGAAGCGCCGGCCAGGAATGATTGAAGTTTCATATCGACCCCACATCTGGTTGCGGAGCCAGTCTAAGGCGACCGAAAGTGCCGAAGATATTGCCCATTTAGGCATTAGTATCTGATTTTATTTGATTATTCGCCTATCGGGCGAGTCGCCGCCCGGCGCCGTGGTTGACAGTCCTTTGGGTCATTATATAGTTAGGTAATTGCTTAAGTATGGAGCCGGGCGATGACGCTGACCCTCTATTACCACCCGCTGTCCTCCTTCTGCTGGAAGTCGCTGATCGCGCTTTACGAGGCGGACATCGCCTTCACGCCGCGGCTGGTGAACCTCGGCGATCCGGCCGACCGCGCTGCCTTCCAGGCGGTGTGGCCGCTGGCTAAGTTCCCGGTGCTGCGCGACGAGCCGCGGGGTCAGACGGTTCCGGAATCCAGCCTCATTGTCGAGTACCTCGCTCGCACGCAGGCGGGCGCGGCGTCGCTGGTTCCGGCCGACCCGGACGTGGCGATGCGGACCCGGCTTCTCGACCGGCTGATCGACAACTACGTCCACCTGCCGTTCCAGCAGATCGTCAGCGAGCGCATGCGGCCGGACGACCGGCACGACCCCTTCGGCGCCGAACAGAACCGCGCCAAGGTGCGTGAGGGCTACGACCTGATCGCCCCGATGATCGCTAGCCCCTGGGCGATGGGCGAGACCTTCACCCTGGCCGACTGCGCCGCGCTTCCGGCTCTGTTCTACGCCGACTATGCGGTGCGGCTGGCCGACTGGCCGGGCCTCGCCGCCTATCTCGGCCGCCTCAAGGCGCGGCCCAGCGTTGCTCGGGTTCTCGATGAGGCGGAGCCCTGGTTCCAATATTTTCCGCTGAAAGACGGCTGATGCCGACCGCCAACCTCGACCTGACGTTCCAGGCCCTGGCCGACCCCACGCGGCGCGGCATGGTCGAGCGGTTGAGCCTGGGCCCCGCCTCGGTCAGCGAGCTCGCAGCGCCCTATGCCATGTCGCTGCCGGCCATCGTCCAGCACTTGGCGCTGCTGGAGGCCAGCGGCCTGGTCCGCTCGGAGAAGGTCGGCCGTGTGCGCACCTGCCGCATGGAGCCCGCCGCGCTCAGCCTGGCCGAGCAGTGGTTCAACCAGCGCCGGGCGGAGGCGGAACAACGCCTCGACCGGCTCGGCGAATACCTCAAACGTTTTCCCGACGGAGACCCGACATGAAGGCCCAGACCGAGCTGACCCGCAGCGTGTCCCACGGGGTCTTCACCCTTGAGCGCACCTATCCCACCGTGACCCCCCAGCGGGTGTTCG
>NZ_SSMZ01000165.1 GCF_004799395.1 Phenylobacterium sp.
GCCGGGGCCCTCCTGGCGGGGTGGTTCTTGTCTGAGGCGCGCGGCGTATCGTTCTTCACCACCGTGGGCGCCTGGTACGTGGGTGACGCCGTGGGACTCGTGGCGATGACGCCCATTCTGCTGACGATCAGCCAAGTGGCGCTTCGACTTCGGGAGCGCTACGTCCAGTCCTGAACCTGCAGGCCCTGGCCGCCTGTCGCAGTCGCGCCGGCCAGCTTCGTCTCAGCCTGGGCCGATGGTGGTGACGAACCGCAGCCGATCTCCCTTTTGCGTGCACGTGACCGTCACCGGTCGAGCCGCCGCCCAGGCGGGTTCAACCGGCCGCAGGGCCATGATCGCGCCGCCGGCTGAGGGCGTGGTTGCGGCCTGACCGGTGACGAGGTCCGCCGCCCGGTCCATCGAGAGGCCGAAGCGACCCCCCGGGCCAAGGCTGAGCGTCAGCCCGCCGGCGCCCAGCGGCTCCGAGGGGACGTAGACCCGGGTCAGATCCAGCTGGTCGCCCGCGGGGTAGGCCGTGAGGGTTTCGCCGGAGCCGTCGTCCTTGCTCAGGATGAGTTCGCCGTCCGGCGTTCGGGCGTCTATGACATAGTCCAGGCGGTCGCCATCGGGGGTCTCGAATGCCCAGCGGGCTCCCACCTCGGCCCGCTCCGGCGAACTCAGGCGGCGCAGAGCGACCTCGCCGGCCCGCAAGACCCCCATGTCATGGCCTTCGGTGTAGAAGCCTTCCTGAGCAACAAAGGCAGGCGTGCTGAGTTTTTCGGGGAGTCGGTATTCGACGCCGTCGACGATGACCCGCGAGGTCGGGGCCGCCAGGGTGCTCGCACGACGCAGCATCAGGGGCAGGCTGCTGTCGGGGGAATGGCCGGCTGGATCGGTGAGGCCGCCCCGTTCTGGACTTGGCGGGCCTATGGTCTCCAGGTCCAGGATCACCGGCTCGCCGTCGCCCGAGACGAAGGCCAGGCGCGCGCGGCGGGCGTGGCCGGTGTCCTCCAGCGTCAGCTCGATCGGGCGCTGGACGATCTCGCGCTTGGCGCCCTTCATCCGGGTCAGCAGGTGCGGATCGTTGACGTGGTCGATCTGCGTCTGGTCGTGGCGGGTGAGGATCGCGCGGATCGACCAGGCGCTGGCCGCGCGGCGCTGGATCATGGCCTCGACGGCTTCATATTTCGGGTGGCCCTCGATGAAGCCCATGATGTGCAGGTCGTCATGGCGATGCAGCAGCAAGAACGGCTGAACCACGCCGGGCGGCAGCAACAGGCCACGGGCGGCGGCTTCGGTCTGGGCGGTCACCGGGGACCTCTTCGGGTTTGAGTACCAAGTGGTACTGTGACATAGAGTACCCATGAGTACCGCGTCAACCGATGTCGCGCCGGCCGACCCACGGGAGGAGGAGATCCTGCGTGCGGCCTTCGAGGTCTTCACGGCCAAGGGCTTCCACCGCGCGACCATGCTGGACGTGGCCACCGCCGCGCGGGCGTCGAAGGCTACGCTCTACAGCCGGTTCGCCGGGAAAGCGGCGCTGTTCGCGGCCCTGGTGGCCTGGGGGACGCGGCAGGGGGCCGCGGCGCTGGAGGCCATCGCCGACGACGCGACCCTGGATCCGGCGGCAGCCCTGGAGCGGTTCGCCGCGCGACTGTTGGCGCAGATGCTGCAGCCGGAGAAGGTGGCGCTGCTCAGGATCGCTGTGGCGGAGGGCGCGCGCATGCCTGAGGTGGGCGCGATCCTGAGCGGCTATACCCGCGAGCACGGGCTGCGGCTCGGCCGCGTGCTGGTGGGCCGGCTGGTGGCGAAGGGGGTGGTGGAGATCGCCGACGCGGAGGAGTTCGGCCACGCCTTCATCGGCCTGCTGCAAGGCGAATGGGTGACGCATGCGCTGCTGGGCGGGGCCGTGGCGCCGACACCGGAGCAGATCGAGGCGCACGCGCGCCGGGCCATGCGACGCCTGCTTCGCGCCTTCGCGCCGCAGGGCTGACCGCCCCATCCCTGGCTCGTCGCCGGCTCTCCCGGTCTGCCGAGAGGCGCCGCCAGCCAGGGCAGGGCCGGTCTTCAGTTCCGGGTCACGTGGACCTCCAGCATGTAGCCGGCCCCGCGAATGGTTCGGATCATATCCGGCGCGCCTCCGGCCTGCAGCTTGCGACGAAGGCGGCTCATCTGAACGTCGATCGCGCGGTCGAGGACCTCGGCGCCGTCGCTCCTTGTCAACTCGATGAGTTCATCGCGGCTCACAAGTCGCCGCGGCCTTGTGACAAGCGCCAGGAGCAACGCCATCTCCGCAGGGCTCAGTATGCTGGTCGCGCCGGTGGGACCATTCAGGGTCCGCCGAGGGGCCTCCAGGACGCACCCGCCGAACTGGTATCGCCAGGCGGGCGGGATCGACGAACCGCCGGCCCTGCTTCTGCGAAGCACCGCGCGGATTCGGGCAAGGAGTTCGCGCGGACTGCAGGGCTTGGCCAAATAGTCGTCGGCCCCGAATTCGAGACCGAGTACGCGGTCTATCTCCTCACTGACCGCGCTCAGCAGGATTACGGGCGGACCGTGCTGGGCCGCCAGGCGGCGGCAGATCGAAAGGCCGTCCTCCCCGGGGAGCATCACATCCAGAATGACCAGGTCGGGGCGGTCCGCATCCAGGGCCTGATCCATCGCTTGGCCATCCTCGACGCAGGACACCGCGAACCCTTCCCGTGACAGGTATCCGGCAATGCTGGCTCGCAGCCCCTCGTCGTCGTCAACGATGAGGATCGTCGGCCCCATGTTTCAGACAGCCGACCGCCGCATCGGAAGATCCCCATCGCCCAAGCAAACCCAGGACGACGAGATGCGGCGTTCGCCTCAAGGGAATCTGGTCCCCTTCGGGCTCCGAGCGAACGTCAGCGGCACAGTTGCGGCGGCCAAGATGTCCGGTTTCTCGCATCGAGCCGGAGACCGCCGCGCCGCCCATGGCGTCCGCCAAGAGCGCCTTCAGTCCGTGGCGCGTCTTGAAGCCGACCCCGCTGACCCCTTCGTCGGCGTAGGTGCTGACGATCCGATAGCGCCGGCGCCGGGCGTAGGCGGCGACCGCGGGCATTTGGTTCTCGATGGAGTAGCGCTCATGTTCCCGGGACATCCGCACGTCCTGGGCCTCGTTGCGCGGCGGCCTTTGCGATCCTGAAGATCGGCTCACCGGATCGATCCTCAGGCGGCGTGGTGGCGGATGATCCGCCGCGCCTGATAGGGCGGGATGATCGCGGTGATGTGCGCGGCCCAGCGCAGCCGGCAGTCGCGGCGGGTCTCGCCGACGATGCTCTCCAGGTCGAAGCGGTTGGCCTTCGAGCCGCGCAGCAGGCGCTTGACCAACACCTCGTCGGTGTCGGTCTCGACCACCACCACATGGCCCAGCATGTCTGGCGTCGGCGGCGTCCGCTGATCCTCGAAATAGATCAGGCCGCCGTCGTCGGCGAGGCCGCGCATCGAATGCCCTGCGATCAGCAGCGCCACGGCCCTGTCGGTCCCGCCCGGCGGGATTGGGACCAGGTCCCCGGCCGCCTGGCCGGAGGCGAACAGCACGCCGCCCTCGGGGTCGGCGCCGACCCGGCCGATGATCGGGACGAGCCGCTCCGGCGCGCGTCCGCCCCGGGCCGTGCGGCCGGCCTGCCCGGACTTGGGCGGGACGCCGTCGTAGAGCCACTCGGCGCGCACCCCGAACGCCTCGGCGTAGACCTTGGCGCGGCGGAAGGAGAAGGGCGCATTGCCGTTCTCGTTGGAACCATAGGTGTTGGCGTTCCAGCGGAAGGCCGCGACCGCCGCGGCCGCGGTCTTGTATCCGCAGCTCATCCGGGCCTCCTTCAGTCGATCGGCGCGCGCCAGATCCAGCATCCAAGCTCCTTAGGCGACCCCAAAGCGCCTTGCGAGGGTTCTGTATGTTATATACAGTTTCTCCCATGAAGCCGTCAAAAATCTCCGGTGAACCGCAGGAAGACAGCCTCCGCGTCGAGCTGGGGAGCTGGTTCAAGGCCTATGCGACGGGCCGTGGCGTCGTCGCCATTCCGGTGGTCGTGTTCGTGCTCGCCGCTGTGGCCCTGATCCGGGACCATTTCGGTTAGGCCGCCAGGTTGTCATCAAGCCGTTGAACGGCCGGGACAGGGTTCGCCGCTCTTTGAGTGACGGGACGTCGTGACCGAGGCGGGCATCGGCCGCGAAGACCGTCCCTAGGGCGCGATGACGGTGACGGTCAGGCCAAGCGGGCCGCTGTCGAAACCGAGTTCGGCGTCCAGCTGATCGGCGAGGGAACGGATGACCCGCAGCCCCAGGCCGCCATCGACCTGGGGATCGAACCCCTCGGGCAGACCCACGCCATCGTCGGAGACGGACAGGACCACGCCGTCGCCGCGGTCGTCGCGGCAGAGGACGGCCACCCGGCCCGGCGCGCCGGCGGGATGGGCGTATTTCACCGCGTTGGTCACCAGTTCGGTGACGATCAGGCCCAGCAGGGCGGCGGCCTGCGGCGCGACCATGCAGGTTCTCGCATCGCAATTGAGATCGACGGAGCGGGAGTTGCAGACGGACTGGGAAAGGATGCCGCAGATCGAGCGAAGATATTCGCTCACGTCGATCAGGCCGCTGTTTTCGCCGACGGCCAACAGGTGGTGCAGCCGGCCGACTGTCTGGATCCGAACCTCGACCTCCTCAAGCAGGAGGCAGGTCTCCGCCGCTGACAGGGGCTGGCGATCCTTGGAAATCTTGGACGCCTGGAGCCGCACGAACCCCGCGATCAGGGCCAGATTGTTGGCGATGCGGTGGTGGGCTTCACGATGTCGAGTATCAGCCGGGTCGGCTTGAATATCGGTAACGCTCATGACGCAAGATACCTCTGATCGCGACCCGACAGCGATCAAACGACAATGTCCGATATAAGATCCGTATTATCAAGCCGCAATATTGAAGGGTCGAACCTAGGTAACTCACGTCAACTCATAAGAACGCGCCGAAGATGTAGAAGAACATGTTTTATATTTATGACACGCAAGCAAATTCAGCTCCGGAAACTCCTTCGGCACATTTGCGTTCTGTCGCTCATGCGGGGCCTGTGACGCGAAATGAGTAACTGGCAGTCTTGACGGTGTCTGACAAAAATGCTGATTTTTTTCGCGCGCTGCTGCAGAACGCGGCGAGTGGCGAGCACGGGGGCAAGAGGGCTGTGAACGACCTTTCGCGGCCGGAGCGGCTGCAGATCATGCTGACGGAAGAGGAACTGGCGGCGCTGGACGACTGGCGGTTCGCACGGCGGATGCCGAGCCGGGCGGCGGCCGTGCGGGAGCTGCTGAAACGAGGCTTGGCCGCCGAGGGGGTCGCCCTGCAGGGCGCACGCGCCAAGTCGTCGGACTACGGGGTGATCGAATCCAAAGCCGAGCCCGGCGACGGGACGGCAAGCTAATCCGTCCTTCGGTCAGCATTGAAACCCCACAGGCTGGGCTCGCAGTTTTCCTGCGCCACCTGATTTAACCGTGCGCCGTGGTGCGCGCCGGCGCCACTTCATGCATCGGGCCTGGCGGGAGATGAAGCCGGGCCGCTGGCGGACCCGCCGCCCTCCGGCCTGAAGAGATGTCGCGCTTCCGATGATCGCTATCGCCCGAACCCTGTCCGCCCTGGTCCGCGCCCTGGCCGCCCGCCGGTCCGCGAAGGGGCCACTGCCGCCCACACGGCATTCGCGGCGGGAGCGGCTCAGCGACCTCGCCGGCTAGGCCCAGAGGGATGCCGCGCAACCTAGCGAGCCGAACGGCGTTGGGTTGGCCAGCGCCCTTGCGCCTTCGCGCCAAGGACGATTTGGAGATATCCCCCAAGTGAAGATCACCCTGACCACAGCGGCGATTGCCGCTGTCATCGGCATCGGCGGCCTGGCCCTTACGGCCGGAACCGCCTCGGCCCGCGTCGTCTGCAACGCCGAAGGCGACTGCTGGCACACCGACAGCGACGCCACCTATCCCAATGTCGTGCTGCAGTCGCACCCTGACGACTGGTACTTCCACCAGAAGTGGGACGACCAGCATCACTTCCGCGACTACCACGAAGGCCGCGGCTACTACGCCCACGGCGCCTGGGTCCCGCGCTGAGTTTCCGGTCCAGCAAAGTCACGGCGAAGGGCGGTCTTCGGGCCGCCCTTTTTCGTTCGCAGATCGGGGTTACGCGCAACCGGGACCGAGGGTGCGGCGTTTCTAGACGATCCGCCACGGCGCTGGCCGATGGCGTATTCGGAGAGGAGCCCTCATGAAGATCACCCTAGCCTCTGCGGCCCTGGCCGCTCTCGTCGGCGTCGGCGGCCTGGCTGTCAGCGCCGGCGCCGCCTCGGCCCACGTCGTCTGCAACGCCGAGGGCGACTGCTGGCACGTGGACAATCGCGTCGACTATCCGGGCGTCGCGCTCACCTATCACCCCGACGACTGGTACTTCCACCAGCACTGGGACGATCGCCACCACTGGCGCGACTATCACGACGGCCGTGGCTACTACGCCCACGGCGCCTGGGTGCCGCGCTAAGCCGCGAAGCCCAGTTGAAACATGCGAAAGGGCGGTTCTCGGGCCGCCCTTTTTCTTGGCCTAGCGGCGGGCTTCGCGACCGCTTCGACCCAATGCGCACATCATCGAAGCCTTCATCGGGCCGCAACCCTCAGAGTCCCGCGGCGATCCCGATTCGAATGAGGTCGCTGAGGCTGCGCGCGCCCGTACGCGCCATGATGGCGGCGCGGTGGCTCTCGACGGTGCGGGCGCTGAGGCCTAGTTCGTGGGCGATCGTCTTGTTAAGCTTTCCGGCCATCACTTCACGGAGGACCCCGCGCTGTCGCGGGGTCAAGGTCGAGACCCTGGCCGTAGCGGCGGCGCTTGCCGGCAATGCCGACGAACGATAGACGCCCGCCTCCAGGGCATGCCCGACGGCGTCCGCAAGCGTTCCCCACCCCACTGGCCGGTCCAGAACGTCGGCGGCCCCCAGCTTCATCGCCGCCACAGCCAGCGCGACGTCGCCGCAGCCGAAGACCACCACAGGATGATTTGGCGCGGCCAAGCGCAACCGATCGAGGAGCTCGATGGCGCTCCACGTCGGGCCGGCAAGATCGAGGATTACGCAGCCAGGCTCCAGCCAAGGGGCAGCGGCCACGAGGGCTTCCGCCGACGGGTGGCGACGCGTCCGAAATCCCTGTGCGCCCATCCAGAGGGAAAAGCCGGCGCGCGAGACGACTTCGGCGCCCACAAGATGGATCCAAGTCGGCGCTCGGTCGGCTTTGGGCTCGGGCTCGGGCTCGGGCTCGCAGGAGTTGGAAACGCGGAACCTGGTCATGACCTAGTCGCAAAACCTCGCGTGAATCGTTGCACGAGCCACAGATCGGCGTTCGGCGAGGCGTCTCAAGGGAAGATAGGGGCGCTTATTCAGCCAGATTAGCGCTGGATCGCGCCATTCGACCTGCCGGCGTAATTCGAACCTTCGCCTAGACGCGTCTGGCTTTGACTAGAGGCCGGGTTGCACCGCCCATTCCTCTGCGGTCACGGCAAATGCGTTACTCGCCGGCGGCGTCGAGTGATAGGCTCCGCCTTAAGGGCAATGATTTCCGTTGCCCGCCAGCTGCGGAAGCCTGTTCCCATGTTGGTGGCGATCCTCGTTCCACCAGTCAGGCCCCACCTGGTGGAGATCGCTGCGATCGCCGACGCGTTTTCCGAGGCGAACGCTCAGACGGGCCAAGACCACTATCGCGTCCGTTTGATTTCCGAGCATCGGGAACCGATCCGCACCTCGTCGGGCCTGACGATTGTGGCGGACGCCACGTTGGACGAGTTCAGCGAACAGATCGACACGCTGATCGTTCCCCCGACCCACGGCGTACCACTTCCGCCGAGCCCAACCGTGACGGAGTGGCTTCGAACCCAGGCGCCTCGGACGCGAAGGTACGGTTCGGCCTGCACTGGCGCCTTCATCCTTGGCGCGGCCGGTCTGCTGAACGGACGGCGCGTCACGACCCACTGGCAGTATGCCCGCGACCTGGCCGCTCAATATCCCGACGCGATGGTCGAGCCCGACCGGATTTTCGTCCGAGACGGGCCGATGTTCACCTCTGCCGGGGTCACGGCAGCGTTTGACCTGATGCTTTCCCTTATCGAGGAAGACCTCGGGCGAGACGCAGCGTTGGCGGTCGCGCGCTTCATGGTCATGTACCTCAAGCGCCCGGGGGGGCAGTCGCAGTTCAGCGCCCAGCTGGCGGCGCAATTCGTCGCCCGCGAACCGATACAACGCGTGCAGCAATGGATCCGCGAGCACCTGCGACAGGATCTCTCCGTCGCCCAGCTGGCTCATGAAGTGGGAATGAGCCAGCGCAACTTTGCGCGCGCGTTCGTGCAGGAGTCGCATGTGACGCCCGCGCATTTCGTCGAATTGACCCGCATCGACGAGGCGCGGCGGCTTCTCGAGGAGACCAAGCTGCCCGTCCAGCGCGTGGCCCTCGACAGTGGCTTCTCCGGCACGCAGGCCATGCGCAAGGCGTTCTGCCGTCGGCTTGAGGTCACCCCGAGCGAGTACCGCGAACGTTTTCGGACGACCGGCGACAACGGTTAAGCCGCTGAAGGCCCACTGGCCGATGATGCCCTCGAATTGGCAGGAACTGAACCGATCTGCCGGTTGAAGGCCGGGCGCGGCTGCGGATGCTCTCGCGCTTTGTTCCGTCCTGACGAAATGGCTTCCCTAGATGTCCGATTGGATGTGCCCAATTTGTGGGAGCGACCTCGCTGTGCTCGGCCTCAGCCTTGAAACCGAGCAGCCGCTTGGTGTGGCCCTGGCGCTCGCTGTTTCGCTTGTAAAATTGCTCGAGCGGGCCGGGGGCCCGGCCCAGGCCGCCATGCCATTCCCAGCGCGGGAGCCGATCCGGCGAGTCCGGCATTGGATCCACGACAATCTCGGAGAGGACCTCTCTGTCGCCCAGCTGGCCCGCAGGGCGGGGATGAGCCAGCGCAATTTTGCGCGGGCGTTCGTGCAGGAAACCGAGATGACTCCAGCGGAGTTCGTGGAACTGAGGCGTATCGCCGTCGCACGCCGGCTCCTCGACACATCGGCCCTTGGGTTGCAGCAGATAGCATTCGAGTGCGGCTTTTCCAGCACCCAGGCGCTGCGGCGCGCCTTCCTCCGCCGGTCCGGCGTCACGCCAAGCGAATACCGGAGAGGTCGAAAGTAATCTATGGTTAAGCTTAACAACTACCGCTGGAATGGCAGAAATAGCCTCTGCTTTGGCTGAAACTGAACTCTGCGGATTGTTGAAAAATCTATGGAACAGAGATA
>NZ_SSMZ01000166.1 GCF_004799395.1 Phenylobacterium sp.
AGCTCCTGGTCGAGCCTGGCCTCGCGCGCGGCCAGGAGCTTGCCTGCGACGCCCTGGTGCTGGCGCACCGTCCGGGCCAGAAGCGCCGCTACGCCGAGACCCTGCTGAAGACGCAGCTCGGCGCTATCGCCGCGCCCCTGGGCTGCCACTGGCTGGCCGGCCGCTCGGCCCACCCGCTCGAGCAGCGGATCGCCGCGCTGCGGATGCCCGCGCCCGACTTCCAGCGGCAGGACATCGGCGCCTTCGTCATGGGCGGGGTCATCGTGCTGGCCGCCTACGGCGCCTGGAAAGCCCAGCCGCCGGCCCCGGCCGAAGGTATGCCGCCCGACGAGGTCTATGTCGCCCACGAGGTGCACCACATGCAGGCGATCCTCGTCATGCGCCACAAGCAGCCGGCCGCCGTCCTTCCGATCCTCCGCTAGCCGCAACGGCCGCGCCGATGGCCCACCTGCGAACAGAGCCGGCGCACCGCCTGCGACCGCTGGCCTTGCTGGCCCTCCTCGGCCTCGCCGCCTGCGATATCGGCCGCGCGTCCCGGACCGAGATCCTCGCCCGCCAGCAGGCGCTGGACCCGCCGCAGCTCTGGCGCGTCGAAGTGATCGGACGCGACGGCGCGATCCAGGCGGCGGCCTACGTCTGCGCCGATCGCACCCTGCGCGAGACCTTCACCCACTCCCGCGCCGAGGTGAACGGCCAGCCCTGCGAGGACACCACCTATCCGTACCTGCGACCCAACGGCTGGTCGCTGAGCTGCCAGGCGAACGGCCGACCCTTCGGCGTCAGCGCCACCACGGTCGGCGACCTGCAGAAAGACTTCCGGCTCGATTTCGTTCTGACCGAGCTCTACCACTACCGCACGCCCAAACAGCCGGACCCGGTCACGGCGAGCCAGGTCCGCCACTTCCTGCGCATGGGCCCCTGCCCAAGCGGCTGGAGCATCGGCGACCAGGCGAAACCGGGGCGACCGCCCCGTAGGACCTAGGCGTCAGGGCTTCAGCCCGAGCGTCCGGCCCGGCATACCGGCGGCGTCGAGATAGGTCTCACCGGGCGTGACCTGGGCGTTCAGCACCGTGACGAAGCCGTTGGCGGCGAGCTTGGACCGCACAGTGATCGGCTTCACCGGCGGCGCCGGCCCGCCCGCTAGCAGGGCCTCGTTCATCACGCGGCCGACCAGATGGCCGCGTCGCGGCAGCTCGATCCCCAGGATGTAGGCGAGCGTGTTGGCCCAGTCGGCGTTGCTCACGGGCGCGGGGTCGACGAAGCGACGTTTGAAGTCCGGACCGACGGCGGCCATGAAATTGTGAGTGTCCTGGCGGCCGAGCGTGCCGTGGATGCCTTGGCCCTGCTGCTGACCGCTATCGGCGATCTCGACGCCGCACATTTCGGGGTCGGCGCAGCCGGTGGAGAAGCTTCGGAACGACAGCACGATCGAGGGCTGCGGCGTGCGCGCGGCGCCGATCAGGTTGACCTTGCTCATCGGCAGGGCGCCAGGGACCTCGCCCAGGGCGTCGTTGACGAAGATCGCCGCCACATAGTCCTGGCGGGTCAGGGCCGCGACCACCTTGCGGGCCATCGCCTTGGCGTTGGCGCCGGGCAGGTAGAGCAGCATGGCCCCGCCGTTGGGGGCGATCACGACCTCAGGCTTGGCCGGATCGGCACCCAGCAACGCGCCGCCCTTGGGATATTCCCCCTTCGCCGGATCGACCGGCGCCCCGCGCACGCTGAACAGCGGCAGGTTCAGGGCTTTGGAAAGGTCGATCGCCAGGAAGCCGCGCGGGAGGAAGCCCGGCTTGACGTCCGGATAGCGGAACGAGGCGGCGGCGCTGCCGGGGCTCTCCAGCGACTTGGTGGAGAAGCCGTGGTCGGCTGTGATGACGATGTCGGTGTTGTCGGCCAGCCCCTGCGCCTGCAGGGCGTCGCGCAGCGCCTGCAGGTCGTTCGACGCGTTGCGGATGGCGGCCCGCGAGGTCGGCCCGTTGATCCCGGGGGTCAGCGAATTCAGGCTGTCGCCATTGCCGTGCTGGGTGCCGTCGGGATCCAGCGACCAGAACACCATGACGAACGGCTTCCCCTCGGCCTTGAAGCGGGGGATCAGCACCTTGGTCGCCACGCCCACGAACCAGTCCTGCTGCTCGGCATTGGTCTTCAGCGTGCCCGGCGTCTTGAAGTCCCCGCCGCTGAAATCCTTGCCCCGCTGGGGTGGCGAGGACGCCAGGCCCGCCGCTTGGATCGCCTGGGCGATCTCGGGCGCCAGCCGAATTCCGTTCTTGGGGTAGGCGCTGTCCAGCACCACTGTGCCGGTCCCATCGCGGGCGGTGGCGTCCTGCACGCCCGCGGGACCCTCCTTGCCCAGCGCCGCGGTGGCGTAGCCCCTGGCGCGGGCCGCCTGCAGCAGGCTGACCTCGCCCAGGTAGTTGCCCGCGAAGCGCTGGTTCATCAATCCCAGCATCTCGTCGTTCTCAAAGTCGGTGAGCGGCGAGCCGTCGGAGGCCACGCCAACCCCGGCGTAAATGGTGTTCGCGAAATCGCCGGTGTCGCCCAACAGGTGACCCGTGGCGATGGCCGAGCCGTTGGCGGTGGTGACGGTCGGAAACAGCGAATGGCTGTTGGCGAAGTCCACGCCTTCGCTGCGCACCGCCGCCAGGGCCGGCGCGGACTCCGGCGTCACGCTGTGTGAGCGCAGGCCGTCGGCGACGAAGATGATCACATTGCGCGGGGCGGCCTGGGCCGGGGTCGAAACCAGGAGAGCCGCGGCGAGCACGCCCGCGGCGGCGAATCTGAATTGCTGCATGTCCGGCCTTATAAGCGACCGGTGGCCATAGCGCCGTTTCATGACAGGCAGATCTCAGATTTTTGGGTGGACGGAACGCTCTAGACGCCGCTGTGCTGGTGTCGGGCGCGCGGGAGGGGCGAATGAAGCGAAGTGCGGTCCGGACCGCGAGCATGGCGGCGATGGTCGGAGCCTTTATGGTCGCCGGGAATTCAGCCTGGGCGCAGGTCAAGCCGGGATCGGAAAGGGGCCTGGGCCTGACCGGGGCCGACATCCCGCCGCTGCTCCAGACCATCGAGGCCGATCCCTACCAGCTGCCGGCCCCGCTCAACTGTTCCGGAGTCGGCGACGAGCTCACCACGCTGAACGACCTGCTGGGCCCGGACATCGACGCCGAACCCGTCGTCGCCGACACGAAGACCAACCTCGCCTCGAAGGGCGCCAACCTCGCCCGCGGCCTGGTCCCCTATGGCGGCGTGGTGCGGTTCGTCACCGGGGCCAGTGGCAAGGACAAGGCGCTGCAGAAGGCCGTGCTCGCCGGCTACGCCCGCCGCGGGTTCCTGCGCGGACTGCAGGCCCTGCCCAGGTGCGGCGAAACCCCCGCGCCGCCGCCACCGCCAGCGCCTCATCAGAAGCCGCGGCGTTAACGCCTGACTCAGCTCTCCGAAACTCGTTCTTCACGCCTGTCCTGTATCAATTCGCGACAACAGGAGCCTTCGTCCACGAGGCGGCGGCCGGTTACGGTGGGTGTCTTCATATGGCCAAAACGGTCCTCGTCGTCGATGACGACCCGACGCAGCGTCGGCTGATCCAGGCGGTCCTCGAACGTGAGGGCTTCGCTGTCGCGCACGCCGAGAGCGGCGACCGGGCGATCGAACGCCTCGGCTTCGGCGCGCCCGTCGATGTGGTGCTGCTCGATCTGGTGATGCCCGGCATCTCCGGTCAGGAGACCCTGGTCGAGATGCGCGCCCGCGGCTTCCCCCAGCCGGTCATCGTGGTCACCGCCACCGGCGGCATCGACACCGTGGTGCAGGCCATGCAGGCCGGCGCCATGGATTTCTTCATCAAGCCCGCCGCGCCCGAGCGGATCCTGGTCTCGATCCGCAACGCGCTCTCCATGGGCGCGCTGAAGGGCGAGGTCGACCGGCTGAAGAAACACGCCTCGGGCCGCACCAGCTTCAGCGACCTGATCGGCGCCTCACCGGCGATGACACTGGTCAAGCGCCTGGGCGAGCGGGCGGCCAAGTCGGCCATCCCGATCCTGATCACCGGCGAGAGCGGCGTCGGCAAGGAAGTCATCGCCCGCGCCGTCCACGGCTCCTCCGAGCGCGCCGGCAAGCCCTTCGTGGCGGTCAACTGCGGTGCGATTCCCGAGAACCTCGTGGAATCCATCCTGTTCGGCCACGAGAAGGGCAGCTTCACCGGCGCCACCGACAAGCACCTCGGCAAGTTCCAGGAAGCCAACGGCGGCACCCTGTTCCTCGACGAGGTCGGCGAGCTGCCGCTCGACGTGCAGGTCAAACTGCTGCGCGCTCTGCAGGAGAGCGAGATCGACCCGGTGGGCGGCAAGCGCGCCATCAAGGTCGACGTGCGGATCGTCTCGGCCACCAACCGGGACCTGTCGCTGGCGGTGAAGGAAGGCCGGTTCCGCGAGGACCTCTACTACCGCCTGAACGTTTTCCCCATCGAGGCCCCGGCGCTGCGCGACCGCAGGGAGGACGTGCCGGCTCTGGTCGACGCCTTCGTCAAGCGGTTCAACGTCGAGGAAGGCAAGTCCGTCGTCGGCGCCACCCCCGAGACCATCGCCTGCCTGGCGGCCTTCGACTGGCCGGGCAATGTCCGTCAGCTGGAGAACGCGGTCTACCGCGCCATCGTGCTGGCCGACGCGCCCTACCTGCAGCCGCATGACTTCCCGGCGATCAGCGGCGTCTCGCCGCCGATCCAGGCCGCCGAGCCGGTCTTGGCCAGCTTCGCTGCCCTGCCGGCCGCCGTCGGTCAGATGATTCCGGACATGCCGTCCGCCGTGCCGGTGCGCATCCTCGACGAGCGCGGCCACCTGCGCACCCTGGAAGAGATCGAGCGCGACCTGATCCAGCTCGCCATCGAGATCTACGCCGGCCACATGAGCGAAGTCGCCCGCCGCCTCGGCATCGGCCGATCGACCCTCTACCGGAAGGTCCGCGAACAGGGCCTGGAAGACGTGATCAAGGGAGGCCACGATGAAGCCGTCGAAGACGCCGACGCGCAGGTCGCGTGAGCAACGCCTCGCGGTCCTGATCCGCCTCTCCAAGACCGGCGAGCGCAAAGCCAAGACCGCTTAAGCCCAAACCAATCGCCCGCTTCCCCGGCGGAAATAACGCCGTAACATTGGCGCCGACCCTTCAGGTCCAAATCCTCGGGAGGCCGCTCACATGTGCGACGACGAAATCCATCAGTTCGAAGGCAGCATTCTGGCTGCGGAAACGCCGATGTCCCGCCGGGCCTTTGGCCTCTCCGCCGCGGCCGCCGCCAGCTTGGCGGCCTCCATATCGGCGACCATGGCGCACGCCCAGGCCACGGTCACCGAGAAGGACGTCGACATCAAGACGCCCGACGGGACCTGCGACGCGGCGCTCTTCTATCCGCAGGGCAAGGGCAAATGGCCCGCCGTGCTGATCTGGACCGACATCATGGGCCTCAGGCCCGTGTTCCGCGACATGGGCAAGCGGCTGGCCGCCCAGGGCTACGTGGTCCTGGTGCCCAACCCGTTCTATCGCAAGGCCCGCGCGACGGAGACCGTCAACCTCGACTTCTCGAAACCTGACGAGCGGGCCCAGCTCATGCCCATGGCGGCCACCATCGGGGCGCCGGGCGCTGTGGAGGGCGACGCGCCGGCCTTCTTCGCCTTCCTGGACGCCCTGCCGCAGACTGACACGAAGAAGAAGGCCGGGACCCAGGGCTACTGCATGGGCGGCCCGCTGGTCTACCGCACCGCCGCCGTCCTGCCCGACCGGATCGCCGGCGCGGTCACCTGCCACGGCGGCGGCCTGGTCACCCAGACGCCCGCCAGCCCGCACCTGCTCATCCCTAAGATGAAGGCCGAGGTCTATTCCGCCGTCGCCGCCAACGACGACCAACGCGCGCCCACCGACAAGGACACGCTGAAGGCCGCCTTCGCCTCGGCCGGCAAGGTCGCCCGCGTCGAGGTCTACGACGGCTGCAACCACGGCTGGTGCGTCAAGGGCAGCGCCGTCTACAACGAGGCCGGAGCCGAACGGGCGTGGACGGAGCTTTCGGCTCTCTACAGGAAGAAGCTGGTCTGACGCCACGCTCCTCACAGTCGGGTCCTCGACTTAACTCGCCTGTGAGGGGAGTCAGATTGTCGAATATTCACAACTGCTTAAGCATGATCTTTCGGCGTCGCGCAGAGGTGTGACGCGTCGCGCCGCATGAATGCGGCGCCGGGTCAGCTCAAGCTTTGTGGGGGAATATCCTTGATGCGTATGCGTAGCGTTTTGCTGTGCGCCCTGTCGGCCGCGAGCGTCCTGGCCATGGCGTCTTCGGCGCTGGCCGGCACGGCCACCGACGCCGATCTGGCGTCGCCGGGAGTCTACTACGGGACCGGGAACTCGAACGGACACTTCACAGTGGACACCGAGGGCGGCGTCGAAGTCGCGCTCCGCGCCCACGTCTATCAGCAGGACGCCACGTCACCCGTGGGCGACCTCTACAGCTTCAACCTCGGCGACGTGCTCAGCTTCGACTACTCGGTCAATCCCGACGTTGGCGCCTCGCCGGTGACGCTCAGCGATAGCCTCGGCGACGCCACGATCACCATCCACGACTTTGCCAACAACAACACCCAAAGCTTCCCGGCGGACTTCTTCCTGCTGGGCAATGCAACGAACGCTGGCGACCCGGGCGGCTATCAGAACAGCGAACGGCTGAGCTTCGGCTTCGTGGATTCGCTGTACAACCCGGCCCAGAACAACACCTTCTCGGTGAACTTCACGCTGAGCAACGTGCCAGATGTGGGAACCATCTCGGTCACCGAGCTGATCCAGCAGGGGGCCGGCTTCGCCGTGCCCGAGCCGGCCAGCTGGGCCCTGATGATCCTGGGCTTCGGCGGGACCGGCGCGGCGCTTCGCCGTCGTCGTCAGGGCGCCATCCTGGTCGCCTGATCGGTCGGACGTTCGGATCAAGGAGAAGCCGCCTTCGGGCGGCTTCTTCATTTGGGCTCAGGCCCGATCTTCCATCTGACCAGCGCCTCATAGTGCGGCCGCGCCGCCTCGGCGATCCGCTTGAGCTCATCGGTCAGGGGCGCCGGCGAGGACCGTTCGGGCGCCGCAAAGCCGGTGGACCGCTCAACCGCCGCATACCAAGCCGGAGCCCAGACCCCATCGCTGCGACGGCGGCCTGCAGGCCAGCTCAACATCGCCTCGGCGAACGGGACGCCCAGGGCCACGCAGATCGCGCCCAGGGTTCCGCGCGGATCGGCCAGCACATCGGCGCCCTCGACCACCGGGGGGCTGCGCCCCAGGCGGTCGGCCTCGCGGTCGAACAGTTCGCGCTGTCGGACCACGCCGATATCCGCCAGCGTCACCTCCGCGCGGGCTTTCACATAGGACGCCAGCACCGCCGCCGGCTCGCGGATCAGGAAGGCGCTTTTGCAGCTGTCCATCCAGTCCAGACCGAAGCCCGGCGCCATGTGGTGGGTCATGTGCTTCTGGTAGTAGACCGGAGCCGGCTCGTCCTCGGCGAGCCCCTTGGCCACGACTCGCCAGTCCAGAGGCTGTGAGGCCAGGACCTCCTCGCGCATCGGGTGCTCAAGCCCCGTCTCGGCGAGATAGGCGGCAT
>NZ_SSMZ01000167.1 GCF_004799395.1 Phenylobacterium sp.
AGATCGCCCCGCCGCGGATCGCTGGCCGGCATGTCGGCCAGCAGCGCACGCCAGTCAGCGAGCCCGCCCGCCTGATCGCCCGCCTTGATCTTCGCCCGGGCGAGGTGGAACCGCGCGGCCACGTTCTTCGGATCCAGGCGGATCGTGTGGGTGAAAGCGTCGATGACCTCGTCGGTCAATTCGCCATTGGCGGTGAACAGCTCGGCCTCGCCCAGCATTTCCCAAAGGTCCGCGCGGCCCGGCGCGAGCTGGACGGCGTGCTTCAGGGCCCGCACGGCGCCGGCCGGGTTGCTTGACGCGCCCTCGGCCAGGGCCAGGAAGCGGAAGCCGTCCGGATCGTTGGGCCGCTCCTTGGTGAGCTTGTCCAGCACCGCCGCCATCTCGGCCGGCTGCAGGCTCTCCGGATTGGCCGCGCGCCACCCCGCGAGCCGCCGCGCGAAGGGCTGATCGCCCATGCCGGGCGAGCCCACGGCCAGGTAGAGGCCGAGCGCCAGCACCGGCGCGCCAATGGCGACCAGCAGGATCGGCGCCCGGCTGGGTGTCGTCGACCAGGTCTCGACCGGAGCGTCGGCGGCGGCCAGCAGGCGACGGCTCGCCTCGGCCTCGGCGCCCCTGCGCTCGTCCGGCGCGATCAGGCCGCGGTCGGCCAGATCGCCGATCTCGGCCAGTTGGCGGCGATAGAACATCGACGTCGTGTCTGGGGCTTGCCCATGCGCGGCGGCCTGGGCGGCGCGGTACATCAACAGGATGGCCGCCGCGGCGGACAGGGCTCCGGCGGCGACCCAGAAGGCGATCATGCGGCGCGTGTAGCCGAAAGCGCGCGCCAGCGCGAGTGCGTCATGGGCCCTCGGGGCTTCCCGCGCGCCTGGACCCTGTCCCGGCTGACGTAAGGCAAGTCAGCCGGGAAGAACAGGGTCGGCGGCTATGGCTGGAGCCGCTCTTTTCCGCTCACCTTGATTCAACGTGTGCGGGAAGGGCTCTATGCGTCGAGGACGTGGGAATTGTCCGGCGGCGTGCAGGCCGAGGCGGCGCGGCGGCGCACCAGCTCGGCGGCCTTCTCGTCGCGAACCTGGGCCAGCATATCCGCTGCGACCGCCAGGAAGGCCGCGCCGATCGCCGGCTCGGCGTGGCCGACGCGCACGATGTCCAGCACCTCTTCGACATAGTGGTCGAGCAGGCCGCCCAGCTTCTCGGTCACCTTGGCGTGCATCGCCGAGAAGCCGCCGTAGTTGGCGCAAAGCCGGATCTCGTGGGCGAAGCTGAGCAAGGTGATGGCCCGGCCCACCGCCTTGGGCTCCGGCGGTTCGTCCAGCTTGGGGCCGGTCCTGCGCGGACGTGCGAAGCCGGAAGACTGGTTCGGCAGGGCCGCGCCGGTCAGCTTCTCGGCGTCGCGCAGGCGCGCCTCGACCAGGTTCGCCATGGACTTCTTCTGGGCCACGATGCGCTGGCCCCAGCCATGCTCGCGGTTGAGCTCAATGCAGACCTCCAGCTCGAAAGTCTGTTGCGTGACCAGCTCCACCAGGCGGCCCGCCGCGCGGCCCGCCTCGCGGCCGCCGTCGACGTCGAGCTTGCTGATCGCGCTCAGCGAGTCGTCGATCTGGGCCATCAGCCGCTCGGGGAAGCCGCCCAGTTCGGATTCCGCCAGGTAACGCTCGGTGGGCTTGTCCATGATCGCCGAGATGATGCGCAGCACCATCCATGGCGGGTGAAGCTGGCTGGCCAGCATCTCGAAGAAGCGCGGCCCGGCGTCCTCGGCGATCGCCACGGCGTCCTTGTAGGCCAGTCGGGCCGGCGCGCTGGTCTCGTCGCCCGTCTGGGCGATCCAGTCGCTCAGCTTGGGCAGGGTCTTGCGCACGATCGGGGCGATGTCCAGGCAGGCCGCGAAGGCCTCCGCGCCGCCGGGGCGCGTGCGCTCACAGACCTCGGCCGCGGCCTTGAACTCCCGCACTTCGCCGGCCCGCAGCCCCGTCGCGGCCAGGGCCAGCAGGCCATTGTAGGCCGGACTGGGGTCGGGCGCGCGCTGTTCGGCCGCCTCGGCCGCGACGACCGCCGCCGAGGCCTTGAGCGCCTGGGCCATCTCGGCCGGCGCCGCGGCTTTCAGGCCGCGCCAGACGAAGGTCAGCGCCTGCGCCGGGAAGGTGAGTTTCTGGGTGTCGCCGCCGTCACCGACACAGAGCGGCGCGACCGGCTGGAAGACCGCGTTGCGCAGCAGGCGGTCAAGCGCCTCGGCCTCGACCAACTGGCGCACACTGGCGAGCACACTGTCGCCGACGCTTTCGGCCAGGGCCAGCCGCAGACCGCCCACGATCCGGTCGGGCGCGGATTGCACCAGCGTCCTGACGATCTCGATCTTCCGGTCGGACAGGGCGACCATCGATAGCTCCGGTCACGGAACACGGTTCCGCAAGCGCTCCACACTGCCCCATGGCGAGTTAAGGTTGTCCGAAGGACAGCGCAATCAAGCTTCTGCGCGCGGCAGGTCAGCCTCAAGCTTCAGGCCGCCCAAGGCCGAGTCCGACAGGCTCAACGATCCGCCGTAGGCCCGCGCCAGCTCGTCGATGATGGACAGGCCCAGGCCCGAGCCGGGGGCGCTTTCATCGAGGCGCGCGCCACGCTGCAAGACCTCCGCTCGGCGGTCCTGCGGCAAGCCTATTCCATCGTCCTCCACGAGGAGACGGAAGCGTTCCGGGCTGATTTCCGTGGCCCGCACCCGCACCTTCGAGCGGCCCCATTTGCAGGCGTTCTCGATGGCGTTGCCGGCGATCTCCAGGAGGTCCTGGCGCTCGCCCAGGAAGAACAGGTCCTCATCGGCGTCCCAGTCGATGGCGACGCCTTTGTCGCGGTAGATGCGGCCGAGCGTCCGCGACAATTCGTCCAGGACCTCGGCGACCGAGGTGCGCTCGCCCAGGCCCTGGGTGCGGGCCGCGGCGCGGGCGCGGCGCAGGTGGTGGTCCACCTGCTTCTGCATTGCCACCGCCTGGCGCTCGACGACCTCGGCCAGGGCGCCGGGGCGCTGGCCGGCCTCGGTGATCATCACCGAGATCGGGGTCTTCAGGGCATGCGCCAGGTTGCCGACGTGGGTGCGCTGTCGTTCGACCACCTGCTGGTTGTGCTCCACCAGGGCGTTGAGTTCCTGGGCGAGCGGCACCAGTTCGGTGGGATAGGTTTCCGCCAGCCGCTGGGCCTTGCCACGTCGCACCGCGGCCACCTCGCTTC
This sequence comes from Phenylobacterium sp., assembly GCF_004799395.1. GTDB lineage: Bacteria > Pseudomonadota > Alphaproteobacteria > Caulobacterales > Caulobacteraceae > Phenylobacterium. Next base: position 3,217 of record NZ_SSMZ01000167.1, read on the forward strand.
TGAGGTCGAACAGCGGGCGCAGGCCCACGCGCACCTGGATGACGATGGCCACCACCAGCAAGGCCGCCAGCAGCAGGAAGGCGGCCGATGTGGCGACCACGAAGTTCGAGACATCTCGGTCGACCGAGCTGCGGTCCTCGGCCGCCAGGAAGATCACCGGCGCCTTGCGCCCGGGCAGGAAGTTCTGCTGCGCCCTGACCCGCAGCGGCTCGTCCTGAGGGCCGCGGGCGTTGTAGGACACCGTGCGGCCCGGCCGGGCCTTCAGCCGCGCCTCCAGGTCGGGGAGCGGCCAGATGTGGGAATCGAACAGGGAGTGCGAGCGCTGGTTGTTCGCCAACGGCACGACCTTGCCGTCGGCGGTCGGCTCGTCGATCTCCCAGTAGCGGCCGGAATAGGTGCGAAGCGCCCGCTGATCGGTGAACGGCGGAGCGAAGACCAGGCCATCGTCCTCGACTTCCGAATAGGCCGCCAGGTTGGTGATCAGGTCGCTCAGCGTCTCGTCGACCCGTCGGATCGCCGCGCGCTGGAACAGCAGGCCCATCACCAGGGCGGTGACCACCAGCGCCCCGATGCTCCAGGTGAGCGCCAGCAGCACCAGCCGCCGGGCCAGCGACGACGCGCCAAGCGCCGCCGGCAGTCTCATCAGGAGGCCTGGCGCATCAGGAGGCCTGAGCCTCGCCGCCGCTTTCGTCGTCGGGGCAGGTGAGGCGATAGCCCAATCCCCGCGCGGTCTCGATGCGGTCGGAGCCGATCTTTTTGCGCACCCGGCCGATGAACACCTCGATGGTGTTCGAGTCGCGGTCGAAATCCTGGTCGTAGAGGTGCTCAACCAGCTCGGTTCGGCTGATCACCCGGCCCTGGTGCATCATCATGTAGTGCAGCAGCCGGTACTCCAGCGAGGTCAGCCGTAGCGGCTCGCCGTTGACGCTGGCTCTGGCTGCGCGCGGATCGAGGCGCAGGCCGCCGCAGGACAGGTTCGGCGCCGCATGCCCGGCGGAACGCCGCAGCAGGGCCCTCAAGCGCGCCAGCAGTTCCTCGGTGTGGAACGGCTTGGTCAGATAGTCGTCGGCGCCGGCGTCGAAGCCCGCCACCTTCTCGCTCCAGGCGCCGCGGGCGGTGAGGATCAGCACGGGCGTCGCCATGCTCTCGCGCCGCCAGCGTTCCAGCACCGAGACCCCGTCCACCTTGGGCAGGCCGAGGTCGAGGATCACCGCGTCATAGGGCTCGGTCTCGCCGAGGAACTGGGCTTCCTCGCCGTCTGGGGCGTGGTCCACCGCATAGCCGGCGTCGGCCAGGGCCAGCTTGAGCTGCCGGCTGAGGTCCGGATCGTCTTCCACGAGCAGGATGCGCATCGCAGAGTCCTCCTATTGCCCCAGCACCTGACCGGATTGGGCGTCCACCGTGATCACCACGATCTGGCCGCTGGGGAACTGCCATTGCACCAGGTAGACCGGTTTGCCGCCGACCTGTCCCATGGTGGTGTTGAGCTGCTTGCCCTTATGACGCTGGGCCAGCTCCTTCAGAACGCGCGACAGCGGCACCTGGCCGCCAGCCGCCGGCTCCGCGGCGCCGGGATGCTCCTGCGCCGCCGTCGCGGTCACCGGCGCGGCGCCCAGCAGCAGGGCGGCGATGAGGAGGAGGCGCATCATGGGATCAGCCTTGGCCGCCCGGGACTGAACCGGGCCTGAATGGGGTGCTTATGCGGCGTGCGGCGGCGGCTGTCACGCCGGGGCTCTAACCGCGTCGCTTGGGCGAATAGGGCCGGCCCTTGCGCCAATCCTCCGCGAACCGTTCCAGCTCTGCGTCGGGGGTGTCCGGCAGGGTCACCACCAGGCGCGCGAAGAGGTCGCCGCGCACGCCGCGGGCGTCCGTCAGGCCGCGCCCTTTCAGCCGCAGGCGCGCGCCGGTGTTGGAGCCCTTGGGAATGGTGAGCGTCACCGGCCCATCCGGCGTCGGCGCCTCGACCTTGCCGCCCAGCACCGCGTCATAGACCGTGACCGGCACGTCCATCACCAGAGCTTCGCCCTCGCGACGGTAGATGGCGTGCGGGGCGATGGTCAGCTCGATGAAGGCGTCGCCTGGACCCGCGCGGCCGGGCGAGCCCTGGCCCTTCAACCTGAGCGTCTGGCCTTCCAGGGCGCCCTTGGGGATGGTCACGTCGATGGTGCGGCCGTCGGAGAAGGCGATCCGCTTCTTGCCGCCCTTGATGGCGTCCTCCAGGTCGACCTCCATCCGCGCGCGCACGTCGGCACCGCGCTGGGAGAAGCCGCCGAAGCCGCCGCCCTGGCCGGCGCCGCGCCCGCCCCGCGCGCCGCCGAACATCTCGCCCAGGATGTCGCCGAGGTCCACGCCCTCGAAGCTGGCCCCGTGCGGACCGCCGCCGTAGGCGCCGCCGCCGGGCGGCGGCCCCCAGGGGCCGCCCTGCCCGCCGCCGCGGGCGAAGCCGCCGAACGTCTCGCGCCCGTCGGCGTCGATCTCACCGGCGTCGAACTTCTTCTTCTTCGCCGCGTCGCCCAGGATGTCGAAGGCGCCGGAGACCTGCTTGAAGCGCTCCTCGGCGGCCTTGTTGTTGGGATTGGTGTCGGGATGGTTGGCCTTGGCGAGCTTGCGGAACGCCTTGCGGATCTCGTCCGCGCTCGCCGTGCGCGGAACGCCCAGGACCTGATAGGGGTCGCTCGCCAAGTCAGTTCAGCCCTTTTGGAAGTGTGGTCTCTCTGGAGGCCTAGATTGGTCGGTTCGGGTCCAGGCGCAAGGGCTTGTGTGGCAGAAAAGCCACAGACTGCCTAGCGTCCTCGTTCGGCGATCAGATCGGGCGCGGCGAAGTCCAGCGCATCCTCGGGCTCGGCCAGCACCTTTTCGCTCACCGTCTGGCCGCGAACCGAGACGCCGGCGCGGTGGACGCTTTCCGGATCGCCGCTGATCAGCGGATGCCAGTCGGCCAGCTCGCGGCCCTCGTTCAGCCGGCGGTAGGCGCAGCTCAAGGGCATCCAGGCCAGCTGCTCGATATTGCCCGGCGTCAGCTTCACGCAGTCGGGCACGTACTTCTGGCGGTTGGCGTAGTCGGTGCAGACGCAGGCCCCAGCGTCGAACAGCTTGCAGTGCACTCGGGTCGGGATGATGTCGCCGTCCTCGTCCTCGAAACGCACCAGGCAGCAGAGGCCGCAACCGTCGCACAGGCTCTCCCATTCAGGGACGGTCATTTCGCTCAGCGACTTGCGCCGCCAGAAGGGTTCGCCGGCCATCCGGCCTAGATAGGCCCGATCGCGGGGCAATCCCAGCTTGCGCCGAATGCCAGGGCCGCTATCTGAGGCCCCTCAAATGCGCGCACCCATCCTCGCCCTCAAGGACGTCCGCCTGGCGGACGGTCCGCTGATGCTGTTCGACGGCGTCGATCTGGCGCTCGACGCGCGGGTCCGCGCCTGCCTGGTCGGCCGCAACGGCGCCGGCAAGTCGACGCTGCTGCGCATCCTGGCCGGCCAGATCGAACCGGACGGCGGCGAGCGCAACATCGCCACCGGGACCCGCATCGCCTTCGTGCCGCAGGAGCCGGAGATCGTCGGCGACACCCTGCTGGACTACGCCACCGCCGGCGGCGCCATGGACTACCAGGCGGAAGCCACGCTCACCGACTTCGGCCTCGATCCGCAGAAGTCCGCGCGGGGCCTCTCCGGCGGCGAGATCCGCCGCGCGGCCCTGGCGCGGGCCTTCGCCGAGGACGCCGACGTCATCCTGCTGGATGAGCCCACCAACCACCTCGACATCCTGGCCATCGAGACGCTTGAGGATGAGCTCGCCGCCTCCAAGGCCGCCGCCTTGATCGTCAGCCACGACCGCGCCTTCCTGGAGCGGGTGACCAAGCGCTGCTTCTGGCTGGAATACCGCCTCGTCAAACGCCTCGACGAAGGCTTCGCCGGCTTCGAGGACTGGGCCGAGAAAATCGCCGCCCAGGAGGCCGAGGAGGCGCGGCGCCTGGACCGCTTCATCCAGCGCGAGCAGCACTGGATGGCCCGCGGCGTCACCGCACGGCGCGCCCGCAACGAGGGCCGCAAACGCCGCCTGGAAAGCCTGCGCCAGGACAAGGCCGATCGGCTGAAGGACACCCGCAAGGAACTGAACATGGGGCTCGCCAGCTCCGGGACCTCCGGCAAGCGGGTGGTGGAGGCCAAGAACGTCTCCAAGGCCTTTGGCGACCGCATCCTGCTGAAGAACTTCTCGACCCGCATCCTGCGCGGCGACCGGGTGGCCGTCGTGGGCCCGAACGGCGCGGGCAAGACGACGCTGGTCAAGGTGCTGCTGGGCGAGATCCCCGCCGACGAAGGGGACATCAAGCTCGGGACCAACCTGGAGATAAGCTACATCGACCAGGCGCGCGCCAAGCTGTCGCCGGAGATGACGCTGCGCGACGTTCTGCTGCCGTTGGGCGGCGACCAGATCCTGGTCCGCGGCGAGCCGCGCCACATCGTCTCCTACGCCAAGGACTTCCTGTTCACCGAGGCCCAACTTCGCCAGCCGGTCCGCAGTCTCTCGGGCGGCGAGCGCAACCGCCTGCTGCTGGCCAAAGCCTTGGCCAACCCGGCCAATGTCCTCGTGCTCGACGAGCCCACCAACGATCTCGACATGGACACCCTCGACCTGCTGGAGGACCTGTTGGCCGACTACGAGGGCACCCTGATCCTGGTCAGTCACGACCGCGACTTCGTGGATCGTCTGGCGACGTCGACCATCGGCCTCGACGGCGCCGGGCGGACCGTGGAGACGCCCGGCGGCTGGCAGGACTTCATCTCCCAGAACCCGGGCTTCTTCGCCCGCCTGCCGGTCGCGGCCTTCGCTCAGGCGAGAGCCGCCGCGCCCCCGCCGTCGGCGCCCAAGCCGAAACCGACCGCCGCTGGCAAGCTCACCTACAAGGACCAGCGTCGCCTCGAAGAGCTCGACGCCCTGATCGCCGGCGCGCCCGCGAAGCTCGCGAAGCTCGAATCCAGCCTCGCCGACCCCGGCCTCTACGGCCGCGATCCGGCCGCTTTCCAGAAGCTGTCCGCAGAACTGGAAACCGTCCGTACCCGGCTCATCGGCGCAGAGGATGAATGGCTCGCCCTGGAGGCCCGTCGGGAGGCGCTGGAGGCCGGAAAACCGGCCTGACACGGCTTTCCTGTGGATCGATTCAAGCCTTGAAATCGCTTGAAGAATTCGGATCTGCTCCCAGGTTATACACCGGTTGTCCACCGGTTGTCAGACCCGGAATCACAGCTCGCCCAAAACAGCCGCTTGCCGGATTTTGAGGATGGGCGCACCGTTCACTTGCCGAGAGGGACTGCGGCGCGGGCGGACGGAGAAACCGGAAACGGCGTACCCAGAAGCAGAGGCGAGCAGGAGGTTTCTAGAGGCGAGGACCGGGGCAACCCGGGACGGACTTCCTGAGACACCGGACGCGACGGAAAACCAGTGAGCTTGCTCACGAACCGAAGGCGCGATCGACCTGGAAGGCACAGATCCCCCAACGGATCTGGATGAGAGGGCGACGCCTCGGGCAACCGAAGCGCCGCCCTCTTGCTATGCGCGTCTTCCAACGGAAGCCGCAGCGCCCTAACCTTCGCTGAAGCTTGCAGCAGGGGCGCTGATGAAACTCTTCAAACCGATGGCCGTGGCCGTGGTGCTCGCGCTGACCGCGTGTTCGCCCGCCAAGCAGGCGCAGGCGCCCAAGGCCGCCGGCCTCACCCCCATCCGCTTCGCTACCGACTGGAAGGCCGAGGCCGAGCACGGCGGCTTCTACGAAGCCCTGGCCGAGGGCGAGTACGCCCGGCGCGGGCTGGACGTGAAGATCGTCCAGGGCGGGCCCGGCGTGAACGTGCCCCAGCTGCTGGCCGCCGGCTCCATCGACATGGGCGTCGGCTCCAACGGCTTCGTGGTCCTGAACCTGGCGCAGGAGAACGTGCCGGTAAAGGCCGTCGCGGCGGTGTTCCAGAAGGACCCGCAGGTGCTGATCGCCCACCCGGACGCCGGCGTGAACAGCCTTGCCGACCTGAAGGGCCATCCGATCCTGCTGGGTGACGCCTCGGTGACCACCTTCTGGGTCTGGCTGAAGGCCAAGTACGGCCTGACCGACGATCAGGTGCGCAAATACACCTTCAACAACGGCCCGTTCCTGGCCGACAAACGCGCCGTGCAGCAGGGCTATCTGGCCTCGGAGCCCTATACGATCGAGAAGCAGGCCGGCATGAAGCCCAAGGTCTTCCTGCTCGCCGACAACGGCTACCCCGGCTACGCCACCATGATCCTCGCCCCCGACGCCCTGATCGCCAAGAGCCCGGCGGTTGTGAAGGCCTTCATCGAGGCGACGGCGAAGGGCTGGAGCGACTACCTGAACGGCGACCCGAAGCCTGCCGAGGCGATGATCATGAAGGACAATCCTGAGATGACGCAGGACATCCTCGACCAGGCCCGCGCCAAGCTGAAGGCCAACGGCATCGTCGACGGCGGCGACGCTGCGAAACACGGCATCGGGACCATGACCGACGCCCGCTGGCAGACCCTGTTCGACATCGCCTCCGGCGCCGGCGTCTATCCCAAGACCCTGGACTTCAAGAAGGCCTACACCCTGCAGTTCGTGACGACAGCTGCGAAGTAGGGTGACCGTCGCCGCGCTCCGCGATGTAGAGGTCGACTATCCGCGTGGCCGGGCGCTGGGGCCGTTCACGCTGGAGATCGGCGCGGGCGAGATCGTGGCCCTGGTGGGCGCGTCCGGCTGCGGCAAGTCGACCGCCATGCGGCTGCTGGCCGGGCTGGAGCCGCCGACCCGGGGCGAAGTCGCCCGCACGCCGGGACGCGGCGAGACCGCGGTGGTCTTCCAGGCCCCGACGCTCGCCCCCTGGCTCTCGGCTCGGGCCAACGCGGCGCTGCCGCTGGAGCTGGCCGGCGTCACCCGCGCCGAGGCGGCAAGCCGCGCCGACGCCGCCCTCGCCCGGGTGGGCCTTGCGGGCGCTGAGGGCGCGCGTCCGGTCCAGCTCTCCGGCGGCATGGCCATGAGGGTCTCCCTCGCCCGCGCCCTGGTCACCGGGCCTAAGCTGCTGCTGCTCGACGAACCCTTCGCGGCCCTCGACGAGATCACCCGCCGGGCCCTCGCCGACGACGTCCTGACCCTCTGGGCCGAGACCAATCCGGCCATCGTCTTCGTCACCCACAATGTCGAGGAGGCCGTCTACATGGCCTCGCGCGTCGTGGTCATGACCAAGAGCCCCGGCCGCGTCGCCGGCGAGGTGGCGGTGGACGGCCCCCTGCCGCGCCCCGAGCATTTCCGCACCACTGAGGCCTTCCGCGCGCAGGTCGAGGCGGTCTCCGCCCTGCTGGCCAGGGGCATGGCCGCATGAGCCGCCTGGCCCGGTTCCTGGCGCCGTTCGCCCTGATCGCCCTGCTGCTGGCGGCCTGGGAAGTCGCCTGCCGCGCCCTGAATGTGGCGCCGTACCTCCTGCCGCCGCCCTCGGCCATCGCCACGGCCCTGGCCGCCGACTGGGCGGGCCTGCTGGTTTCGGCCTGGAACACGCTCTTCATGGCCCTGATCGCCCTCCTGGTCGCGAGCCTCGTCGCCCAGGCCATGGCGCTCGCGGTGGGCCTGAGCCCGATCCTGGAGCGCGCCGTGCGCCCGCTGGCGGTGGTGCTGCAGGTGACCCCGGTCGTCGCGATTGCGCCTCTGGTGCTGATCTGGGCGGGGCTAGACCACGCCGGCCGCGCGATCATCGCGCTTGCCGCGGTCGTGGCCTTCTTCCCGATCTTCTCCG
>NZ_SSMZ01000168.1 GCF_004799395.1 Phenylobacterium sp.
GAGGCCCAGGTCGCCGACCTCGCCGCCCAGCGCGCCCTGGTCGAGCACGCCATCGCCAGCCTCGTGGGGACACCCGCCTCCAGCTTCTCCATCCCGGCGAAGACCGTGGCGCTCAACCTGCCGAACACACCGACCGGGCTGCCCTCGACCCTGCTTCAACGCAGGCCCGACGTGGCCGCGGCTGAGCGGCGCGCGGCGGCGGCCAACGCCCGCATCGGCGTTGCGCGGGCGGCCTTCTTCCCCAGCATCGACCTGGCTGCCAACGGCGGCTGGCAGAACACCGCCTTCGCCAACCTGCTGGCCCCCGGCAACACCTTCTGGATGCTCGGCCCTGAAGCGGCCCTGACCCTGTTCGACGGCGGCCTGCGCAAAGCCAGGGTCGAGGCCGCCCGCGCCCAGCTCTCCGAAGCCAGCGCCGCCTATCGCAGCCAGGTCCTGCGCGCCTTCCAGGATGTGGAGGACAATCTGGCGGCCCTCAACAATCTCGCCGTCGAGGCCGACCACCAGTCCGCCGCGATCCTGGCGGCCAAGCGCACCGAGGACGCGGCGCTGGCCCGCTATCAGGAGGGCGCCACCAACTATCTCGATGTGGTCATCGCCCAGGCCGATGACCTTCAGGCCCAACGCGTCGGCCTCGAGGTGGAGGACCGTCGCCTGCAGGCCAGCGTCAACCTGGTCCGTGCGCTCGGCGGCGGCTGGACCGTCGACGATCTGCCGACCCCACAGGCTGTGGCCACGGCCACGCCCGACAAGTCCCGGCTCCGGTAGCCCGTCGTGGCCCGGCTGATCCTGCGCATCGAATTGGACTCCAAGGTCCGCATCGGCGAGGACGCGATACGGCTGCTGGAACTGGTGGAAGCCAAGGGCTCGATCAGCGCCGCCGCGCGCACCCACGGCCTCACCTTCCGCCGCGCCTGGACCGTGCTTGATGAGGTCAATCGCATGTTCAAGACGCCGGCGATCGCCACCCAGTGCGGCGGGATCGATGGCGGCGGCGCGCGCCTGACCGACTTCGGTCGCGAGATCATCGATCGCTACCGCGCCATCGAATCCATCGCCACCTGCCTGACGGCAGATGAGCTGTCAGCGCTGGAAGCCGCCGCGAACGGGCCGTAGCGGCTTGGCGGGCGCCGCAGTGGCGGGCGCGTTGCCGCCCTCAGCCACCCATCTCAGGACGACCGTGAACCCGCGCGGTCGAAGCCCGTGGCGAAGTCGCCGCGGCCAAGCGACCGATCCGCCCGTGTTCGTTGCGCCGCGCATTCGCGGACGAGGAAATCCAAGAACGCGCGCACCGACGGCAAGAGCCCGCGCCGCGATGCGAAGGTCGCGTGCACGATGCCCGAAGGCGGGCGCCAATCCGGCACGAGTTCGACCAGCCTGCCGGCGGCGAGATCCTCCCAGACCATCATCACCGGGAGCTGGACGACGCCGACCCCGGCATAGGCCGCGTCGCGCAGCGTCGACATGTCGTCGGTCACCAGGCGCGGCGCGTGCCGAACCGCCGCCGTCCGGCCGTCATCATGGCGCAGTTGCCAGACGTGTTCGCGACTCGGCGGCCCGAGATCGAGGCTCGGCAGGCCAGCAAGGTCGGCGGGGGATATGAGAGGTTGCGCGACAAGCGCGGGGCTGGCGACAAGGCATTGGGTGCTTTGGTCCAACTGGCGCATCACCAGATCGCTCGGCGCCAACGGCGGAAAGCGCACCCGGATCGCGATATCGAACCCTTCGGCGATGACATCGACGCGCCGGTTGGTGCCCTCCAGATGCACCTCGATCGCCGGATTCTCCGCCATGAAGCGCCCGATCAGCGCACTGAACTGGAACGAGAGCAGCGCGGTCGGGCAACTCACCCGGATGATGCCGCGCGGCTCCGCGCGCACCTGGGCGACCACCTGTTCGGCGGCCTCCGCCTCGACCAGCATCGCGGCGCAGCGATGGTAGAATTCGCGGCCGACTTCGGTGATCGAGAAGCGGCGCGAGGAACGATTGAGCAGGCGCACGCCAAGCCTCTCCTCCAGCTGCAGGATGCGGCGGCTGAGCTTCGATTTCTGGACGCCGAGCGCCCGGCCCGCGGCCGCGAAGCCGCCGTGGTCGACCACCTGCACGTAGTAGAAGAGGTCGTTGAGGTCTTGCATATCGTCCTATGTATAGGACGCTGCGTCGGATAATTCAATATTTCTCCACCAACGTCCCACGTCTATCTCTGTGTCCGACAGCGGAAGGTACGCCCTTCCGACGAGCGCGATGGAGAAGATCAATGCGCAAGAAGATACTCGGCCGTTATGGCAACGATCGCGGCCACTGGGTGGGCGACGGTTTCCCGGTCCGCTCGCTGTTCTCCTACGACACCCTGGGCGGCCATATCAGCCCGTTCCTGCTGCTCGACTACGCGGGACCCCATCAGTTCGCGCCGACCACCGAGCGACGAGGCGTTGGCCAGCACCCGCATCGCGGCTTCGAGACCGTGACCATCGTCTATGACGGTGAAGTCGAGCATCGCGATTCCGCCGGAAACGGCGGCGTGATCGGCCCTGGCGACGTCCAGTGGATGACCGCGGCCGGCGGGATCATTCATGAGGAGTTTCATTCGGCGGCCTATGCCAGGACAGGCGGGCCGTTCCGGATGGTGCAGCTCTGGGTCAACCTGCCCGCCAGGGACAAGATGGCGGCCGCCAGCTATCAAGGCATCCTCTCCGCCGACGTGCCGGCGGTCGAGCTGCCTGGCGGCGCCGGCAAGGCGCGGATCATCGCCGGCGACTATCTCGGCGCCAAGGGCCCCGCGCGCACCTTCACCCCGATCAACGTGTGGGACCTGCGTCTGAACCGACGCGCCGATGTCACGCTGGACCTGCCCGAGGGGCATACCGCCATGCTTGTTGTCCTGGACGGCGCCGTCACGGTGGAAGGCGAAACGCTGCGCGACGCCGAGATGCTGTTGCTCGATCGCGCGGGCAGCGAGGTGGCGCTCCAGAGCTTCGGTGAGGCGACTTTGCTCGTCCTCACCGGCGAGCCGATCGACGAGCCGATCGTCGGCCGTGGCCCGTTCGTGATGAACAGCCAGGCCGAAATCCGCCAGGCGATCGACGATTTCAACAGGGGCCGCTTCGCGACGATCGCGGCCTGACCCCCGCTCCGCTCCGGCCAAGGGTCGGAGCGCACTCCCATTGCAGTCAGGACGGCGTGCGCTCGCGCCGTTCCCCAACCGCCGGACGCTGGTCCGCGCGGAACCCTAACGAGCACCCGAAAGGAATCCATCATGGCTACCGACGACACCCTGCTGACGGGCGACAACCACGCGCTCCTGCTGATCGACCATCAATATCTGCAGCTGCTCGCCGTGCGCTCGCACCCCAACGACACCATCGTCAACAACACGGTGATGCTCGCCAAGGGCGCCAAGATCTTCGGCGTGCCGACCCTGTTCACCACGGCCTTTGCCGAACGCCAGGACCTGATCAAGGAGATTCAGGCCGTGCATCCGGACCAGGTCCCGATCGACCGAAGCGGTCTCAATTCCTGGGATGACGAGCGGGTCCGCGACTGGGTGAAGGCGACCGGCAAGAAGAAGCTGGTGATGGCGGGCCTCTGGACGGAAGTCTGCCTGACCATGCCGGTGCTCTCCGCGATCGCGGCGGGACACGAGGTCTATATCGTTACCGATGCTTCGGGCGGCGGCAGCGTCGAGGGCCACGAGCGCGCCGTGCAGCGCATGATGCAGGCCGGCGCGCGCCCGCTCACCGTGGCCTCCTATGTCAGCGAGCTCCAGCGCGACTGGGGCCGGACGGAAACGGCCGACGACGTCGCCAATCTGTTCGCCGAGCTGGGCGGCGGATTCGGACAAGGGCTCCGTTGGGAATGGCAGCTGCTGGGCCTCAAGGACGGCACCCGCTGAGCCCCGCCGCCCGAAGGAGACCGCGCCTTACAGAGAGTTGAGTTCGCGTCGGGCTCGCCTTCAGCTCCGTCGCCCAGTGTCATCGTCGCGCAGGGCGGCCTCTTTCCCTCCCGACGCTTCCCTGCGTCCCCGCGGCGCGCGCAGCGCCGCGGGGAGCCGTCATCCGGCAGTGAGGACCGAAAATGAATCCACGCGCAAATGATCCGTCGCAGCCGCTGCATCCGCGCCTGATCGCGCCGGGCGCAGCCCTGCTGATCGCGGCCTTCGCCACCGACGTCATGTACTGGCGGACGCTGCTCTTCCAGTGGGACAACTTCTCCGTCTGGCTGATCGCGGGCGGTCTGGTCCTGGCGGCCCTGGCCGGTTTGGCCATCCTGCTGGACGCAGCCCGACGACGCCTCGGCGCCATGGCCTGGGGCCGGTTCGCCGGCTTCACGGTCGCCGCCCTGCTCTCGCTGCTGAACGTCTTCGTCCACACCCGCGACGCCTACACGGCCGTGGTTCCCGACGGGCTCGAGCTCTCGGCGCTGGTCACCGCGATCCTCATCGTTCTGGGCTGGCGCGGCTGGAGCCTCCGCGCGGTCCCTCGCCCCCGCCCCTTCAAGCCCAGGGAAGTCCGCTCATGACCCCAGTTCGCACAAACGGCGTGCTCGTCGCGCTCCTGATGGTGACGGCCTGCCACCCCAAGATCGCAGATCCCAGCACTCAATACGGCGCCAATCCCGAACTGCCCGCGCCGCAACAATACGTCATCCCGCCGATGCAGGTCCCCCCGAGCGCGGGATGGGGCAAGGGCGAGACCCCGGTCGTGCCGGCCGGACTGCAGATCAGCGCCTTCGCGACCGACTTCGAACATCCGAGGAGCGTCTACACCCTGCCCAACGGCGACGTGCTGGTCGTCGAGACCAATGGCCCGAAGGCGCCGATCTATCGGCCCAAGGACTATGTCGAGGGCAAGGTGAAAGCCATGGCCGGCTCGGCCGCGCACGCCGGCAATCGAATCATCCTTCTGCGCGACGCCAATGGCGACGGGGTCCCGGAGCAGCGCACTGTCTTCATCGACCACCTCAACTCGCCGTTCGGCGTCGTGCTGGTGGGCAACGATCTCTACGTCGCCGCCACGGATGCGATCCTGAAATTCCCTTACGTCCCCGGCGAGACGCATATCTCTGCCCCGGGAGTGAAGGTCACCGACCTTCCGGCCGGGCCGATCAACCACCATTGGACCAAGAGCCTGACGGCCAGCCCGGACGGATCGAAGCTTTATGTGGGCGTTGGCTCGAACAGCAACGTGACGGAAAACGGGATCGCAGCGGAGACCGGCCGGGCCGCGATATGGGAGGTCGACCGCGCCACAGGCTTCAAGCGCATCTTCGCCTCCGGAACGCGCAATCCGACCGGCCTGGCCTTCGAGCCCGTCACGAACAAGCTCTGGACGATCGTCAATGAGCGCGATGAGATCGGCCCGAACCTCGTTCCGGACTACCTGACCTCCGTGAAGGAGAACGCCTTCTACGGCTGGCCCTACAGCTATTTCGGCCAGCATGTGGACGTGCGTGTGCAGCCGCAGCGGCCGGACATGGTCGCAAAGGCCATCGCGCCGGACTACGCCCTGAGCTCGCACGTCGCCCCGCTCGGCATGGTCTTCACCGAGGCCTCCAGCCTCCCCGCTTCATACCGCGGCGGGGTCCTGGTCAGCGAACACGGCAGCTGGGACCGCAGCCCCCTGAACGGTTACAAGGTCGTCTACATTCCCTTCCGGGATGGCCGCCCGACAGGGTCGCCACAGGACGTGGTGACCGGCTTCCTGACACCCGACGGAACCCACTCCAGGGGTCGCCCCGTTGGCGTCACGCTGGATCACAGCGGGGCGCTGCTGATCGCCGACGACGTCGGCAATGTCGTGTGGCGGGTGACCGCGGCGGGTGGGCCCGCGCCCCGGGCCGGCACAGTCGCGAGCGCCAGTCCGAAGGGCGGGCCGGGGTAGGCGGCGCCCCGGTCGATCCGAGGCGGCAACACGCGAGGCCGGCGCCCAAGCGGAGCGCCGGCCTTTTCTTTTCGGTGTTGGATTTCAGTTGGCTGAAGCCGCCGGCGCGGTCGCCGGCATTGTCGTCGGGGTCCATCCGCCGCCGAGCGCGCGCACCAGGTCGACGCTGGCCAACAGGCGGCGCGTCTCGATGCTGAGTTCCGTCCGCTGCGCCTCGAGATCCACGGTCTGGGCCGTCACCACGTCGAGGTAGGTAACCGCTCCCATGCGGTATTGAACCAGCGCCAGCCCTTCGGTCCGCTGGGCGGCGGTCACAGCGCTCGACTGCTGACGCGCCTCGCCGGCCAACCTGTTGCAGAGGGCAAGGTTGTCCTCCACCTGCTGGAAGGCCGTGAGCACGGCGGACTTGTAGACGGCGCTCGCCTCGTCGAACTGGTCACGGCTCGCGCGGACGACCGCCTTGCGCCGCCCGCCGTCGAACAGAGCCGTCGCCAACGAGGGGCCCAACGTCCACCAGCTGTCGGCGGCGCTCAACAGGCTGCCGACGCCCGCGGTCTCGAAGCCGCCAGTCGCATCCAGCGTCAGCGTCGGGAAGAGGGCGGCGCGCGCCACGCCAATCTGAGCGTTGGCCGCCGCCGCCCGCCGCTCTGCGGCCGCGATATCCGGACGCCGCTGAAGCATCTGCGACGGGGCGGACACCGGCGTCCGCGGCGTAGGGGGCATCTTGGCGTCGGCCGGGATCGAGAACACCGAAGCCGGTTCGCCCACGAGCGCGGCGATCGCGTGTTCGTAGAGGGCGCGCTGAGCGCCGACGTCGGTCCGCAGGGCCTGGGTCGCCTCGAGCTGGGTTTCGGCGCGGCCCACATCGAGGCCCGCAACAGCGCCGCCCTTATGCAGGACTTGGGTCAGATTCAACGCATGGGCGTAGGCGGTCGTCGTCTCGTCCAGCAGCGCGGCCTGGGCGTCCAATCCCCGCAGATTCAGGTAGGCGTCTGCCAGTTCGGCCTCAAGGCTAAGCCGGACCGAGGCGACGTCGGCGGCGCTGGCCTGGGCGTTGGCCCGGCCGGCGGCCACCATGTTGCGCACCCGACCCCATAGATCGAACTCGTAGGAGATCGAGGCGCCGAGGGTGTTGTCCTGGTAGTAGGTCGGTCCTCCGACACGCAGGGGCCGTTGCGCCGACTGCCGGTTGTCGGTCGCACTGGCGCCTACATCCACTTCCGGCACGAGCGCGGCGCGCGCCTGGGCCAGGTTGGCGCGCGCTTCGTCGTAGCGCGCCAACGCCAAGGCGAGGTCGGGGTTGCCGGTCTCGATCTTCCGCTCCAGGCCGTTCAGCGTATTGTCGCCGTAGACGTCCCACCACGCACCGCGCGGCGATCCGTCCGCCGGGCTCGCCGGCGTCCAGGGGCCCGTCTCCTTGTAGGCCGACGGCACGGTGATCTGAGGCGGCGCGTAGGGCGGCGCGAGAGAGCATCCCGTGAGCGCGAGGGCCGTTCCCGCCAGGCCGATGAGCTTAACCCGCGGCATGCGCGCCTGCTCCATTGGCCGGAGCGCTCGAGGGCGATATCCGCACCAGATCGCCGGGCCGCAGCGAGTCCGGCGGACTGTCGATCACCCGGTCATCCGGCGTCAGCCGGGCGGCCACCTCGACGGTGGCGCCGAGGTCCTGGACGATCGTCACCGGCTTCATCACAACGCGGCTTGCGGGCCCGACGGTCGCCACTGACATGCCGTTGTCGCGGAACATCAGCGCCGTCGCCGGAACCTGCAGGCCGCCATGGTCGGCCGACAGATTGAAGCGGACCTGGGCGTAGCCGCCGGGCTTCAACGCCCGGTCGGCGTTGTCGATCTGCAACTGCACCAGCAGGGTGCCGCTCTGAGGCGTGATGGCGTCGGCGCTGGCAGCGAGCTTGGCCGTGAAGGTGCGGCCCGGATAGGCCGGTACGGTGAAGGTGGCGGTCATCCCCGGCCGGATGGCGGCCGAGTAGTTCTCGGGCGCTCTCACATAGATCCGCAGCTTGCTCTCGTCGGCCACCGTGAACAGCGGCGTCGCCGACGGCCCACCGACGCTGATCAGGTCGCCGATATCGGTGGACCGGGTGGTGACCACGCCGTCGAACGGCGCGGTGATGCGCTTGAACGACTCCAGCGCCTCCAGCCTTGCGACATTGGCGCGCGACGACGCCACCAGGGCGTTCTTCGCCGCAAGGTCTCCGTTCTTCGTGTCGGCGTCCTGCTGCGACACCGCGTCCTGGGAGAGCAGGCCGGCCCAACGGTGCGCGGTGGTGTCAGACAGGTGCTGGTTCGCGATGGCTGTCTGCAGGTCAGCCTTCGCCTGCGCGAGCTGCTGATCTAGGTCGGGCGTGTCGATGTCGGCCAGCACCTGGCCTGCCTTCACCCGCGTCCCGATGTCGACGTACCAGTGTTTGAGATAGCCGCTCACCCGCGCATAGCTCGGAGCGGTGTTGAAGGCCTGGACGTCACCCGGCAGGACCAGCGCCTGGGAGCCGGTCGGATCGGCCAGGCTGACCACCTTGACCAGCGGGATCGCCTGGGCGTCGGTCCAGGCGGCCACCTTTTGATCGGCATGGACGCGGCTGACGACGCCAAGGGCGACGACACAGACCGCCAGTCCGGCCACGGCGACGCCTGCGGTCTTCAGGCGCCGGGGCGAGATCTGGCGACGGCCATTGGGCTGTTCAGGCATAGGACTCTCCTGTCAGCGGCGCCGAATTGGGCTCGACGCCGGAGGGTTG
>NZ_SSMZ01000169.1 GCF_004799395.1 Phenylobacterium sp.
GGAAACCCACGGAGACGAGATCGCAACGGCGATCAAAGCGTTTCTTCCTGCCCCTGGCTTGAATGGCGCTGGAGACAATGGCGCATAACCTGGCGCCCTAAGGTCTAGCCGACATCCGGCTCGTGGAGCTCCTCGAGCAATAGCCTCGCATGAATGAGATCGAGCGATCCAAACCCTTCCGTAAACCGGCTATAGATGCCGCTCAGGAATTCGAACGCTTCCTCTGATCGCATCTCTCGCTGAAGCAAGCGCGCCAAGCTTGTTGCAGCGCGTAACTCCCAAGACAGGGCACCTTGCCGGCGGGCGATGCTGGCTGCAAGCCGAAGCAGTCGTTCGGCCTCCGCGGCGCCAGCCTGCAGCGCCTTCGCGCGCAACGCTTCCGACCGACACCAACCTATATCTCGTTCATCGCTGAGTTGGACGATCGAAGGGGCGGCAAAGTCTGAATGAAACGACGCGACAAGTTGAAGCTGACTGAACTGATATTGGAGATCAGCATCTGGGGGGAGGCCAAGGCCTGGATTCCCTCCCGGAAGGCCAAGTCGGGGAATGACCCGCTCGTAGATCTCGCCCAGCCGCTGCGAAAAGATGAACCCGTGCCGCGCGGATAGGTCGATCAAACGACGGCACCATTCTTTTGCTGTGGCGCTATCGCCGCTCCACAGCGCAACGGGACAAGCCGCGAAGCCGAGGAAGTACGTCATGTGGGCGGCGCTGCTCAAAGTCTCTGCGTAGGACACCCCCTTCTTGGCCGCGGCCATAGATTTGTCGTGAAAACCCCTCATCCATAGCAGCCGCGCTTCCAAAGACAGGTGCGTCAGTCTGCCGTTAGACAGGTTTGCGATCCGACGAAGCCGGTCGAATATGGACGGGTCGTACGAGGCAACCTTGGTATGGAATGCCCAAGACTGCGCCTGCTCGCCCTGGTAGTGCCGCGTCAGCGCCATGGATCGTAGAGCGGAGAAACGCACCACCGGATCGGTTGAGGTCTCCGCTAGGCGATGGATCGTCGATACGAGGTCGTCGTCGAAAGCGCCCGTCGCCGCGCTGCGGCCCCATAGCAGGCTCGCTGTCTGGACGATTTGGAGGGGCGCCGCGAGCCGCTGCGCAAGCTCGTAGGCGTCTTCGCCGACTGCCAGCATCCGTTCCGAGGCACCCTCTGTTATCCAAAGGCTGCGCGCCCAGCCGATCTTGAGCTGCATTTCGGTGAACGGGTCCAGTTTGGCCCCCTTAGCGGCCCTGCGAAAGAAGCCGTCCAGGCCATCATGATATTCCGTCGATAAGCCAAGTTCGAACCAAAGCATCCCGCCCCGGACAAGCAGTTCCGCGGCAACATCGAGATCACCGAATTCCGAGAGCGCCCAACTCAGGGCCGCGCGCATGTCGACAATCCGCCGTCCGTATTTCTCGACCCAAGCCTTGGCGGGCTGCAGATCCCACTCCGCGTCTGCGGCGCCGAAAAACCGCGACAGGGCCCTGGCGTGGTTCCGCGCTGCGCGGTCGTGGATGCCCTTGTCGCGCAGCTTGCCCAAAGCGTACACGCGGGTCGTTTCGAGTAGCCGATATTCGATGTCGTCGCCGATCACGTCGGCAGACAGGAGCGATTTTTCCTGCAGGTTGTGGAGGATCTCGAAGGCGTCAGCAGAGGCAAGTTCATCGTCAGCGACCATGTCGACCGCCATCTGCAAGTCCATGCCGCCCGGGAACACCGATAGCATCATTAGGGCGGTCTTCTCGAGTTCAGTCAGGCTATCGAAGCTCCAGTCCAAGGCCGCGGCCAAGGTTCGGTGCCGGGGGGCGGCCGCTCTCGATCCGCGCATTGAGTTGAGGAGCCGGTCGTCCAGCGCAGCGACGACGGCTCTCAGGCCGGAGGTTGCAACCCTCGACGCCACCAGTTCGATGGAAAGCGGGATGCCATCGAGCTTCCTGCACAGCGTCGCCGCCAGCGGGATATCCCTGCCCTTCAGCTCGAATGCGTCGTTGCTAGCTGTGGCGCGCTCGAGAAGCAGCTGCACAGCCGGATAGGTAAGTGCGTCAGCGGCATCGTCCTTCAACGGACAGCCGAGCGGCGCCAGCCGATGGACCCACTCCCCGCCAACGCGAAGGGGTTCGCGGCTAGTCGCCAAGATGTCCATGGCAGGGAGTCGTCGCCGTATTTCGCCAGCCACAGCGGCGGCGGCGGATACGAGATGTTCGCAGTTGTCCAGGATCAGCAAAGCCCGGGCATTCAGAAGCGACGCCACGAACGCCTGCCCAAGATTTTCCGGGTCGTTCTTCAAGCCTGCTGCGCTGACGATCGCGCTCCACAGCAAAGCCGGATCGTCGAGGGCCGCGAGGTCGACGAAGATGAGGCCGTCGGGGTAGTCGCCGAGCATGGTCTCGGCGAGTTGAAGGCTGACCGAGGTTTTTCCGATGCCCGCGGGCCCGGTGATGGACAGGAAGTGGCGCTGTCGAAGCTTGTCCTGAAGGTCGGCGACGACGTCGCCTCGCCCGATGAGCCGCTTGCCCGAAGACGGAAGATTGGCGACGCGTCGATCGGGCGGCGGCGCCACGATTTCGTCGCCATTCAAATGGTGTTGGACCGGCGCCGTCAGCGCATACCCGCGGCCAGGGATGCTGATGATGCAGGTGCTCCCAAGCCCGCCCAACTGTAACGCCTTCCTGAGCGCGTGCAGGTGTACTCGGAGAGCTACCTCGTCGACCGTGACACTAGGCCAGACGAGATCCAGCAATTCCGCTTTTGGTACGATGTCACCGCTGCGATCCGCGAGCGCCACGAGAAGATCGAAGGCTCGCGCGCCAAGCCTGACTGGCGTCCCAGCGTTGAGGAGCAGGCGTCGTCGCGGATAGAGCAAAAAAGGGCCAAAAGAATATTGGACTTCAGACAAACGACACCCCTCTCGACGACGACGCTACGCGTGAGGTCGGTCCCGTCGCAAGCGGCATAGGCCAAGGGTTCTGCATTGAGGAAGCGGCGTCCTCGTGAGGCCGGGGACCGAAGAGCTCATCCCAGGCCTGTTTCAACACCGTGCTGATGTGGAAGGCCGAACTGGCTGAGAGGTCCAGTGTGGGCCAGCAGGAGAATGGCCATGACCAAGATTTCCACTGTCGTCCTCGTCCACGGGGCCTGGGCTGACGGATCAAGTTGGGCGAAGGTCATCCCTCTACTCGACGGGGAAGGGATGGCGGTCACGGCCGTCCAGCTTCCGCTCTCCAGCTTCGAGTCCGACGTCGCGGCGGTGCGCCGGGCGATCGCGCTGGCGGACGGCGATATCGTGCTCGTCGGCCACAGCTACGCCGGCGCGGTGATCGGCGAGGCAGGCAATGACCCCAAGGTAAAACGGCTCGTCTATATCGACGCCTTCGCCCCCGACGACGGCGAGTCGGCGGGCGCGCTCTTCGCAAAATTCGAGGCCGCCCCGCTGGGCGCCGAGCTGCGTCCCGACGCCGAGGGGTTCCTGAAGCTCACCCGCGAAGGCGTCCTCGCTCTGTTCGCACAGGACCTGAGCGACGACGAAAAAGCGGTGGTCTACGCCACGCAAGGACCGATCAACGCCAGCGCCCTGGGCGGCGTGCTGACGAAGGCGGCTTGGCGGGACCGGCCGACCTTCTACCTCATCGGCGACCAGGACCATGCGATCCCGCGCGCCGAGCAGGAAAAGATGGCCGCGCGCATGAACGCCACCACAGACCACGTCGACGCCAGCCACCTCCCGATGCTGTCCCAGCCCCAGGCGGTCGCCAGCTTCATCCTCAAGGCCGCCGCCTGAACGCAGGCATCGAGGCTAGGCACCACAGGCGGCCGCAAAAGGCAGCCCGCGCGAATGAGCTCGCGCGATATTGGCCCAAAGCTTAGCAGCGGCTGCCTAGCACCAGCTCGAAGCGGCGACGGAGCGGTGACAATGTCTGATCCCTGCAGGGCTTCGGCCAGGCCGTCGAGGAAAGGCCATCGTCCGCGGCATACACGTGGTGGAGGTAACAAGACCCGAACCAGTTGCAGTTTTATTCTGGCCCATCCGAGTATAGTGAAATAAATCGTCCCGGCAGGACTCGAATTACCTAGGGAGACTCGAGAATTCCGAGGCCAGATACCAACAATTCTACCAACCGACCTCTTCGCACCACCTCAAAGGCCACTCGAACACATTCTAGCGACCGGCCGGCTGAGCGTTCCGCGCCACGCAGCCTCTGGTGAAAAGCATCGAGATCGGCTATATCTGACTAGCTAGTCAGGAGAAAATCGTGCCCACGCCGAGAACCAGAGAGCCAGGTTTCCGTCAGCCGAGTTGGAAGCTCGAGGACGCCAAGGCACGCTTTAGTGAACTCGTGCGTCGCGCGCACGATGAAGGGCCGCAGGCCGTCACGGTTCGAGGACGACGAGCCGTGGTCATCGTGGATGTTGACGAATACGAGCGCATGGCGACACCGAGGGCCAAACTCCCGTTGGTCGAGTTTCTAGAGAGCCTCCATATGGAAGGTCTTGATCTTACCCGCGATCGCGACATTGGCCGCGAGATCGAGCTTTGAGGGGATGGCTGCTCGATACTAACGTCATCGCGTCCCTGGCTGCCCCCAATGGCGCGCCCAGCGTGAAGGCTTGGGCGGCCGGGCAGGACGAAGGGCGGCTTTTTCTTAGCGTGATCACGCTGGCCGAGTACGACAAGGGTATCAACCAATTGCCGGACGAAGATCCCCTGCGGGTTCGCTATTCGGCCAAGCGTGATGCAATTGAGGGTCGGTTCGCCAGCCGCGTGCTGCCCCTGAGCAATAACGTTGTGCGTCGCTGGGGCGCCATCGCAGGCCGCATAAGGCGCGACACTGGACATCCACCGTCGGTGATTGACACGCTGTTCGCAGCCACCGCCATTGAGGCGCAGCTCTACCTCGTCACCCGCAACACCAAGGACGTTCAGCACTCTGGCGCAGCGACCTTCAACCCGTGGGTGGACGATGTGGCCGGCTTCCCTCTTTTGGACGAAAGCCGCCAAACGCCCACCTCTTAAAGATAGCAGCGCCTCCACCGTAAGGCGCACCATCCCCTCCAGGGGCCGCGACAGGCCGGCTCCGAACAGGGCGTCGATGACCAGATTGGCCCCGTCCAGGCTCCCGGACGACAGAGGGGCGCAGGCGCCCGTCCACAGGCTGGCGTGGCGGGCGGCGTCACCGGTCAGGTGATCCCGGTCGCCCAGCAGCGCAATCGTCACGTTCCAGCCGGTGGCGGCCAGGTGGCGGGCGGCGACAAAGCCGTCACCGCCATTGCCGCCGGGCCGCAAAGCACCGTGATGGGACCCCGCGGCCAGCGCGCGATCACCGCCTGCGCGACCGCCTCGCCCGCCGCGGTCATCAGGTCATAGCCGCTGACGCCGCGTTCGGCCGTCAGGCGATCCGCTTGCGCCATCTCGTCGGGCGTCAGCAGCGCCAGGCGCAGACGTTGCGCTGCGAAGGTTTCGAGGGTCGCCATCCCATCGACCCTAGGCGCGCGATCCTCGGGCGCGCAGGCTCGGAAACTACCCACGATCCACGACCCAGCCCCGGGGGCGTCGGCGCCGGGGCATCCCGCGCCGCGCTGATGTTTGAGTAGTTTCCGAGCCTGTCGGGGGCTCGCCGTCCGGCCCAGTCTTGGGACAACGAACGGACCGGAGGCTTTGTCTCGCGGCCCCAGACCCATTGCCAAAGGCGCCGACGATGAACGCAATCACCGATCTCGCGACGATGCAGGCCCTCGTCTACCACGGCCCCGGCAAGCCCGCCTGGGAGACCCATGCGAAGCCCCGGATCGTCGCGCCGACCGACGCCATCGTGCGGATCACCAAGACGACGATCTGCGGCACCGACCTGCACATCCTGAAGGGCGACCTGCCGAGTTGCGAGCCCGGCCGCATCCTGGGACACGAAGGCGTTGGCGTCGTGGATAGCGTCGGCGCCGCCGTCACGGTCTTCAAGGCCGGCGACCGGGTGCTGATCTCCTGCGTCAGCGCCTGCGGCAAGTGCGAATACTGCCGCAAGGGCATGTTCTCCCACTGCACCACCGGCGGCTGGATCTTGGGTAACACCATCGACGGGACCCAGGCCGAGTTCGTGCGCACGCCGCACGCCGACACCAGCCTCTATCCGATCCCCGAGGGCGCCGACGAAGAAGCCTTGGTAATGCTGAGCGACATCCTGCCCACCGGCTTCGAATGCGGCGTGCTGAACGGCAAGGTCCAGCCGGGCGCCACGCTCGCCATCGTCGGCGCGGGCCCCATCGGCCTGGCCGCGCTGCTGACCTCGCAGTTCTATTCGCCAGGCGAGATCATCATGATCGACCTCGACGACAACCGGCTGGAGGTCGCCAAACGCTTCGGCGCGACCCAGACCATCAACAGCACCGACGGCAAGGCGGTCGCCGCCCTGATGAAGCTGACCGGCGACCGCGGCGTCGACACCGCCATCGAGGCCGTCGGCGTCCCCGCCACCTTCGAGCTCTGCGAGCAGATCGTCGCGCCCGGCGGGATCATCGCCAACATCGGCGTCCACGGCGTGCCCGTGGCGCTGCACATGGAACGCCTGTGGGACCGCAACATCAGCATCACCACGCGCCTGGTCGACACCGTCAGCACGCCGATGCTGCTGAAGGTGCTGAAGGCCAAGCGAATCGACCCCAAGCGGCTGATCACCCACCGCTTCAAGCTCGCCGACATCCTCGACGCCTACGAGACCTTCGGCAACGCCGCCAAGACCAAGGCGCTGAAGGTGATCCTCGAGGCCTGACGCCGCGAGCCGACCACGTCCTCGGGGGGCCCGAACGACAAAGTCAAACAGGATCAATCCCATGACCTACCAGAGCACCAATCCCTTCAACGGCACGCCCGTCGAAGCCTTCGACCAGATGAGCGACAAGGCCCTCGACGCCGCCCTCGCCACCGCCGCCGCCTGCTTCGAGACCTGGCGGAAAACCAGCTACGCTGAGCGGGCCAAAATCATCGCCAAGGCCTCGGCTCTGATGCAGGCCAACGTCAATGCGCTGGCGCACACCATGACGCTGGAGATGGGCAAGCGGATCAGCGAAGCCCGCGGCGAGGTGGAGTTCAGTTCGCGGATCCTCGCCTACTACGCCAAGAACGCCGAGCGCTTCCTGGCGCCGGTGAAGCTCAACCCCACGGTCGGCGAAGCCCATATGGAATCGAGCCCGATCGGGGTGATCTTCGGCGTCGAGCCCTGGAACTTCCCCTACTATCAGCTGGCCCGCGTCGCCGGTCCCCACCTGATGGCCGGCAACGTGTTGGTGGTGAAGCACGCCGGCATCGTGCCCCAGTGCGCCATCGCCTTCGAGGCGCTGCTGGTCGAAGCGGGCGCGCCGGCCGGCCTCTACACCAACCTGCTGATCTCCCACGAGCAGGCTGACAAGGTCGTCGACGATCCCCGAGTCAAGGGCGTCTGCCTGACCGGCAGCGTCGCCGCCGGCCAGAGCGTCGCGGCCCGCGCCGGCAAGAACCTGAAGATCAGCTCGATGGAACTGGGCGGCAGCGACGCCTTCATTGTGCTGGAAGACGCCGATCTGGAGAAGACGATCCCCTGGGCCGTGTGGGGCCGGATGTACAACACCGGCCAGACCTGCTGCGCGGCCAAGCGGTTCATCGTCGTGGACGAGATAGCCGACAAGTTCCTGGCCAAGTTCCAGGCGGCGCTCAAAGCCCTGAAGGCCGGCGACCCGATGGACGAGAAGACCACGCTCGGTCCGCTCTCCAGCGAAGGGGCCTTGGTGCAGCTCCTCAAGCAGGTCGACGACGCCGTCGCCAAGGGCGCGAAGGTCGCCCTGGGCGGTAAGCGCATCGACCGGCCCGGGTCCTACATGCAGCCCACCATCCTGACCGACATCAAGCCCGAGAACCCGGCCTTCCGCGACGAGTTCTTCGGCCCGGTGGCGCTGTTCTTCCGGGTCAAGGATGAGGCGGCGGCGATCGCGCTCGCCAACGACTCCGACTTCGGCCTGGGTGGCTCGGTCTGGTGCAAGGACCCCGCCCGCGGCCAGCGCGTCGCCAGCCTCGTCGAAACCGGCATGATGTTCATCAACAACATCGACTGGTCCGACGCGGAGCTGCCCTTCGGCGGCATCAAGAATTCCGGCTACGGCCGCGAGCTCGGCGACATGGGCATCCAGCAGTTCGTCAACAAAAAGCTCGTCCGCACCGTCGCAATGGACGCCCCTCACTAGGCGCCCGCCTTTCGAACGGCCAACGGCGTCCCCGCGTCGTTGGCCGTCGATCGCCGGCCTCGGAGCTCTTAAGCATGTACGTCAATGTCGCCGTCCTGAAGGAGACCCAGCCGCACGAACGGCGCGTCGCCCTCGTCCCATCCCTAACCGCCAAGCTGACCAAGCTGGGTGCGCGGCTGCACCTGCAGGCCGGCGCCGGCGAGGCGATCGAGCTGGCCGACACAGCCTTCACCGGCGTGACCATCGTGACCGACCGCCAGGCCCTGGTGCGCGACGCCGATGTGGTCCTGGCCGTCCAACCGCCGGCCCTGGACGTCGTGGACGCGATGAAGCCTGGCGCGCTCCTGATCTCGTTCATCTACGCGCAGAACCAGCCCGCGCTGGTCCAGCGACTGCTCGACAGGAAAATTACTTGCTTCGCCATGGAGCGGGTCCCGCGGATCACCCGGGCGCAGGCCATGGATGCGCTGTCGAGCCAGGCGGCGCTCGCGGGCTACTACGCCGTGCAGCTGGGGGCGACCCACCTCGCGCGGATCCTGCCCAAGATGACCACCGCCGCCGGCGTCATCGGCCCGGCCAAGGTCCTGGTGATGGGCCTGGGCGTGGCCGGGCTCGAAGCGCTCGCGACCGCCCAACGCCTGGGCGCCGTCGTCGAAGGCTATGACGTTCGCCCCGAAACCCGGGAACAGGCGCTGTCGCTGGGCGCGACCTTCGTCGACAGCGGCGTCGACGCTCGCGGCAAGGGCGGCTACGCCCGGGCCCTGACCTCCGAGGAAAAGCACAAGGTCGACGCCATTCTCACCCGCCACATCCAGGCGGCCGACCTGATCGTCACCACCGCCGCCATTCCCGGCCATCCGTCGCCAAAGCTGATCAGCCAGGCGCAGGTCGCAGGCATGAAGGCCGGGTCGGTGATCGTAGATCTCTCCGCCGAGGGCGGCGGCAATTGCGAGGATAGCCGGGCCGGCGAAACGGTGCGGATCGGCCGGGTGACCATCGCCGCGCCGCTAAACGTGCCGTCCCTGCTCGGTGAGGACGCCAGCGAACTCTACGCCAAAAACCAGTTCAACCTGTTGTCCTTGATGCTGAAGGACAACGTCATCGCCATCGATTGGAATGACGAGGTGTTGGCCAAGACCGCCCTCACCCACGACGGCAAGCTCATAGACGCCGAGGCCCGGCGCGATCCGCCCGTCGGCGGACAAAGCCAGACCAAAACCGCCGCGAAAGCGGCCTAGCAGGAGACCCGCATGAGCCTTGACCTCGGCATGACCGGCTTCGTCGCCCTCTACGTTTTCATGCTGGCCGGTTTCGCCGGCTGGGTGATCATCGGCCACGTGCCGGCGATCCTGCACACGCCGCTGATGTCCGGTTCGAACTTCGTGCACGGCATCGTCGTTGTCGGCGGTCTCTTCGTCCTGTTGAACGCCAGCACCACGCAGCAGCAGATCATCGGCTTCGCAGCCGTTCTGCTGGGCGCCGGCAACGCCGCGGGCGGCTTCGCCGTCACCACCCGCATGCTCGCAATGTTCAAGGCCAGCGACGTCCAGCCCAAGCCTGCCCGCGCCCCCACCCACGCCCGGGTCCATCACCTCAAGACCCACTGAGGCGCCGCCATGCTCGCCCTGATCCCCCAACTGACCATCGGCCTCGCCGATCTCGCCGCGGCCTTCCTGTTCCTGTTCGGCCTGCAGCGGATGTCGTCGCCGGCGACGGCGTCGTCCGGCATATTCGTGGCCGGCCTCGGCATGGTCGCCGCGGTCCTCGCCAGCTTCCTCTATGTGTTCAGCGTCGAGGCCGCGGCCAGGCCCCACCTCGGGATCAACATCGTCCTCGCGCTCGTGGCCCTGGCCTTAGGGGGCGGCGCAGCCTGGTGGAGCGGCAAGCGCGTCGCCATGACCGCGATGCCGCAGATGGTGGCGCTCTATAACGGCATGGGCGGCGGCGCGGCCGGCGCGATCGCCGCGGTCGAACTGCTCGGCGGCAAAGCGCATGGCGCGACCGCGCTGCTGGTTACCCTGCTGGGCGCCCTGATCGGCGCGGTGTCGCTTTCCGGTTCGCTGATCGCCTGGGCCAAGCTCGACGGCGCCATCAAGAAGCCGCTGCGGATCAAGGGACAACAGGCGATCAACGCCGCGGCCATGGCCGCAACATTGGCGATCGGTGGATGCGTCCTGTTCGCCGCTCTGACCGGGTCGCCTCTGCTGCTGGCGACGTCGACCTGGATCTACATCTTCTTCGGTTGCGCTTTGGTCTTCGGGATCCTGATGACCCTGCCGATCGGCGGCGCGGACATGCCGGTGGTGATCTCGATCTACAACGCCCTCACTGGCCTGGCCGTGGGGCTGGAAGGCTTCGTACTGCAGAACCCGGCTCTGATGATCGCCGGCATGGTGGTGGGCGCCGCGGGCCTCTTGCTAACGCTCTTGATGGCCAAGGCGATGAACCGCTCGGTGGCTAATGTGGTCTTCACCAACTTCGGCGACGCGCCCAAGCAGGCGCAAAGCGCCATCGCGGGCAGCCTGCGGCCGGTCGAGGCGTCCGACGCCGGCATCGCCATGCGCTATGCGGCCAAGGTGATCATCGTGCCCGGCTATGGCCTCGCCGCCGCCCAAGCGCAGCAGAAGCTCTATGAGTTCGTCAAGCTGCTGCAGGCGGCGGGCGTCCTGGTCAAGTTCGCGATCCACCCCGTCGCCGGCCGCATGCCGGGCCAGATGGACGTCCTGCTGGCCGAGGCCGGCGTGCCCTACGACATGATCTTCCAGCTCGACGACATCAACGCAGACTTCGCCACCACGGACGTCGCCCTGGTGATCGGCGCCAACGATGTGGTGAACCCCGCGGCCCGGACCGACAAAGCCTCGCCGATCTACGGCATGCCGATCCTCAACGTCGACCAGGCCCGCCAGGTCTATGTGGTCAAGCGCGGCGAGGGCACGGGCTACGCGGGCATTCAGAACGCGCTCTTCTACGGCGACAACTGCAACATGGTCTACGGCGACGCCCAGGCCGTGCTCACCAAGATGATCGAGGCCGTCCGCGGTCTCGGCGCGGCGGCCGCAGCCTGACCCCCAATCCGAGGCGATCTCGCCTGATACCCAGCCCCAAGAAGGGGACCCAGATGCCCACCAAGATGCAAGCCGCCGTCGTCGAACAATTCGGAAAACCGCTGGTCCTGCGGGAGTGGGACGTGCCGACCCTCCGCGCCGGGCAGATCCTGGTCAAGACCGAGGCCTGCGGCGTCTGCCACACCGATCTCCACGCGGCGAACGGCGACTGGCCGCTGAAGCCGACCCTGCCGTTCATCCCCGGACACGAGGCGATCGGCCGGGTCGTGGCGGTCGGCGCCGGCGTCACAATCGTCAAGGAAGGCGACCGGGTCGGCGTGCCCTGGCTCTATTCGGCCTGCGGCCACTGCGAGCACTGCCTGGCGGCCTGGGAGACGGTCTGTGCCGAGGCGCAGTTCGGCGGCTACACCAAGAACGGCGGCTTTGCCGAATACATCCTCGCCGACCCCGACTACGTCGCCCATATCCCCGAAGGCCTCAGCGCCACGGAAGCTGCGCCAATCATCTGTGCGGGGATCACCACCTACAAGGGGATCAAAGAGACCCGCGCCAGGCCCGGCGAGTGGATCGCCATCTCCGGCGCCGGCGGCCTGGGGCACTTGGCCATCCAGTACGCCAAGGCGATGGGACTGCAGGTCTGCGCGATCGACATCGACGACGGCAAGCTCGCCCACGCCAAGCGCCTGGGCGCCGACCTCGTGGTCAACGCCAAGACCGAGGACGCGGCCGCCGCCGTGAAGAAAGGGACCGGCGGCGGCGCGCACGGCGTGCTGATCACCGCCCCGTCGCTGACCGCCTTCAACCAGGGCGTCGGCATGACCCGCAAGCGCGGGACCTGCGTCCTGGTCGGCTTGCCGCCCGGCGAGTTCCCACTGCCGCTGTTCGACGTGGTGGCCAACTGCATCACCGTGCGCGGCTCCTTCGTGGGCACGCGCCAGGACATGGCTGAATGCCTGGCCTTCGCCGCCGACGGCAAGGTCAAGGCCGACATCGAGCTGCAGCCGCTGGCCTCGATCAACGACGTCTTCGCGCGGCTGGCGCACGGCGACGTGCCGTCCCGCGTGGTCCTCGACTTCGCGGCCACGGTTCCGAAGGCGGCGGCCGCGCAGCGCGAACTGGAGACGGCGTAACCGGGGGCCGCCCGCCGCCCGCGGCGGGAGTCTCCGGAACGTCGCCTGTCATCCGCTCGGCTTGAGTGGATGACGCGCGCCGCACACCGATCGCCACACCATGCCTGACGGAACCTCCACCGCGAACCAGCTGAGGCCGAAGCTCGCGACGACCCTGCGCGACGGCTACAGCCTGGCCTTCCTGCGCAGGGACGCCATGGCGGCGCTCACCGTCGCCATCGTCGCGCTGCCCCTCTCGATGGCGATCGCAGTGGCGTCCGGCGTCGGCCCGGAGCGGGGGATCTACACCGCGATCCTCGGCGGCTTTGTGGTCTCGGCCTTGAGCGGCAGCCGGTTCCAGATCGGCGGACCTGCCGGGGCCTTCATCGTGCTGGTCGCCGCCACGGTCGCCCGGTTCGGCGTCGAGGGGTTGCTGCTGACCGTGCTGATGTCCGGGTTGATGCTCACCCTGCTGGGCGTGTTGAGGTTGGGCTCGCTCATCCGGCACATTCCCCACGCCGTGACGGTCGGTTTCACCTGCGGCATCGCCGTGACCATCGCGGCCAGCCAGCTCCGGGACCTGGGCGGTCTGCGCCTCGCGGCCGGGGAACCCGGCCCACTGATCCCCAAGCTCACCGCGTTGGCCGCCGCGCTGCCGACGCTCGCGCCCGCGACCTTGGCGCTCGGTCTCGGCTCAGCCGCCCTGATCTTCGGGCTGCGGCGCTATCGGCCGAATTGGCCGGGTATGCTGATCGCGGTCGTTGGCGCGTCGGTCGTCGCCGCCCTGCTGCATCTGCCGGCGGCCACCATCGGCAGCCGCTTCGGCGGCCTGCCGCACGGCCTGCCGATGCCGCGGCTGCCGGCGATGGATGCTCACCTGGCGCTGCAGCTCGTGCCGGCCGCGCTGTCGTTCACCCTGCTCGGCGGCATCGAGAGCCTGCTCTCGGCCAAGGTCGCGGACGGCATGACGGGCCGAAAGCATCGCTCGAATATGGAGCTCATCGCCCAGGGAATCGCCAATGTGGTCTCGGCGCTGTTCGGCGGCATCAGCGTGACGGGAACCATCGCGCGGACCGCCACCAACATCCGGGCGGGTGGGGTCAGCCCGATCTCCGGCATGTTGCATTCCGCGTTCCTGCTGCTGTTCATCCTGGTGGCCGCGCCCCTGGCGAGCTTCGTGCCGCTGGCGGCGCTCGCGGGCGTCCTGGTGGCGGTCTCTTGGAACATGGCCGAGAAATCGGAGTTCGCCCGCCTGCTGCGCGACTGGCGGACCGCCGCCGTGCTGCTCGCCACCTTTGGCCTCACCCTCGCCCGGGACCTCACCACCGGCATCATCGCCGGCTGCGTGCTGGCAGCCCTATTCACCATGCTGAAGCGGCCCGTTCCTGAAGAAGGCGATGGCGGGCCACGATGAACTTCCAGGTCAAGGACAAGTGGATATGCCTCCAGAACTGTGACGCCCCCTCAAGCCGAACCTCGAATGTCGACATGCCCCAAGATCACGCGTCCGACAGAAGTCTCGCCAACGCATGGCTTGCGATCATCGCCTCCTCATTCGCTGCGATCACCCGGACCTCCACCTTGCTGTCGGCCGTGCTGATCACCGCAAGGCCGGCCGTATTTGCGGTCTCGTCGAGACGTACGCCCAGCCACGCCAACCGGGCGCAGATTCCCGCGCGGATGGCCGACGCGTTCTGGCCGATGCCGGCGGTGAAGACCAAGCCGTCGAGGCCGCCGAGGGCGCTGACAAGGGCTCCGGATTCGGTTCCGATACGATAGGTGAAAAGGTCGATCGCCTCGGCCGCACGCGGATCGTCGCTGGCGATCAGCACCCGAAGGTCGCCGCTGATCCCGGAGACGCCCAACAGCCCCGAGTCCTCGTAGAGCAGCGTCTCGATGTCGGCGAAGCTGTGCCCAAGCCGGCCAAGATAGAGGACCACGCCGGGGTCCAGGTTCCCGCACCGGGTGGCCATCACCAGGCCGTCGAGGACGCTGAAGCCCATGGTGGTGGCGATGCTTTGGCCGGCGAGCAGCGCGCAGAGACTGGCGCCCGAGCCGAGGTGCGCCACGACCACCCGGCCTCTCGAAAGCGCCGGCGCATGTCGCTTCAACTGGCTGGCGATGTACTCATAGGACAGGCCGTGAAAGCCGTAACGACGGACGCCGGCTGCAGATAGGGCGCGTGGGATGGCGAACTGCGTCGCCACCAAGGGCATGGTCTGGTGGAAGGCGGTGTCGAAACAAGCGATCTGCGCGAGTCCGGGGCGGGCCGCAGAGATCGCTCGGATCGGGGCCAGACTGTGCGGCATATGCATCGGATCGAAGGGTGTCAGCGCTTCCAACGCCACCAACAGCGCGGGCGTGACCAGCGCGGGCGCGCTAAGGTCAGGTCCCCCATGAACGACGCGGTGGCCGACCGCAATCAGCTCGTCGGGGCCAAGATGGGCGTCGACGACACCGAGAAGCGCATCGATGAGATCGGTGAAACTCGGGACGCGATCCGACGGCCAACGGCGCTCGGCGAGCACGACGCCGGCCGCATCGAGGGCCAGGAGATGCGGCGCCGCGGCGATGTCCTCGATCTCCCCGCGAAGCTTGGCGTGCGGCGCATCGCCCGGCTGGAATACGGCGAACTTCACGCTGGACGAGCCGGCATTGAGGGCGAGAACCGGCCCGGTCACACCGGCTCGCGGCGAGGCGGGCGACTCCGGTCGGAAACTCAAGGCCTCGCCGCCGCTTCGGGCGCGGTCCGATAGATGTCCATCACCGCGGCGAGCATCTTGAGCGCGTCCGCCTTCGATCTCTGGAAGGAGTTGCGGCCCAGGATCGACCCAAATCCGCCGCCGGCGTGGATCGCCCGGATCTCATCCAGCAAGGCCTGGTCATCGAAGTCCGCCGCGCCTCCGGAGAAGATCACCATGCGGCGGCCGGCGAAGGCGCAATCGACCACATGGCGCACCCGGTCCGCCTGGGTTTCGATCGGGATCTTCTGGGCGACGTACACCTTGCGCGCCGCTTCCTGTTCGATGTGCGCCGTCGGCAGCTTCACCTTGATGATGTGCGCGCCCAACTGGGCAGCGATCTGCACGGCATAGCCGATGACGTCGATCGCGGTTTCGCCAGCCTCGCTCAGGCCTGATCCGCGCGGATAGGCCCAAACGACGACCGCGAGGCCGTGGCGCTTGGCGGTCTCGGCGCAGGCGCGGAGCTGTTGGTACATTTCGAGCTGATGGGCAGACCCCGGATAGATGGTGAAGCCGATGGCCGAGCATCCCAGGCGAAGCGCATCGCGGACACTGGCGGTGAGGGCCTGGTTGGGGTCCTTTTCCGCGAGCAGGCTGTCGTCGTCGTTGACCTTGAGAATGAGCGGCAGGTCGCCCGCGAAGTCGCGCGCACCCGCCTCCAGGAAGCCCAGCGGCGCGGCGTAGCCGTTACACCCGGCTTCGATCGCCAGCTCGAAGTGATAACGCGGGTCGTAACCGGGAGGATTTGAGGCGAAAGACCGCGCCGGCCCGTGCTCGAAACCCTGGTCCACCGGCAGAATGACCAGCTTGCCGGTTCCGGCCAGCCGGCCGTGGTTGAGCAGGCGCGCCAAGTTGGTCAACGTGCCCACGTTATCCGCGCCATACCAGCTCAGGATTTCTTTCACGCGCGGGGTCAATGTCAGGCTCCTTCGAGGCTAGCGCCGTTCACGGAGCGGCGATGGGCAGGACAAAGTTGCGCACCGCCTTCGCGAAACCCTCATCCTGATTGCTGTCGGTCACATGGTTAGCCTGGGCTTTCACCTCGTCGCTGGCGTTGCCCATGGCGATGGAGAGGCCGCTCTGGCGAAACATCAGCACGTCGTTCGGCATGTCGCCGATTGTAGCGATCTGGTCGGGCGCGATGCCCAGGCGGACGGACAGCTCGACGACGACGGCGCCCTTGTTGGCCTTGGGATTGGTGACGTCCAGGAAGTAGGCGTTTGAGCGGGTCGCGCTGGCGCTCGCGCCCAGCGAGGTCTGCGCCTGGGCTTCGCACGCGGCGACAAGATCAAGATCGTCCGAGACGCCGACGATCTTCACGGCCTGGGCCAGATGCTCTGCCGTGAAGGAAGTGACAATCTCGGGGGGAAACCCCAGAATCCAGGCCTCTCGCGTCACGTGCGCGGCCGTCGGGTCGCGCACCAGCCAAGCGTCCGCCGTGTAGATCCAGACGTCGAGCTGATGACTCAGCAGGAGGTTGACGCTTTGGGCGGCCGCCACCGGGCCGATTGGATAGCAGGCGATCACCGACATGTCGGGGTCGACCAGCAGACCGCCGTTCAGGCCCGCCAGCGGGAGTTGCAGATCGAGCGGCGCGACCAGCATCCGCAGTCCATTGGGCGGCCGGCTGCTGGTGATGGCGAAAGCGATGCCGGCGCGGCGAAGGTCCTGGACCGCAGCGACCGCCGCCGGCGTCAGCTGCTTGTCATCCGTGACGAGAGTGCCGTCCACGTCGGCGAGCAGAAGTCGCAAGCCGCTCCGTCCGGTCATGCAGCGGCATCCAGTGGTCGGGGCTTGTGCTCGGGGTCGATGGACTCCTGGCCTTCGAGGTGGCCGCCGAACCCGAACCGCATCGCCGACAGCATCTTCTCGGCGAAGGCGCTGTCCTGGCGCGAGCGGAAGCGAGCGTAGAGCGCCGCGGTGATGACTTGAGCCGGCACCGCTTCTTCGATCGCGGCCTCCACGGTCCAACGGCCCTCGCCGGAATCCTGGACGAAACCCGAGTAGGTCGCGAGCTGGGGATCCTTGGCGAGCGCGGCGGCGCTCAGGTCGAGCAGCCAGGAGGAGATCACGCTGCCGCGCCGCCAGACCTCGGCGATGTCGGGCAGGTTGAGGGTGAAGCGTTCGGCCTCGGGCAGGTCCTCGGAGTCCTTGTTGCGCAGGATATCGAAGCCCTCGCCGTAGGCCTGCATCAGTCCGTATTCGATCCCGTTGTGCACCATCTTGACGAAATGGCCCGCGCCCGAAGGGCCGGCATGGATGTAGCCCTGCTCCGCCCGCCCATCGGCGCCGTCGCGCCCCGGCGTGCGGGCGATGTCGCCCTGTCCGGGCGCCAGCGCCGAGAAGATCGGATCGAGATGCTCAACAGCCGCCTTCGGCCCGCCGATCATCATGCAATAGCCGCGCTCGATACCCCAGACGCCGCCGGACGTTCCGCAGTCAACATACTGGATGCCCTTCTCCGTCAGCGCCTTCGCGCGGCGGATGTCGTCCTTGTAGAAGGAGTTGCCCCCATCGACGATGATATCCCCGGGCGTGAGCAGTCCGCTGAGCGTCGTGACCGTGTCATCGGTGACCTGGCCGGCCGGAAGCATCAGCCAGACCACGCGCGGGCCCGGACCTAACCGCTTCGCGAGGTCCTCAAGGGACGAAGCGGCGGTCGCGCCATTCTTGGCCAGCGCCTCTCGCGTCTTGGCCGTCCGTGCATAGACGACGCAGCCATGTCCCGCCGTCATGAGGCGACGGGACATGTTCGCGCCCATCTTGCCCAATCCGATCATACCGATTTGCATCGTCCGCTCCTTCAGAAGCGTCCTGGTCCCACGCGCGGGAAACCGATCGTCACAGGCTCGGTCCGCCCCGCGGGATAGCCTGCGGGCATTCAGGATCGTCCCAGAATAGGCGCGACGAGGGCCGCGCCGGCAGGTTCGGAAACTACTCAAGTCAAGATTTGTTCGGGACCGGGAGGCAGTTCCGCATCGAGCTCGCCGCCTGGCGCATGGGCGCTCCACCGCCACTCCTGCACCTCGGGCATGTCCTCGCCATGTTCGCTGACGTGGAGCTTGTGACGTTCCATGGTCGCCCAGTACCGCGCCGTCGCCATATCGACCTGGCCGGCGAGCCGGGGAATTCGGCGGATGGCGTCGAGCGCCAGCTGGTAACGGTCGAGATTGTTCAGGACCACCATGTCGAAAGGCGTCGTCGTCGTGCCCTCCTCCTTGTAGCCGCGCACGTGGAAATTGTCGTGATTGCGCCGCCGGTAGGTCAGCTCATGGATCAGCGCCGGGTAGCCGTGGAAGGCGAAGATCACCGGCTTGTCGGTGGTGAAAAGGCCGTCGAAGTCCCGGTCCTCCAGACCGTGGGGATGTTCCGAGGGCGGCTGCAGCGCGAGCAGGTCGACCACATTCACCACGCGGATGCGTATGTCCGGGACGTAGTCGCGCAGCAGGGTGACCGCGGCCAGAGTCTCCAGGGTCGGAATGTCGCCGGCGCAGGCCATGACCACGTCGGGATCATCGCCGCCCGGGCTCGCCCAATCCCAGGCGCCGATGCCGGCGGTGCAGTGGCGAACGGCCGCGTCCATGTCCAGCCACTGCCATTCCGGCTGCTTGCCGGCGATGATCAGGTTGACGTAGTGACGGCTGCGCAAGCAGTGGTCGGCGATCGACAGCAGGCAATTGGCGTCGGGCGCCAGATAGATGCGCACCACGTCGGCCTTCTTGCTCGCCACGTGATTGATGAAGCCCGGATCCTGGTGGGAGAACCCGTTGTGGTCCTGTCGCCAGACGTGGGATGTCAGCAGGTAGTTCAGCGAGGCGATCGGCGTCCGCCAGGGGATCTTGCGGCTGACCTTCAGCCACTTGGCGTGCTGGTTGAACATTGAATCGATGACGTGGATGAACGCCTCGTAGCAGGCGAAGAGGCCGTGACGGCCGGTCAGGAGGTAACCCTCCAGCCAGCCCTCGCACAGGTGCTCGCTCAGCACCTCCATGACCCGGCCATCGGAGCTCAGATTGACATCGACCGCCTCGACAGCCCCCATCCAGGCCTTGCCCGACGCCTCGTAGACCGCATCCAGCCGGTTCGACTCCGTCTCGTCCGGACCGAAGAGCCGGAAGTTCTGCGTATCGAGGTTGAGGCTCACGAGATCGCGCAGGAAGCGTCCGAGCACACGGGTGGCTTCGCCCCGAACGGCGCCGGGGGACGGCACGTCGAGCGCGTGGCCTCGAAAGCCCGGCATCGACAGGGCGACCAGCAACTCGCCGCCATTGGCGTGCGGGTTGGAGCCCATGCGGCGATGACCGGTCGGCGCCAGCGCGGCCAGGTCCTCGCGGAACTTGCCGGTCTCGTCGAAGAGCTCCTCTGGCCGGTAGCTCTTCATCCAAGCTTCGAGCTGCTGCAGATGCTCGGGGTTCTCCATGTTCGCGATGGGCACCTGATGGGCGCGCCAGGTCCCCTCGACGGGCAGGCCATCGACCACCTTTGGTCCCGTCCAGCCCTTGGGCGTCTGCAGCACGATCATCGGCCAGCGCGGACGTTCGGGGGTCTCGCCCGGGGCGCAGGTCCGGGCCAAGTGCTGGATCTCACCGATCCTGACCAGGATCGCGTCAAGGGTTCCGGCCAGCGCCTGATGCACCAGCTTGGGGTCATGGCCCTCCACGAAATGCGGTTCGTAGCCGTAGCCCCGCAAGAGCTGGGTGAGCTCCGGGCGGCTGATGCGCGCCAGGACCGTCGGATTGGCGATCTTGAAGCCGTTGAGATGCAGGATCGGCAGGACCGCCCCGTCCCGCGCCGGGTTCAGGAACTTGTTGGAATGCCAGCTGGCCGCGAGCGCGCCGGTCTCCGCCTCCCCGTCGCCGACCACGCAGGCGACGATCAGGTCAGGGTTATCAAAGGCTGCGCCATAGGCGTGCAGCAGAGAATAGCCGAGCTCTCCGCCTTCATGGATCGATCCCGGGGTCTCCGGCGACACATGGCTCGGAATCCCGTAGGGCCAGGAAAACTGCCGGAACAGCCGGTAGAGGCCGTTGCGGTTGCGTTCGACCGCGGGGTAGCGCTCGGTGTAGGAGCCCTCAAGATAGGTGTTCGCCACAATGCCTGGCCCGCCGTGACCGGGGCCGATCACGTACATCATGTTGAGATCGTGCTCTTTGATCAGCCGATTCAGGTGGACGTAGAGAAGGTTCAACCCCGGCGTGGTGCCCCAGTGCCCGAGCAGGCGGGGCTTGATGTCGCTGAGCTTCAGCGGCGTTTCCAGCAAGGGATTGTCCTGCAGGTAGATCTGCCCGATCGACAGATAGTTGGCGGCCCGCCAATAGGCGTCCATGTCGCGGAGCAGTTCGGGCGATAGGGGACCGGTCATCTGGAACTCCGACAGGGTGCGGCAGGCTTACCCCGACGTCGGGGCCGTTCAGCCGTCAGCGCCCCACCGGCCCGGCGCAGCCGTCGACAGATCGCTGACACCGGAGGACCAGATCGCCCAGCACCCGTTAGGCTGGCCGGATCCCCCCAGAGCGGACGTCGCGCGTCCGCAGCCGGGTCTAGACGCGCACGCCGCCGAACAGCCAGAGCAGGACCAGCACCACGACGATCAGACCGACGACACCGCCTAAGCCCGGAAGGCCGTAGCTACGATGGGCGTAGTAGCCGCCACCCCCGCCGAAAAGCAGAAGCAGGACGATGATGATGATGATGAGGGTCAAGGGGCACCTGTCGGGCGCGCCCGCCACGAGAGCGGTGACGCCCCATGCCAACGGCGCCGACTGGCGTTTGTTCCGGACGCGCCATGCGCGCGAATATGGGACCTTTGCCGCCTACAGCGCTGCTCCGGAGGCGTCGTAGCCCGCGTCGCTCGCGGTGAACCCTGTGCTGCGGTGGCGTTCGAGGACCGGCCGCTGGTCATCCCAAACCGCCACATAGGTGCAGCTCGGGTGATCTCGGAGCATCTGCAGGGCGCGATCGGGCGCGTCCGCATCCGAGCCGAGATCGAACGCCTCGAATGAATCGGCGCCGCCGCCCA
Organism: Phenylobacterium sp.; assembly: GCF_004799395.1. GTDB lineage: Bacteria > Pseudomonadota > Alphaproteobacteria > Caulobacterales > Caulobacteraceae > Phenylobacterium. The sequence goes on from NZ_SSMZ01000169.1 coordinate 21,135, forward strand.
GGTTGCACAGGTAGAAGGTGTAGATGGCCATCTCGACATTCCCCCGCGCGGTTGAGCGGGAGCGGGAGGCGTCTCGGCCACGTCTCTCAGCCGCCGGCGCCCAAGGGCCTGTGCCAGCGATGTCGACAATCTAACACAATAAGTCGGAAATCGACGTACCTTTGTTAGGTAAAAATGGAAGTGTCGCCCCCCGGGCAACGCCAGGGAACCTTTGCTGGCGCTTGTCCTTGCGGTCTGACGGACCAGGCGCTGAGTCCTGACCGGCCAAGGACTTTCGCAGAATGGCTGTACCCCGCACCCGCTCTGCGCAATCCCTTTCGGGCGGCTTGCGCGGCCTGATGGGCAGCCGGAAAGCCCGGCTCAGTGTTGGCGAAATCATCAAGCGGTTCGAGGGCAAGAACGGCCTGGGCCCGGTGCTCTTCGTGCTGACCCTACCCATACTCGTGCCCCTGCCGCCTGGCGCATCCATGGTGCTGGCGCTGCCGCTGTTGGTCGTGGCCCCGCAGGTCGCTGCGGGGCGAGCCAAGCTTTGGTTGCCGAAATGGCTGTCCGCCCGCACGCTCGACCACAAACCCCTCGCCAAGCTCATCGGGCGCATCCTGCCCCTGTTGGAACGCCTTGAGGCGCTCGGGCGACCGCGGCTATCACCCTTGACCGGCGGCGCCGGCACGCGACTGGTCGGCGTCGTCTGCACCCTTCTGGCCCTGGTCCTGGTGCTGCCCATCCCGTTCGCCAACCTGTTCCCCGCGCTGGCGCTTGGGATGTTCGCCCTGGGCCTGACGCGACGAGACGGACTGATGGTGCTGGCCGGCTACGGCTTCATCGGTCTGCAAGGCGTGATCATCGACCTCGGGGCGCACGGCGTCATGGCGATCGTCCATCATGCCGAACGTCTGATCTGATCGCAGCAGCCGAGGACCTAGGCGACCTTGAACCGCTG